>MPMQ01000021.1 GCA_002238585.1 Kistimonas sp. bin40 | reverse complement strand
CCGACTATGGCCACCACGATCATGAGTTCAATCAGGGTAAAGCCTGACTGTTTGTGTCGATTATCAAGAGCAGACTGCATGGTCATGTTCTCCTTCAGGGCAGGCTGTGACAGTCAAGCCTCCGGGGTTTCCAGGGATGGCTGGGGACCTTGGCTCCTCAGCCTGTTTACTTCGGTTGTTCAGTGGCCGGGCGAGTCATCACTGAGACGGGCATAGACACACTGATCGTAGAACTGCCCGTCGCGGTCGATGTTCTCCTGAACACACCTTCCCGCTGGAAGCCACATTTGTGCAGCACGCGCTGGGATGACAGGTTGAACTCAACTACATCGGCGAACAGTCACCTTTGGTTCAGCTCCCGAAAGCAGTAGTCGGCCATCCCGTTGACAGCGTGGGGCATTATGCCCAGCCCTCAACAGGCCTCACCGATCCAGAAACAAACTTTCGCGCTCTGGCGGTGCACATCGAGCTGTTTGACCACGCCAGTCTCAGCGAGGGCCTCCTTGTCGTTGGCAATGACAAAGCGCGTATTGACCTTGTTTTCCTGACAATCGTTTTTCCTTCGTTTTTAAGGACCGTTAGCGATGCAATTCCGGGGCACGAGAGCTTCTTCCAAGCCCCGGCCTTCGCAAGTCCAGCGAACAACACCAGGAGTGGTGGTGTCTGGAATAAATCGGATCAGTTTTGGAATTTCGAGATTACTGCCGGGCACGACGGCCGGGCCTATGCTGCCATCCTGCCGGAATGCCACGCTGATAACGCCCAAATTGTTAAAGTTAACGCCGAGGATTTCCTCGTCTTCGATAGAGCCGTCGCTCAAGCCCAGTTGGGCTGCCAGGCTGGGATCAGGGAAATCTCCGGTCACGACAAACTGCTCTGTGAGTACTTTTTTCACAGGCTCAACCAGCCTCATCGCTTCGGCGACATGGGCGCGCTTGGTGTATGTGTTGTAGGTGGGAATGGCAACGGCTGCCAGCAGACCGACTATAGCCACCACGATCATGAGTTCAATCAGGGTAAAGCCTGACTGTTTGTGTCGATTATCAAGAGCAGACTGCATGGTCATGTTCTCCTTCAGGGCAGAGGCTGTGACAGTCAAGCCTCCGGGGTGTCCAGGCAATGGCTGGGGACCTTGACTCCTCAGCCTGTTTGCTTCGGTTGTTCAGTGGCCGGGCGAGTCATCTTTTTGTTCGTTTTTACAAAGAGCTGCAGTTCCGCAGCACGGCCTCGTGTGTCAGTGTCTCAGTCAATTATCCAAAGCAGCAGGACCGGGGCACGAGAGCTTCTTCGAGGCCCATGGCGTGGCAACTCCAGCGAACACCACCAAGAGCGGTTGTCTCTGGATGAAATTGGATCACTTTTTCAACTGTAGCACCTCCCACGGGGGTGGGCCTGTGGCACCATTCTGGCGGAATAAGCAGGCTGATAATGCCTGTATTGTTCAAGACAACGCCGGCGACTTCCCCGGTTGCGCCATCGCCTCGGCCCAGCTGGTTTCTTTCGCTGAACACAGGAAAAGAGCCGGTCACGATAACCTGCTCTGCGAGCGTTTTTTCACAGGGTCAACCAGGTTCATCGCCTCGGCGATCCAGAAACAAACTTCCGCGCTCTGGCGGTGCACATCGAGCTGTTTGACCACGCCAATCCCAGCTATGGCCTCCTTGTCGTTGGCAATGACAAAGCGCGTATTGACCTTGTTTTCCTGACAATCGTTTTGCTTCGTATCTACAAAGAACTGCAGTTGTGCAGCACGGCCTCGTGTGTCAGTACCTCAGTCAGATTGTGGCAAAGGTGCAGTTGCGGGGCACGAGAGCTTCTTCGAGGCCCAGGGCGTGGCAACTCCAGCGAAGAACGCCAGAACGGGTGGCTCCTGGAACAAATCGGATCACTTTTGGAACTTCAGTATTACCACTTCCCGCGAAGGCCGGGCCTATGACGCCATCTTCCCGGAATACCACGTTGATAAGGCCCGTATTGTCAAAGGAAATTTCGGTGACTTCCTCGGTTGCGATATTGCCCAGGCCCAGCTGGTTTCTTTCGTGGGCATCAGGAAATTCTCCGGTCACGGCAAACTGCTCTGCGAGCATTTTTTTCACAGGATTAACCATGTTCATCGCCTCGGCGACATGGGCACGCTTGGTGTATGTGTCGTAGGTGGGAATGGCAGCAGCTGCCAGCAGACCGACTATGGTCACCACGGTCATGATTTCAATCAGTGTAACGCCTGGCCGATTGCCTTGATTGTTAAGGGCAGACTGCATGGTCATGTTCTCCTTCAGAACAGCGGCTGTGACAGTCAAACCTCCGGGGTTTCCAGAGGATGACTGGGGACATTGGCTTTTCAGCCTTTCTCTTTGGGTTGCCCAGTGGCGGGCGGGGGCGGGTCATCACTGAGACGGGCATAGACAAACTGGTCGTAGAATTGCTCGTCGCGGCAGATGTTCTTCCTGAACACACCTTCCCGCTGGAAGCCGCATTTGTGCAGCACGCGCTGGGATGGCAGGTTGAACTCAACCACATCGGCGAACAGGCGTCTGACGTTCAGCTCCCGAAAGCAGTAGTCGGCCATCCAGTTGACAGCGCGGGTCATTATGCCCTGTCCCCAATAGGCCTCGCCGATCCAGAAACCAATTTCCGCGCTGTGGCGGTGCACATCAAGCTGTTTGACCACGCCAATCTCACCTATGGCCTCCTTGTCGTTGGCAATGACAAAGCGCGTATTGACCTCATTTTCCTTGATGTACTGTATCCACTGGCGTGCCACATCAAGCGTGTAGGGACTGGGAAAACATTCCCGCTGGTTGATAGCAACCTTGGGGTTGTCTCCATTGCGGGCGAGCCCGGAGGCGTCACCGTACAGAAAGTGACGAATGCAAAAATCGTCGTGCAAGTGCTGTTTCATTCGAATGTGGACTTTGTTTTCGGCTTCCAGGTCTGTATCGGCACTATGTGGCAGCGATAAAGGCAGAAAGTGCGGTGGCTTTTTGCCAGCAGGGGGAAAAATGGCGAGGTTTCTGGACAAATTTGTCGGTCTTGCTGACAAATCCGGGGCCTGGCCGGGGGCGGTCGTCCCCCGGTGCGCTCCGGGAATGGATGGTACCCTCTTCGGGTTGCACGCTGGCGGGGCCGAGCCGGTCAGTCTTGCTCTGGCGCTGTATCCAGGCTTGTGACGACCGACCAGAAGCTGCCGTCGGCCAGGCGGGTGTGCACTTTGTCGCCGGGCTGGAGTCTGCGGGTATCGGTGACTGTCTTGCCCGCTGGTGTGAAGGTGATGCTGTAACCGCGCCGGAGAGTGGCCAGCGGACTGTAGGCATCGAGCTGGGCCATGCGGTGGTCCAGCTGGTGCTTTCTGTCGAACAGTGCCCTGTCCATGGCCCTGTGCAGGCGGTTTGCGGCCTCATCCAGCTTCTGTTGCTGCTCGCGTATGAGTGCACCGGGATGACGCAAGCGCAGGCGCAGGTGACTGAGCTGCCGTTGCCGCAACTGAAGCTGGTAGTTGATTCCGTTATGCAGGCGGGTTGTGGTGTCATCCAGCTTCTGTTGCTGCTCGCGCAGGAGTGCCCCGGGGTGACGCAAGCGCAGGCGCAGGTGATTGAGCTGCCGTTGCCGCAACTGAAGCTGGTAGTTGATTGCGTTCAGAAGTCCTTGCGAGAGTCTGTCGAGCTGCGTCAGAAGTTCCTGCTTGTCGGGGCTGAGCAGCTCGGCTGCTGCTGAGGGCGTTGGAGCCCTGTAATCGGCGACCAGATCGGCCAGGGTGACATCGACCTCGTGTCCCACGCCACTGACGACCGGAATGCGGCAGTGCGCTATGGCCCGGGCCACGGCCTCTTCGTTGAACGGCCAGAGGTCTTCCAGCGAGCCGCCTCCGCGCCCGACAATGATGGCGTCCACGTCCGGCAGCTGCTGTGCCCGCTCCAGTGCCTGCACTATGCTTGCGGCCGCCGTAGCACCCTGCACGGGTGTATGCACAATAGTGATGGTCAGGCAGGGGTAGCGGCGTCGAAACACGGTCAGCATGTCGTGAACGGCGGCGCCCTGCCGGGATGTCACCAGGGCGATATGGCCAGGCCGGTGGGGAAGAGGTCGCTTGCGTTCCTGACTGAGCAGTCCTTCAGCGGCCAGCCGTCGCTTGAGCTGCTCAAAGGCCAGTTGCAAGGCACCTGTGCCAAAAGGCTCCATGGAGGAGACCGTCAACTGCCAGTCTCCCCGGGTTTCGTACAGACCCGCACGGGCTTTCACCAGCACCTGCTGACCTTCTTCGGGGACGAAGCCCAGTTTCTGGCTGGCGGCACGGAACAGGGCGCAGCGCACCTGGGCCCGACTGTCCTTGAGCGTGAAATACCAGTGCCCTGAAGGTGGACGGGCCAGGTTGGACAGCTCGCCGGAAACATGAACCCAGGGGAAGGCCGTTTCCAGCAGGCAGCGGGCCTGCCGGTTGAGTTCGCTCACAGAGAGAATCCTGTGCTGCTCATCGGGTACGGATTCTGTTTGTCGAGCGTCGTGTGTATAGGACATGGGCAGGCGTGGATCTTTGGTGTGGGCAAGGCCGGAATGGTGTGATTGTTAGGGAAGCTGTCAGGGAAGACAAGCCCGGGTGACAGATGCGCCTTTCCCTCCAGGGCTATTCATGTTTTGTTGCAGCCGGGGAGCTGGTCGACTTGCGAACCCATGCTTATGTGGTACCCTGCCTCTGCGCCGGGAAGTCCCGACGATTCTGCCAGCCTGCAGGGTCCCCAGGAGCGGTAACTCGCAGGCAAGAGTCATGCCTCTGCGCCCCCCACAGCAGGAGCCGATGGAACCGCAGGAGTGCCCAGCCGGTCCCCCGGGTGTGCAAGCTTGGGGGGTGGATATATTCGCGTGCCCTTGTGTCCCCTGTTGTTTGCTGGCCTTTCCCTGACGGGGTGCTGGCTGTCCAGGCGGCCAGGCGCGGAGCCTGCCAGGTGCCTGTGTGCTGTAGAGTCGTCAGTCTGTCCCGGAAGCCGGATTGGGGTGGTAGCCTGCTTTGCCTTCCGGAATCTGCTGTTTTTCCTTGCCCGGACAATGAACGATGCTGCGTATTGCTCAGGAAGCCCTTACTTTCGATGATGTCCTTCTGGTGCCTGCCTATTCAGAGGTTTTGCCCCGGTCGGTGTGCCTCAAGACACGGTTGACCCGGTCTATCGCGTTGAACATCCCGCTGGTGTCGTCGGCCATGGATGCCGTGACTGAAGCACGGCTGGCCATCGCCATGGCCCAGGAGGGGGGCCTGGGAATTGTCCACAAGAACCTGACGCCAGAGCGGCAGGCGGAACAAGTCCGCAAGGTCAAGAAACACGAGAGTGGGATAGTCAGCCATCCTGTGACTATTGATCTGGGTGCCAGAGTGGGTGAGCTGCTGCGCCTGCGCCGTCAACACAATATTTCTGGCGTGCCTGTTCTGGACGGTGACCAGCTGGTGGGCATTATCACCAGCCGGGATGTGCGTTTTGAAACCAATCAGAACAGGCCTGTTGCCGAGCTGATGACCCCCCGTGACCGCCTGGTGACAGTGCAGGTTGGCAGCTCCCAGGAAGAGGTTCTCCGTCTGCTGCAACAGCACCGTATTGAAAAAGTGCTGGTTCTTGATGGCAGTGAGAAGCTTGCAGGTCTCATGACGGTCAAGGATATACAGAAATCCCGCGACTATCCCAATGCCTGCAAGGATGACGCTGGTCGCCTGAGAGTCGGTGCTGCTGTAGGGACAGGTCGTGATACGGTCGACCGGGTGGCAGCCTTGGTCGATGCAGGCGTGGATGTGGTGGTTGTGGATACCGCGCATGGACATTCCCGGTCAGTGATCGACATTGTGGGCCGGATTCGGGAGCTCCATCCCGATGTTCAGTTGGTTGGCGGCAATATTGCCACGGCCAGGGCCGCCCGGGAGCTGGTGGCTGCCGGCGTTGATGCGGTCAAGGTGGGCATAGGGCCAGGCTCCATTTGCACTACCCGGATTGTCACGGGTGTTGGCGTGCCCCAGATCTCTGCGATAGCGAATATTGCAGAGGAGCTCAAGGACACAGACGTTCCGGTGATAGCCGATGGTGGTGTTCGCTATTCTGGCGATCTGGCCAAGGCCCTGGCCGCAGGAGCCCAGTCGGTGATGGTGGGCAGCATGCTGGCCGGGACAGAAGAGGCGCCCGGCGAAATCATCCTTTATCAGGGCCGCAGCTATAAAACCTACCGTGGCATGGGGTCTCTGGGAGCCATGGCGCAGGGAGAAGGTTCCAGCGATCGCTATTTTCAGGATGCGGCTGCCGGTGCAGAAAAACTGGTGCCGGAGGGTATTGAAGGACGTGTGCCTTACAAGGGAGCACTCAGTGGCGTGGTGCACCAGTTGATGGGTGGCTTGCGTGCCGCCATGGGGTATACCGGCTCTCCCGACATCGCCGGACTACGCCAGAAAGCAGAATTTGTACGAGTCACGGGCGCGGGCATGCGTGAATCGCATGTGCACGACGTGACTATCACCAAGGAAGCACCCAACTACAGGGCGGGTTAGTCGCATCATGGATATTCATAAGGACAGGGTTCTGGTACTTGATTTTGGTTCCCAGTACACCCAGCTGATCGCGCGTTCCATTCGTGAAATCGGTGTCTACTGCGAGATTTATGGTTGTGATGTCGCGGACAGCGCCTTGCGTGATTTTGCGCCGCGGGCGGTGGTGCTGTCGGGCGGCCCCGAGTCTGTTGCCGCTGCGGGGGCGCCTCAGATACCTGAGGCTGTTTTTGAGCTGGGTGTTCCGGTGCTTGGTATTTGCTATGGCATGCAGGCCATGGCGTCCCGGCTGGGCGGCCAGGTGTCAGCTGCGGGGGTGTCCGAGTTCGGCTATGCCCGGGTTGAGACGGGCGCAAGCCGCTTGCTGGACGGCATAGAAGATCATGTGGGTACTGGAGGTTCTACCAGCCTTGATGTCTGGATGAGTCACGGCGACCAGGTGACCGCCCTGCCTGAAGGTTTCAGCCCCCTGGCCTGGACCCAGGCCTGCCCGCTGGCGGCCATGGCGGATGAGTCGCGTCATCTCTATGGTCTTCAGTTTCATCCTGAAGTCACGCATACCCGCCAGGGGAAGCGGATACTGGAACGGTTTGTCTGCGATATAGCAGGTTGCGGCAAACACTGGACGCCTTCCGGCATTATTGAAGACGCTATTGAGCGCATTTGTCGTCAGGTCGGGGACCAGTCTGTCCTTCTGGGACTGTCGGGCGGTGTGGATTCGAGTGTGCTGGCGGCTCTTTTGCACCGGGCGATTGGTGACCGGCTGGTCTGCGTGTTTGTTGACAATGGTCTTTTGCGTGCCGGTGAGTCTGAGCAAGTCATGGCCATGTTTGCGCAGAAGCAGGGGATCCGGGTTATTCAGGTGGATGCCTCTGAGCGCTTCCTGGCGCGGTTGAGCGGTGTGCAGTCGCCGGAAAAGAAAAGAAAGATCATTGGCAATACCTTTATCGAAGTTTTTGACGAACAGGCGACCCGGATAGGTAGCGTGCCTTTTCTGGCTCAGGGAACTATTTATCCGGATGTCATAGAGTCTGCGGCCTCTGCGACGGGAAAAGCTCATGTCATAAAGTCGCACCACAATGTGGGGGGGCTGCCGGAAGATATGACCATGCAGCTGGTTGAGCCACTGCGTGAGCTATTCAAGGACGAGGTCCGCAGGCTGGGGCTGGAGCTGGGACTGCCTTACGACATGGTTCACCGTCATCCCTTTCCGGGGCCAGGCTTGGCGGTCCGGATATTGGGCGAGGTGCACCAGGAGTACGCAGACATTCTGCGCAAGGCGGATTCCATTTTTATTGAGGAGCTGTACAAAGCGGAACTCTACTACAAGGTCAGTCAGGCTTTTGCGGTGTTTCTGCCGGTGAAATCTGTAGGTGTTGTTGGCGATGCGCGGCGTTATGAATATGTGATTTCCCTGCGGGCGGTGGAAACGACCGATTTCATGACGGCTTCATGGGCGCGTTTGCCTTATGAGTTCCTCGAGCAAGTTTCTTCCCGCATCATCAATGAAATAGACAAGATATCCCGGGTAACCTACGACATATCCAGTAAGCCGCCCGCCACTATTGAGTGGGAGTAGCCGGTTGCAGGTCACTTGTCGGCCGATTCTGGAGTGAAAGTCATACAGGGCTTCAGCCGTTCTGAAGCGGGGCTCTGCATCAAGACAGCAGCGGCAATCGGCCGCCTGTTCCGATAATGGCATGATTTGATCCTCTTGCTGCTTTTATGGTCCACACTGGTGCTTCCAGTCAGCGATGAGGGGACAGTCATGAGTACTTGCGTGCCGTGCACAGATGTGGGCGAGGGGGGCTTTCAGCTGTTCAGCAGCCAGAGAGCAGGCGGGATAACAGGGACGCGACATCAATTGATAGCATGTCTCCCGGCTCCCACCTCCTGTGTTGTCAGGATGGAGGCCGGTGCCGGTTTTGATGAACTGGCGCGCCGGTGTCGGCCCTGGGGGCACAGGGTTGATCTCATTGCGCCGCAGTATGTCAAACCCCATATAACCGATTGCCACAGGAGTTATCAGTGCGCAAAAAGTCCGAGAGCAGCCGCTTTTTTTACAGCACAGACCCGGCCAGAGCCAGGCAGGTTCTTGCTCCTGATCCCGGCGAAGAAGGGCCTGCTGCCAGCGGACCTGTCCGCGTGTGCCGGGTAAAGAAGGGACGTGCAGGAAAAACAGTCACCGTAGTAGCAGGGCTTGCTTTGAACGATGTCGAGCTGAAGAAGCTTGCTCGTCACCTGCGGAGGTCTTGTGGCATTGGCGGTACTGTCAAGGACAGCACCATAGAGCTGCAGGGAGACCAGGTGGATACAGTCACGGCAGAGTTGGAAAAGCAGGGCTTCAGCTTGAAATCTGCTGCGCGCTCTTGACGGCCAGGGAGCTTGTGGCTGGTGCGTAGGCCGCATGGGGGCATGTGCAACAAAAATCTGGGAGAACGCTTCAATTTCTATGGAAAAAGCTGTGCCCCCAGTCTTTTTTCTATAAAAAAGTACAAAAATTGGGACTTTTTCCTGTCAAAAAATAGCAAATTGCATATTTTTTTGTGCAAAAAAGTCGATGCGGCTCTTTTTTATCCCGTCAAAAAGCTTTATGTTCAGATCTCAAGTGGGAAAGCGGACGGGATCTGGAGCCATGCTTGAACGCCTTTTGCTGAAGAAGTTGACTGCCTGGAAAGCGCGGGACGGTCGCAAGCCTCTCCTGCTGGACGGAGCCAGACAGGTTGGCAAGTCCTGGTTGATAGAGAAGGGCTTTGGGGCCCAGAGTTTTGAGCGTGTTCTGAAGCTGGATTTTTTGGCTGATCCAGCACTCAAGGAGCTTTTCTCAGACAGTCTGAGCCCGGAGTCTATTATCCAGAATATCGAACTTGAGCTTGGGGTTGATTTTTCACCGACGACTGATCTGTTGTTCTTTGATGAGATTGGCGAATGCCCCCAGGCTTTGAACAGCCTGAAATTTTTTGCGGAACAAAGGCCTGATGTATTTCTCTGTGCTTCAGGTTCCAATATCGGTCTTCTTGATTCTTTCCCTGTTGGCAAAGTGGAGGCCCTTGAGCTGTATCCGCTCTGCTTTGAGGAGTTTGTTCTCGCGGCGGGGAATGACAAGCTCCTGGATGCCTATCGCAAAGGGTCCCGCATTCAGGCTGCCCATAACAAGCTCTGGCAGCTTCTTTTGGATTACTACTTTGTGGGAGGTATGCCAGAAGCGGTGGCCACATGGTTCGCTGGAAAAAACAGTCAGACAGGTATTAATGAGTGCTGCACAAGTGTTGCCAGAATTCACCAGAATATACTGTCGGGCTATTTACGTGATTTTGGCAAGTATGCCGGAAAAACCAATGCTCAGCATATTGAGCAGGTTTTCAGGAACATCCCCCTTCAGCTCTCAAGAAACATCGATGCTTCAGTGAAAAGGTACAGATTCAGTGGTGTTATTGAGCGCAAGCGCAGCTATATGGACCTCAGCGGCCCTATAGACTGGCTTGAAAAAACCAGGTTGATATCGAGATGTTATCCCATTGATTCTGAGCCGAAATCTCCACTGGCGGCCTACCGGAAGGAGAACTTTTTCAAGCTCTTTCTTTTCGATATAGGCTTGCTCGGTCATATGCTGGATATCAGTTACAAGGAGCACCTTCAGCAGAGCTTTGAATATAAAGGGTATCTTTCTGAAAACTTTGTCCAGAACGAGTTCAGGGCCATGGGGTATTACCCAACATATTCATGGGAGTTTCGGCAGGCTGAAATTGAGTTCCTGTTCAAAATGGAAACAGGTGACATTGTTCCTGTTGAAGTAAAATCAGGTCGCCGCACCCGGGCCAAAAGTTTGCGTGTCTATGGAGAAAGGTATTCTCCTGTCAAAACAGTAAAGTTGATAGGGGCTGTTGGTAGTGGAAAACAGGATAAAGAAAATCTGGTCTGGCCTTTATACTTTGCGGCACGGATAGTGGATCTTCTGAGTGATAACTAATTGTTGTTGATGAAAGACAAAAGTTTCAAACTGATGACGCGAGGGCAAGTCCAACTGGTGGTAACGGAGGCGAGAGCCTTTCAAAACGTTTGCTACCTTGTTGGCGCAGCGGGAGAAGATATCACTTCGTGCTGTTCTTGATCAGAAAGAAAAAGGGTATTGCACAAATCAAAAGTAGAGCTGCTCCCGCTCCTTGATGCTTTGTTGGCCTCTTCAAAGATAATTCAGGGTCAATTTTCTTTCAGAAGAGGAAATGCAGACTGCGTCGTATGAAACGGCTTCCTTCAGGATCGATACGATTTGCGTCTCTGAAAATCTTGATTTACGCATGAAGTCTCCCCCATCCAGTGATGGCAGAGAACATCCAGTTTTCCCTTGTGTTAACACCTGCGCACTTTTCAAGGGAGTTTGTGCGCATATGTTGCCTATCTGGTGTCGTTAAGTCTGCGCGGGCATGTTGAGTACAGCGCCGGAATTTGCTTTACAGCCACCACTGACTGCTTCTTTTTGATCCAGGAGCAACTTCAGGTGCAACAGGTTCTCTACGATCCGGGAGAGGCATCAGCCTTCCTCGTGCGGCCCCTTCTCTCGGATCACAGTGGTTTTCTGAAAATTTTCGGAAAAATTCTGTGTTCATCATTCGATGTTCATATGTCGTTTGTCTGGTGTCGTTAAGCCTGTGCGGGCATATTGAGTACAGCGCCGGAATTTGCTTTACAGCCACCACTGACTGCCGGTTTCTGAGTTCAGATGCAACAGGTTCTCCAGGATTTGGGAGAGGCATCAGCCTTCTTCGTATGGTCCTTTCTCTCAGATCGCTGTGGTTTTCGGGAAATTTTCGCAAGATTCTATGTTCATATGTCGTGCATCTAGTGTCGTAAAGTCTGTGCGGGCATGTCGAGTACAGTACCGGAGTTTGTTTTACAGCCACCACTGACTGCCGTTTTCTGATCAGGTGCAACAGGTTCTCTACGATTTGGGAGAGGCATCTACCTTCCTCGTACGCCCCCTTCCCCCCAAGGTGGCGGTGGTCTTTGGGGAGAGTTCCAGCAAAGCGGTGGTTTCGGCCAGAACCTTGCGCTTGCGACGCAGTTCCTTTCCAGGTTGTTGGTGTTAACAGTTGGATGCGCGTCTTGCCATTGCGCCGGGAGAACGCTGTCGACTGACGTGTTTTCCCAAGTTTGCACTTTACCTGTCATGACGTGAGCTTCCACTGTTGCAGCTGCCTGGCACAACATATCTATTTACGGCAATGACCTGATAACTCAATCCTGTTCATTGCCGCAGTTTCCATGAGTATCGCGAACCTGTCTTGCGTGCAGCACTGCTGAAGATTTTTGCTGCCTCCGGACAGGGGAACACCTTCAGCTCTCGCCTGTTTGCGTCAAGAATTCAGGCTGCCACCAGTGATGCCGGCCTCTCTTGTCAGCGGAAACACAGGAGCATTGTTGGGTAACACCATCATTGTGAATGGACTGTCGCTTTCGCTTCTTGTGCATAAAGAGCCATTGCAGCCGCCAGTGCTCAGCCTGGAGAGTCGTCAGATCCCTTATAAAAAGGGGTGACAGCTATCTTGCGTGACGCAGTGGGGGCACGTCTGACGCAGTGCGGAGCCAGGCATTGGCTCAGGATCCTGTTCGAACATGGACTGGATTGCGCCGGACGTTTCATTGTGCAGCTGCCAGGCTGGCGGGTCTGTAGTGCTGCTCGTGGCTGCGCTCCCTTACAGGTCCAGGTGGCTTTGTTAACGACGCCGGTAGCTTTTGTGGCTTGGGTGGATAGGGAGCCTGGTGAAATCCACAGTCGTATATTCTCCGGTTTCCCTTCCCTGTCAGATTGATCCTCATAGGCGCCCCGCCCGACCCTCAGGCGGCGGCTGTCTGACGCACTGGGATCAGGAAGGGTGATCGCCCTCAGTGCACACAGGTCTCACAGCCTGGAAACCCGTTCGCTGCATGTGATGAGGCACAGGCATCCCGGGCAGCGGTGGCCATTCCTCCGCCCCTTGTGCTGTCCTTGTCCTCGGAGGCTGCGTGCCGGGGTGCGGCATGGCGCCAGCATCCTGAAAATCTTGCCCCCGCAGCGTGCCGCTTCGCATGCCCGACCTGGGATCCAGATACGGCTCGCCAAGCCTTCTTCCCCCGCTGGTATGACCACCGTTACCTGGAAACCTGACCGGCCCCAGGAAAACGGTGTGTTGTGTTCCCAGCGGCAATCTGCCGGAAGGCGCGAAAGCCGGCGAAATGCTGGCCTGGACAGCAGGAAGTTCTGGGCGCGGCGCTCCTCCCTGGTGATCATATAAGCGCGCTTGCGCAAAGGCTGGCGCGTAATAACCGGGCCCGCTCAAGGCACCTCCCTGCCTGGCACCCGGCGGGGCCAAGTGGGGTGATGTGGCTGAGGAAGGAGCATAAGGAGGGTAAAACGGATATGGCGGATATGACTGATAGGGCTGATAAGGCTGATAGGGCTGATAAGGCTGATAGGGCTGATAGGGCTGATAGGGCTGATAGGGCTGATAGGGCTGATAGGGCTGATAGGGCTGATAAGTGAAGTGGAAGGGAGAAATGCGGAGGGAAAAACCCGGTGATGGGAAGTGGGAAGGGGGCTGGGCCGCAACTGTGTGACCCCTTCCCATGCGCGCCTCCTGCCCGTTCGGTTCCGGCAAGCTCGGACCTCCCGTCGCAGAGGAGGATGCCAGAACGAAGGAGTGGGGCATTTGTGCCGGCGTATTCGCTGACTGGTCGCTCCCACTGCTACGCCTCCCTTCACTGACGTCCTCCAGCTTCTCCGCGTCCTCCGCTGACTTTCGCTCTACTGACTCCCAGGGGCGGAACAGGACGATGGGCTTTCTGGCAGGCTGCGCTATTACTGGCTGTTGTGGTTGCTGCCGTTGCTCTGGCCGCTCTGGCAGTTGTGCCGGCTCTCCCTGGTCTGCCTTGCCCTGCAGGTCTCGTTGTCTCGTCTGCTGCAACGGGAAGTTTTGAATATCTTGCGGGCTTGTGCTGACCGGGGGGGCGGGCATCCTCTTCAGACTGACAAGCGTGTTGCGTGCACTGACAGGCATACTTTGATGTCTCACCCTTTTTGCGCGGAGGCCTGCGCCGTTGCCCTGAAAAATGCTGCGGAGTGTCTTGTGCCCATGCGCCATTCTCTCGTGTCGAGACACAGACGACTGCACAGAGAAAACGCGGTTGCAGCCCTCGTATCGACAGGCATAGGGTTTGTTGGTTGTATGACATCGCTGGTGCGCCACCAGCTGGGAGCGGTTACGGTAGGCTTGATGGCAATACGGCCATTCGCAGACAAAATATTTGTCACAAAAAATGTGATTTCTCATATGCCGGAGCCTGGTTCCGGGGGCAAACAAGGCCCCGCAGTCCGGCCAGATGCATCGACAGAGAGAGGGGGCTTCATCCTGCTGTACTGCCTTGGCTCTGCGCGCTTGCACGCCTGCGCCAGTCTTCTGGCCAGAAAGCACTGACCGCCTTGAACGGAACAAGCGGCCGGCGTGCGCCCCGCCCTCCACCTGCTCTTGTGTTGTGTACAGGCGCCGTTGTGTATCCGGGGTCGGCACTCCCGATAGCTGTGGTGTCATCTTGCCCCTCTGGTCTTTGCTGACAAATCGTCCTTCGGTGGCGTTCTTGGAGAAGGCCTCTCGCCAGGAAAATCCCCGCAGGTAACCAGGTGGTCAGGATTGCGTGCATATCTGATAACGAACCGGCGGTGAGCGGGCCCGTGCGGCAGGAGACTATCTCTGCACGGCCTCCCGGCCGAGGCCCACATTGTTCTTGTGCAGAACCTGTTCGGCTCTGTAGCTGGACCGGACCAGCGGGCCTGCCACCACTTCCAGGAACCCACGATCCAGTCCCCACTGGCGATAGCGATCAAACTCCGCAGGGGAGACATAACGCTGGAGCTCGAAGTGATGACGGGTAGGCTGAAGGTACTGGCCAAGCGTGACAATATCGACATCTATGGCTCGCAAGTCATCCAGCGTCCGGGCTATCTCCTGTTCGGTTTCTCCCAGCCCCAGCATCAGACTGGTCTTGGTCAGGACAGAAGGACGGTGCGCTTTGGCATGCCTGAGCACCTTGAGCGTCTGTTCATAGCTGGCACGCGGATCACGAACAGGGTGTGTCAGTCGGCGTACTGTCTCGATGTTCTGGGCAAAAACACAGATGCCGCTGTCCACAACAACCTCCACGGCTGCCGTATCACCCTGAAAGTCTGGCGTCAGGGCTTCAACAGCTGTACCCGGGTGCTCCGCGAGTACTTTCTGGACGACAGCCGCATAGTGCCCGGCACCGCCATCGGCCAGATCATCACGGTTGACTGAGGTGAGCACCAGGTACTTCAATCCCATAAGTCCAACGCTACGGGCCGTTTTCTCCGGTTCCTGCTCGTCCAGCCATCCGTGCGGATTGCCAGTATTCACGGCGCAGAAAGCACAGGCCCGGGTGCAGACATCCCCCATCAACATGATGGTGGCCGTGCCAGCACTCCAGCATTCACTGATGTTGGGGCACATGGCCTCCTCGCAGACCGTGTGCAGATCATGGGAGCGTACAATCTTTTTGACACGCCCATAGGCTTCCCCGGTATGTGCGGTTATGCGCAGCCAGTCCGGTTTCGGCAGACGAGCCTTGTGCTCGGCCGACTCCGGCTGCGAGCGTGCCTTGATGCCATTTTTAATAGCCGTCACGCCCTTGTCCGTCACAAACTTTGTGCCGGAAGGAATCTGGACGAGGGGAATCATGTTGGTCGCCACAGGCATTTTCATCAGTACCTTATTTCTCGATGCAGTTCACGTGGACTGTAACGGGTGGGACAAACACTCGAAACAGGAAGGCTCAGCTGTGTCTGCAACATGGACAGGTGAGCCCAGGTGTCCGCCAAGATGACGGATCAGCGCCTGGGCCACATGACTTCGGTCAACAGCCGTTGCAGCATGGTCTGTCATGCGGGTAACAGCCAGACCCGCATGACCACAAGGATTGATTCTGCGAAAAGGTGCAAGCTCCATGTCTACATTCAGTGCCAGACCATGAAAACAACAGCCCCGGCTCACGCGCAAACCCAGGGAGGCAATCTTGGCGGCCTCAACGTAAACCCCAGGCGCATCCGTGCGGGAGTGAGCAGCAATGTCCCAGTCCGCCAGGGTGTCGACAACGGCCTGCTCCATGCGGGACACGAGATCGCGAACACCCAGCTGACGCCGGCGCAAATCAAGCAGCAGATACAGGATCTGCTGTCCAGGGCCGTGGAAGGTGACCTGTCCTCCCCTGTCGACATGGATCAGCGGTATATCACCTGCGGCCAACACATGGGAAGCTTTCCCGGCTTGTCCCAGAGTGAAAACGGCGGGATGCTCCACAAGCCATAGCTCGTCTACAGCCGATGCCTCCCGTTGGCGCGTGAAAGCCTGCATGGCCCGCCAGGTGGTCCGGTAATCCCGAATGCCCAACTGACGAACATATAAAGGAGGCGAGCTTGACTGCCCGAAGGCACGGGCCTGAATCATGTTCCTGTTTCCCTCTATCCTCTTCTGGCAAGCTTGCAGCTTTGCTTGCCGTCAGACAACAGCCCGGTGACCGGCTGCCGGGCCGGCGATGCAGATGGCCGGACCCTGTTGGCACCACCTTCTCCGGCTGCGGGTGCTCCTGCCTTGCCCCCCTTCAGGAGGATACAGCGTCCCGGCGGGCACAGAACAAGGGCGCAATATGCCGCCACACCGGACCCGGCTCGCCAGAGCCCACGGTCACGCCATCGAGAGACACTATCGGCCTGATCTCCTTGGTGGAGCTTGTCAGCCATATTTCCTCTGCCTGCTGTAAATCAGAGAGCGTGACCGCTGTTTCCTCACAGGCATAGCGGCTATCTTCTTGTGCGACTGAAAGCACAAGAGCCCGGGTGACCCCTGGCAGAATATTTTCACTCAGTGGCGGGGTCATGATCCTGCCCTCGCGGACGACAAAAATATTGGCGGCGCAGGCCTCGGTCACATAGCCATCCTCGTTAATCTGGATTGCATCATGTGCCCCCCCTGCGCGGGCATGGTCGAATCCCATCAGGTTCCCCAGAAGCGAGACGCTCTTGATACTGCACCGCTTCCAGCGCCGGTCTTTCATGGTAATGGCTGTAGCCCCTTTCATGTCCTGGGCCTGGCCGGTCATGGGAGCACCCGTGGCCATGACCATGACAAAAACCGTCGGGGTCAGATTGGCAGGAGGGATATGGCTGCGCGTCTTGCCAGCACCACGTGTGATCTGGAGGTAGACTGCCCGATGCTCTCCCAGAGACCGGTTGCTCTCCAGCAGTTTGCGGCACAGCGCTTCCCAGCCGCCTTCCGGCTCGGGAGCCTCAATGCCAACCGCCTTCAGGCCATCCTCCAGGCGATCAAGGTGCGCCTGCATTTCCACGAGGCGGCCATTGAAGGCTGGAATCACTTCGTACACACCGTCTCCAAAAAGAAAGCCTCGGTCAAGCACGGACACTTTGGCTTCTTCCAGCGGGAAAAAATCACCGTTGAGGTAGACCTGACTCATAAGAGGAAACACCTTCTCCTTTGATCATGTTGTCGGGAGCAGTTATGGAGGCTTATCCCAAAAGATGAGAGAAGAAATACAAGATGCTATCCCACATCCGTTTGAGGAAGCTGCCAGTTTTCACGGTCTCCAGTGCCAGGAGATCACGCTGCTTCACAATCTCTCCGTCTTGTCGCACGACCACCGAGCCTATGACCTGTCCGGCTTCTACTGGTGCCCGGATATCAGAGTCCACGCGCACACTGGCCTCTACCTGCCCGCTGGTGCCACGGGGAACTGTGACAACCAGATCTTCCTCCAGCCCACCCGACAGCGTATTGCGGTCGCCTTGCCAGACACGGAAGCTGGTCAAGGAAATGCCGCCTGACTTTATAGCCACATTCTCAAAGAAGCGAAAGCCATAGGTCAGCAGTTTTTGTGTCTCCCTGGCCCGAGCCCGCTCGTTGGCCGCTCCCATGACGACGGCAATCAGACGACGGTCGTCCTGGGTGGCAGAAGCCGCCAGACAATAGCCGGCTGCACTCGTATGACCGGTTTTCAGGCCATCAACCCCGATGCCGGACCATAACAGTGAGTTGCGGTTTGGCTGTGGAGCCAGCGGCTCTCCCGTGCGCTTGTTGACGCCGTACTGAAATTCCTTCTCGGCATAGCTGGCGTAGTATTCCGGATAGTCCTGAATAATGTGCCGGGACAGGATGGCAAGATCCCGTGCCGTTGTGTAGTGGTCGGCAGCTGGCCAGCCAGAGGCGTTCTGGAAATGCGAGCTTGCCATCCCCAGCTTGTTGGCGGTTGCGTTCATCAGATCAGAGAAGGCGCGCTCGCTGCCGGCAACGTGCTCTGCCAGGGCTACGCTGGCATCATTGCCGGAGACGATAATCACGCCCTTGAGCAAATTGTCCACCGAGACCTGCTCGCCCACCTCGATGAACATCAGGGAGCCACGCATGCGCCAGGCCCGCTCGCTGACCGTAACCTGCTCGTCGCGCCCAATGTTGCCGGCTGCCAGCTCGCTTTCCACCACATAGGCGGTCATCATTTTGGTCAGGCTGGCGGGGGGGACTTTTTCGTCGGCATTTTGTTCAGCCAGCACATCACCGCTGGCTGCATCCATCAGGATATAGCTCTTGGCGGCAATGCGGGGAGGAGAGGGGATGATGCCGGCTGTTGCGGCACCAGCGGTACAAGGCGCCAGCAGAACAACCAAAGCCCAGAGTGCACCCTTGCCCTTTCTGAGAGAGGGGAAAATCATACGCAGGAGTGGATTCATCATTCTTTTCTGTGTGTTGTTGCTCTAGGCATCCGCGCTCATGGAGTGATATGAGCGCAAGGGACCAATGATACGCATCAATGCATGCGCGGCCCGGTGGCAGGGAACACCCCGACCCGGTCGGCCATTGTAGGCAGTAAAGACGGGCCACACCAGAGGAGCAGATAACAAACAACAAGGATCTACTCATAGACGGTGTAACCATCAAGTTGACAGCAGCCATTGACAAGACGTCGGGCCTTCTCCAGTGACTGCTTGTTGAAGAATGGACCTACCCGGACCTTCAGCAAGCCGGGGTCCTGACCGGGCACAAGGCGTACAGGATTGTCCAGTTGATTTTCAAGATGCTCCTTCAGCGACTGGGCCTTCTGTTTGTCTTTCAGGGCGGCCACCTGGAGCCAGGCGACTCTGGTATCAGTATCGTGTCGTCTGTTTGTGCGTGCCAGGCTCTGCCGGAAAGCTGCAAGGCCTTCTGGAGATGTGTCTATTCCCTCCACCCGCACCCGGGCAATGCCCTGACGGTCAATGCCCAGTTTTCTGGCCGCAGCCCAGGACAAATCAATCAGCCGGTTGGCACGAAAAGGCCCTCGGTCGTTTATTCTTACGACAATGCTGCGCCCTGTCTTCAGATGGGTCACCCGCGCGTACGAAGGCAAGGGGAGTGTTTTATGAGCAGCGGTCATTGAATATATGTCGTAAAGTTCACCGTTGGCTGTCTTGTATCCATGAAAACGGACTCCGTACCAGGAAGCTATGCCTTCCTGCCTGTAGCCGGTGGCTGACTTCAGCGGGGTGTAGGCCAGGCCGTAGAGCCTGTAAGGACGGTACTTGAGGGGGCCGTCTGGAGGTTGGGGGACAGCATCGGCAATCGTCCTGGCCTGGTGGTCGGCAGCTTGTGGCGCATGATCATGGGCCAGTGCATAGCGTCCGGCCTGAATCTGTTCCGGTGTCAGGCCACCACTGCTGCTACATCCCTGCAGTAGCAAGGCACTCAGGGAAACAATAATGCCCAGCCCAGGATAAAACCCTTGTCGGGACATGGTGCCCCCAGCGAAGCGATCAAAAAACAGCGGAGACAAGATGCCCGGCCTTGCATGCCGAAGGCTGATGTCAGCTGACGCATGACTGCGCGTATTGAACCTCATCTCCACCCTGCGCGAGGCAAGCGGCTTGCGCACTTTCCTCTGGGTGGGTTGCTGGAGGATTCGGGCTCTGAGCCATCTGAGGCAGGATTTCATGCTTGAATCCGTTGAAAAACAGCCTTGCCCTGCAGGAGAAAAACTGCGCTGATGGCATTTCTTTCGTCGAGCAAGGCAGAAGACTGTCTTATCAAAACACACCTGGCTTATCGGGTTTCCTGCTCCTGGGGAGGAGTGTGGCTGGTGAGGGCTGGTTGGCTTTCTTGATCAGAGCGATAGACTTTCTCGATTTCTTGCCCCAGTCTCCATACTGCCATGGCGTACAGGTTGCTGATGTTATAGCGCGTCAGCGCATAAAAGTTTTTTGTCGTCAGCCAGTATTCGGAACGGCTTTGGCCTTGATCATCGTCTTCCAGCGCCATTTTCAGTCCCCGAACCAACAAAGGCCTGCGATTCGACAAAGCCAGTGGCTCTTTGCTATCCGGTATCCACCCCATACGTTTTGCCTTGCCGAGTGTCGCCTCGGGCTTGGCGGGGGAACCTTTGCCGATAAATTTCTTGTAAACAGGCTTTGTGATTCGTGCCGGCAGAGCCACGGGAAGCCCTGCTTGCCAGCCGTGGCGTTGCAGATAGGCGGCCACGGAACCAATGCTGTCAGTCATTGAGTGCCATATATCCGTTTGCCCATCGCCATCAAAGTCAACAGCATACTCGCGATAGCTGGAAGGCATGAATTGCGGCACGCCCATGGCGCCAGCATAAGAACCTGTCAGGCTGAGAGGGTCCATGTTCTGGGCATTGGCCAACCGAAGAAATTCATGAAGTTCTTTTTTGAAAAATTTGGCCCGCCGTGGATAGCCCAGCCCCAGCGTGTAGAGAGCATCCATCACCCGAAAGCCACCAGTATTTGAGCCAAACCCGGTTTCCACACCCAGAATTCCAAGAATGATCGCAGGTGGCACTCCCCATTTTTGTTCAGCCTGGATCAGCGTTTTTTCATGTGTCTTCCAGAATTTTGCGCCCTCTTTTATCCGATGCTCGCTGATAAGCAAGTTGCGGTATTCCCACCAGACAAGGCGACGCTCGGCAGGTTTGGAGATCAACTCTATGATGCGCGATTTGAACTCAGCACCGGCAAAGGCCTTCTCCAGCCAGCCTGGATCGATACCGTCCCTGGAGAGAGTTTTTATGATCTCTTTTATTTCTTTGTCCTTGTCTTTTTTCTCAAAAGCTGCACTTTCTCCCGATGCTCCCAGCAGGAGCCCGGCCAGCAGTGCCGCCTGAAAAAAAAGGTGCTTTTTCTTGGGGAAAAGACGGCTTGGCCTCACTGAAACCAGGCAGCCGCGACTGGAAAGAGATTCCATGAAATTATCCCTCTTTCGTGAGTTTTTAAATCGTGTTTTTTAAATCGTGTATAGCCAGAAGGCAAAAGAACGGGCCTCGTCCGGAACACAGCACGGCAGGGCAAGAGTCCATGAGCCCGGCCATGGCAGCTACTCCAGGACGCACGCCCATTGCCGTCATGCCAGCAGACCGGAAGCGCTGTCAATCAGTCAAGTGGTCGCATCGCGCTGATTATCGCAGCAACACAACACAGGACACAACGACAACTGCGGGTTGTTTGTATCGCCCGTACACAGCGGTCCAGCCCGAACTCCAGTCTGTTACAGACCCCCATCACAGCAAAATATGCTGTGCTGATTCTATTGAGCAGGAGCTATGCCTGCAGGTCGCCAATCAGTGCACAGTGCAGAAGCCTGAGATAGTATCTTGCGGATCGAGGGAACTCCTTGATTTTATCTTCGGGCCTGATGTTTGTGTCCACTTTGTTGCTCTCCCTGCTCTCCCTGCTCTCCCTGCTCTTCCTGTGCAAACATTCTGATAAAGTCCTGGCGCGGCATGCGGACATTCAGAACGGATACGCCTTGCTCGTCAAAGCTTTCCTCCTGCACAGCACCCAACCGGTACAGTCGGGAGCGCAGTCGTCCCTGATGCGGAAGTAGAAACACCTGCTCATGCACCAGGTCAGTGGTCAGCAGTTCCGCAATGGCTTGCTGCAACAAATCCAGCCCCTGGTTTTCCTGCGCTGACATCCATACCCGGCAGGGACGCTGTTGGTCGTCGCGCTCTATGCGCGGACTGATGCCCAAAAGATCTGCCTTGTTGAAGACTTCCAGTTGCAGCTGATGGCGTTCGCCTGTGGGCGCCTGGCCGCGTATCTCCTCATCGACCTCCGCCAGAACCGTACGGACCTGCTTCATCATTTCCATGCGGTCCTCACAGGCGCAGTCAACAACGTGAAGAAGCAAGTCTGCCCGGATGGATTCCTCGAGGGTTGCGTGAAACGCCCGCACCAGGTTGTGAGGCAAGTGTCTTATAAAACCCACGGTATCAGCCAGGATAAACGGTCCCAGCCCATCTATAACCAAACGACGGAGTGTGGGATCCAGGGTGGCAAAGAGCTGGTCAGCCGCATAGACACCCGCCTGGGACAAGGCATTGAACAGTGTGGACTTGCCTGCATTGGTATAACCCACCAGAGACACCAGGGGCGTTTGTGCCCGCTGCCGGGCCCGGCGGGTCAAGGCACGCTGGCTGCGCACCTTGTCAAGACGTTTTTCCAGCATCTGAATACGTGCCCGTAACAAACGCCGGTCAGTCTCCAGCTGGGTTTCACCAGGCCCGCGCAGGCCAAGGCCGCCCTTCTGACGCTTCAGGTGTCCCCAGCCGCGCACCAGGCGGGTACTGATGTGGTTGAGCTGTGCCAGCTCGACCTGAAGCTTGCCCTCATGAGTACGCGCCCGCTGGGCAAAAATATCGAGGATAAGGCCGGTGCGATCGACAACCCGGCACTCCAGTTTCTCCTCAAGGTTCCTTTCCTGACTGGGAGTCAGAACACAATTGACCAGCAGCAGATTGGCATCCTGCGCCAAAATCTGTTGCCGTATTTCTTCCAGCTTGCCGCTTCCTACAAAATACCGGGGAGACACGGCAGTCGCCGTGAAAAGAAGGAAGGCGACCTGCTCCACCTGGGCAGCTCGCACCAGCTCGCGAAATTCATCAGGGTCCTCCTGCAGCGCGCCATTTGCCACGCCGCACGGGTGAACGAGCACAGCGCGTTCCCCTCCTTCGTGCCGATCAAAAAACAAACATCCTCCCTGCGTGCTTGCGCTTGCACGCCACGCGCTTAATTTTTTACGGACCCCTGTCCGTGATGAGATCAATGAGCACCGCCGGTCGTTTGTCCAGAACCCGGGCGCACTTTTTCTGTTTCCTTCTGTTTCCTTCTGTTTCTTTCTTCCTCTCTCTGCTTTCTTCCTCTCTGTTTTTTTGTCCTGATTCGATCGCTCTGACTGTCTTCGCAGACATGGGTCGAAAATCCAGGACCTTGTCCGTGTCTGTCAGGAGGCAGACGGACAAGCGCTCACAGCAGGCATCCAGGCACCACTGATGGCCAACGTGCCTCCGCCAACAGGCATCCAATACCGCTCGATACCAGACGGTTCCGGCGTCAGAATACAGGCTGGAAAGACGACGTTGCCGCCCGGCGAACCTCCCCTCGCGATGCTTGTACTATCAAGCGTCCGAGCGTCCGAGCGTCCGAGCGTCCGAGCGTCCGAGCGTCCGAGCGTCCGAGCGTCCGAGCGTCCGGGCGTCCGAGCGTCTGCTGCGCGTTTTCCGTCCCGGCCCTTTCCTTGCTACAGGCGCGGCTTTCCGGTCTTGTCCCCCTGCGCATCCTCAATGATTTCCGGGATCGATATCCGTCGAAGGATTGTCTTCCGCAGCACCATCCGAGCCCGGCAAACGCACCAGATGCGCTGGCACGACTGTCGACACGGCATGTTTGTAAATCATCTGGGTGACTGAGTTGCGCAACAGTATGACAAACTGGTCGAAGGCCTCAATTTTCCCCTGCAGTTTTATTCCGTTGACAAGGAAAATGCTCACCTGGACACCTTCCTTGCATAGAGCACTCAGAAAAGGGTCTTGTAGTGGTCGCCCCTTCGTTGACATGTCCATGCTCCTTCAAATTAATTATTCAAATAGTTGGTGGCGTTGTTGGTACGAGGGCCAAACGACTCTCGTGCGGAACGAGGTACAGGGTAGCAGACAGGCAACACCCAGACATCAGATTGGCATGGTTTGATCTCGCGCACAGATACAAGTCGGTTAGTCAAACTTTATATCAGCGGCTCAAATTCTTGATATCAGCGGCGCCGCCCAGGGGACGTTGCCTGACATTCCAGCATGCACTATGATCGCGGACCCGCTCAGATTTGCAGGTTTGATCCTATGACCCAAGAAGTCAGCCGCCCAGTTCCGGAGGAGGTATTGGTTTGGATAGACCTGGAAATGACGGGCCTGGACCCAGAAGTGGACAAGATTATTGAGATAGCCACTCTTGTCACAGACTCTCGACTCAACCTTCTGGCCACAGGTCCGGCTATCGCTGTGTATCAGCCGGATTCTGTGCTCGACGCCATGGGGCCCTGGTGCGTGAAAACCCATGGCGCTACCGGACTGACGGAGAGTGTCCGACAAAGCCGTATCAGTACCGCCCAGGCAGAGGCCATGACACTGGAGTTTCTTGCAGCCTGGTCCCGCCCGGGACTGTCTCCCATGTGCGGAAACACCGTGGGTCAGGATCGTCGTTTTCTGCGTCGCTATATGCCGGAGCTTCACAGCTTTTTTCACTACAGGAACATTGACGTAAGCACGCTCAAGGAATTGGCCCGTCGCTGGAAGCCCGAGCTGCTCAAGCAGCAGGTCAAGACCGGTACCCACAGGGCTCTTGACGACATTCTCGAGTCAGTGACAGAGCTGGCGTTCTACCGGGAAAACTTTACAAAAGTGTGACTGGCGAGTGCGTTCTCGACATGATGGGAGCGCAACTGGTGGCGTCTCGGACGGTGACCGGCGGTGAGTCGGGGAGTCGCCTGTCCGTGCCGCCTGCCGCAAAGCAAGGAAAGAGGTACCTGTCGCTTTTTTTTCAAGGTGCCGTAAGCTGTGATGGCCAGCAGCGTTGAGATTCCGTGCACAAGGCGTAGGCAGTGGGGAAGTCATCTGTGCATGGGCGAGCAGAGCAAGGTTTGGTTTTTGCCTCTGGTTGCATCACCAGCCGGTTCTTGATGAAGAAAACCCCGAGCGCGTTTTCACCAGATATTTGTCTGCTGCTTCGTCTTGTAAAGAAACCAGACCGATGATGTACGCTTGCAGGTGCTGGCAGAAGGTCGGCAAGGGACAAGACGCCAGACAAGGACCTCCAGTTTTTTACAAGCATTGACTGGTAGTTCTGGCGCTCGATAGTTGTTGGCAAGTATCTGGCAGAGGTGTGCAGGCAGTCATTGTGCACGAAGGGAAGGCTTGCATGCCTTCTCTTGCGAGCCGTCATTTGTGCTGCTGAGTTTTGTCTTTGTATACGGGTGTACGGGTGTACGGGAAAACCGGTTGATCTGCTCCTTTTCAGTCGGGTTCCCAAGAGTGTTCTGGTGCAGTTATAGACTGCCGCCGGTAAGGCTCTTGCTGCGAGTGTCGTGCTTTTTCTGAAGTCAGCGTTGTCGGTTTCCGGCAGACACTCCCTGCTGCAATTGTGCTGCCGGTGTTTGTGCTTTCCTGCTCCCTTGTTTCCGAAGTTTGAGTTCCCTTGGGTCCTTGCCTTAGAATGCGGGCACCCGTCCACCGCAGGCGCCCTTTACTCACCTGCCGCCTGAAGTCGGTGGACTTTCCGCAGTACCGGAGGCACACATAGTCATGGGGCAGCGCTCTCCCCTTTTCGCCGCGCACACGCAGGCCGGTGGAAGGATGATTGATTTTGCGGGCTGGGATATGCCCCTGCACTACGGATCCCAGCTGGAAGAACACAAGACGGTGCGCGAAAAAGCGGGCCTTTTCGATGTTTCCCATATGACAGCGGTTGATGTGCAGGGAGAAGGTAGTTGCGCGTTTTTGCAAAAACTGCTGGCTAATGATGTCGGTCGCCTTGATGAGGGCCGGGCGCTGTACACTGCCATGCTGAACGACGAGGGCGGTGTTATAGATGATCTCATTGCGTACCGGCTGTCGTGGGGATATCGCCTGGTTATCAATTGCGCCACCCGCGAAAAAGATGTGCGCTGGATGAATCTCCAGGCGACTGGCCATGCCGTCCGGCTTACTGAAAGGCCCGAGCTGGCCATGTTGGCTGTTCAGGGGCCGGCTGCCCGTGACCTTGCTGCCAGTGTTGCTACATCCCGGCAAGCGGCGATGATCCAAAGCCTTGAAACCTTTCAGGCTGGTGAAGCCGATGGTTGGCTGATCGCCCGCACGGGCTACACCGGCGAGGACGGCCTGGAGATCAGCTTGCCTGCGGCTGAGGCTGAGCTTTTCTGGTCCCGGCTGCTGCAAGCTGGCGTCAGTCCTTGCGGTCTGGGCTGCCGTGACAGCTTGCGTCTGGAAGCGGGGTTGAATCTCTATGGCAACGAAATGGATGAAACCATTACGCCGTTTTCCGCGAACATGGGGCAGACCCTGGCCTGGGAGCCTGCTGATCGTGACTTTATCGGCCGCACTGCTCTGACCGCCATTCAAAACAAGGGCGGCTGGGACCGCCTGGTGGGACTCATCTTCGAAGGGAGAGGCGTAGTACGTGCCGGTTGTCCTGTAATGACAGAAGACGCGGGCACGGGGACTGTCACCAGCGGGCTTTTCTCTCCTACACTGGGGCACGCCATTGCCCTGGCCAGGGTGCCGGCCAACACCGGCAAAACAGCCAGGGTGTTGCTGCGTGGCCGGGAAGAAGAAGTGCGTGTCACCCGGCCCTGCTTTGTCCGGCGAGGTAAAAAGGTCCCTGAGCAATCTTCCTGATGTGCCGGAAACGCCTGTCTTGAGCCGGATTCCGGTGACTTTTTGCTGTTCGCTGCGAGCCGGGCTTTGTCTTCACTCGCAGCCTCTTTATTCACAATCGTCGGAGGCTGACCCGCCATGGACAAGATTCCTGCAGACCGCCTGTACACCGAATCACACGAATGGATTCGCAAAGAAGAGGATGGCACTTTCACTCTGGGCATCACCCAGCATGCCCAGGAGCTGCTGGGTGACATTGTACATGTGATACCTGACGAGGGAGAAACAGAACTGGAAGCCAAAGCTGCGGCCGTTACTGTGGAATCTGTCAAGGCGGTATCCGATGTATACGTGCCTTTCGCTTGCCGGATACTCAGTCACAACAGTGCGCTGGAAAACACCCCGCAGCTTATCGAAACAGATCCTTACGACACAGGATGGATATTGCAATTAAAGCCTGTAGACGTAGACCCAAAGGAGCTGGACAGCCTTCTGGATGCAACAGACTACGCCGCTCTCTGTGGCAGAGGTTGAACCCCGAAGATGACAAAATCGCGAAGCCTGAACAGGCTGACACAGCTGGAATATACTGACGAATTTGTTGATCGTCACCTGGGGCCGGACACGCAGGATATCAGCACCATGCTTGCGGTGCTGGACGAGCCCTCGCTGGAGTCCCTGCTGGACAACACCGTGCCCCGGAGCATCCTGCAGCAGTCCAATCCTCTGCACTGGCCCGCACACACCGAGAAAGATACAGCAACACATCTGCGCCAACTTCTGGATCACAACCAGCCTGCCCGCAGCTTTATTGGTATGGGCTACCACGACACGCTGGTGCCGGCGGTGATCCAGCGCAACCTGCTGGAAAATCCAGGCTGGTATACGGCTTATACGCCCTACCAGGCAGAAGTTTCCCAGGGCCGCATGGAAGCCCTGCTCAATTTTCAGCAGATGACCATGGATCTGACCGGACTGGAAATGGCCTGCGCTTCGCTTCTGGATGAGGCGACAGCTGCCGCAGAAGCCCTGTCCCTGGCTTTGCGGGTGACCAGGAAAAAAGACAGTCGACGATTTTTCGTTGACAGTGACTGCCATCCTCAGACGATCGACGTTGTGCGCACCCGTGCCGAAGGGCTGAATCTGGAAATGGTGACAGGACCGGCCAGTCAAGCCCTGGAAGAAGATGTCTTCGGCGTTTTGCTGGCTTGCCCCGGCACCTGGGGGCATGTTTCTGACCACAGGGCTCTGATAGCGAGTCTGAAGCAGCGTGGCGTGACTGTCTCACTGGTGGCGGACATCATGAGTCTGGTGTTGTTGGAGGCGCCAGGACATTGGGGTGCCGATGTCGTGTTGGGCAGTGCTCAGCGTTTTGGCGTTCCCATGGGCTACGGTGGTCCGCATGCTGCCTTTTTTGCGACGCGTTCGGCCTACAAACGTTCGTTGCCAGGCCGGGTGATAGGTGTTTCCGTGGACAGCCGGGGGCGGACGGCGCTGCGTATGGCCTTGCAGACGCGTGAGCAGCACATTCGTCGCGAAAAAGCGACCAGCAACATCTGTACAGCCCAGGCACTGCTGGCCAATATGGCCAGTAGTTACGCTGTGTACCATGGGCCGGAAGGGCTGAGAACCATCGCGCATCGTATACATCGCTTGACGTCCATTCTGGCATTGGGCTTCAGGCGTTGCGGACTGGAACCGGTCAATAGCACCTGGTTTGATACTCTGACCCTGACGCCAGACAGCCCGGAAGAGATTGTCCAGCGCTGCCGTCAGTCTGGTGTGTGCCTGCGAGAAGCGGGTTCACGTATAGGTATTTCTCTGGATGAGGCTACCCGGCGCGAAGACATTGTGTTGCTGTGGGACCTTGTGCTGGGCGAAGGGCATGGCTTGTCAGCGGATGCGCTGGACGCAGAAGCGGCTGCACTGGAGTCTTTGCCGACGCAACTCCTGCGTCAACATCCACTCCTCCCTCACCCGGTTTTTAACAGCTACCAGTCAGAGACCGGAATGATGCGTTATCTGCGACGTCTGGAAGGCTGTGATCTGGCGCTCAACCAGGCCATGATTCCTCTGGGCTCCTGCACTATGAAGCTCAATGCCGCTTTCCAGATGATGCCGGTATCCTGGCCGCAGCTCAGCCAGCTGCACCCCTTTACACCGCTGGAGATGACTTCCGGCATCCGGAAGATGATTGCCGGGTTGGAAAGCTACCTGAAAGACATTACCGGTTTCGATGGCATTTGCATGCAGCCGAACTCGGGGGCCCAGGGTGAGTATGCCGGCCTGCTGGCGATTCGCCGCTATCATGACAGCCGGGGGGAGTCGGAGCGCACCCTGTGTCTGATTCCGGCTTCCGCCCATGGAACCAACCCGGCTTCCGCCAGCATGGCAGGCATGGAAGTGGCTGTGGTGCGCTGTGATGACAAAGGCAATGTCGATCTGCAAGACCTGACTCGTCAGGCAAGCGAGCAGCGCGACAAGCTGGCGTGCCTGATGATCACCTATCCTTCGACCCATGGTGTCTACGAAGATGCCATAAAAGACATTTGCCGTGTTGTTCATGAGCATGGTGGCCAGGTCTACATGGACGGAGCCAACCTTAATGCGTTGGTTGGCGTCAGTCGTCCTGCGGACATGGGGGCCGATGTGTCCCATATGAATCTGCACAAAACGTTCAGCATTCCTCATGGCGGCGGCGGGCCGGGTATGGGGCCCATAGGGTTCCAGGCGCATCTTGCTCCCTTCGTACCCGGCCATAGCGTGATCAGGATGGATGCGCCTGGCGGCGCAAACACAGCCGTGAGTGCGGCTCCCTGGGGGTCGGCTTCGATCCTGCCCATTTCCTGGAGCTACCTGCATGCCATGGGGGGAGAGGGACTGAAAAAAGCAACGTCTGTCGCAATACTGGCGGCCAATTACCTGGCTGAACGGCTTCGGGACCATTACCCCATACTCTACACCGGACGCAACAGGCGCGTTGCTCATGAGTGCATCCTGGATATACGACCGATAAAGGCAGTCTCGGGAATAACGGAGGAAGACATTGCCAAGCGTCTGATGGATTATGGTTTCCACGCACCGACCATGAGCTTCCCTGTGCCAGGTACGCTGATGGTTGAGCCAACAGAAAGTGAAAATCTGGCAGAGCTGGACCGTTTTGTCACAGCCATGGTGGCGATCCGCGCGGAAATAGCCCAGGTGGAGCGTGGAGAAATGCCAGCAGACAACAATCCGCTGGTCAGGGCACCGCATACGCAAGATGACCTGCTGGAAGAGTGGGACCGGCCCTACAGCCGCCGCACGGCCACGCATCCGGTGCCTTTTGCGGTCGGGCAGAAGTTTTGGCCGGTAGTCAACCGGGTGGACCATGCTCATGGCGAACGCAACCTGTTCTGTGCTTGTGTACCTGTAGAGGCTTATAGCCAGTAGTTCTCCTGCCGCTTTGTTTCGCCTGTCCCGGGATGGGGGAAACAAAGCACCTCCCAGTCGTTTATTCTGTTCTGGCGTCTCCTTTTTCGCTGATCATGGTCGCAGGAAAAGCTCCCATCAGAGTGGGGGCGGGGGACATCCGGCCGTATGGGGGTATGCTGTTATTCAGTCACAGTGATGGAAAACATTGAGCGGGTCCTGGAAGACGGTCTTGGGCTGGAGACAAAAAGTGAAGTGCAATCGACCGGGATTTTACAGGTAAGCCAGCGGCAGCAGGTCGGCAGGCCGGAAGATTGTACTTGTGATTGGCAGCGGCCATGACCGCCTCATGATTAACATCTGTCTGGCACTCAAGGGCCAGGTGTTCATCCAGCTGGAAAAAATGGAGTCACTCAGCCTGAGGCATCAGTCGTTTTTCTGTTGTTCATGAGCTTGTCTGTTGGCTTCTGGTTGCACTGTGACGCACTGTAAATTCCTATGAGAGGGAGGTGTCACAACAGCATTGGCGGAACAGGTCCGTCACATCAGATACAGGGCAACGGATGCATTCGTAGCTGAAATACAAGCGCATCGTCCTGGGAGTCGCCACGAGCGAAGCCTTGTAAAGTATACGCTGTCGTATTACGCATTCTGTTGTCGCTGCCTGGTGGGATGTTGGTGCCCCGATTATGGTCAGGCATGGCTGGAGCGGACCCTCAGGGGGAAAGCGGCATCTGCTCCTGAACACGCTCAAGGTGCCAGGCTTTGCCGCGTTCATCTGTCAGTGTAACGGTAAAAACAGATCTTCCGATTATGGGGCTACCGCCCAAACTCGAACAGTCGCCAATACCAAAGTGGGCACAAAGAACTGCCTTGACCAGAGTCCGGGGAGGTTCCAGCCTCTGGATGCTTCGCAAAAGGGAGTCTTGACACATCCTTGCAAGATTCCGGTTTCTTGCGATGTTGAACTCTCGGGGACTGATGTCCAGCTCCATGAGATCAATTGTCACCACTGGTATACGGTGCTGGTGTGCCAGCCAGGCGTAATGCTCGGCTGAGGTGATGAACATGCCAGCAATGCCGCTGGCGAAGGATTTGATATATTTGCGTCCCAGGGTGGCATCCCGGGGGCGCATTGTCTTTGGTGTCATGTCTTTGGTGTCATGTCTTTGGTGTCATGTCTTTGGTGTCATGTCACCGTCGTCTGCTCAGCCCCCTCGTACAAACACCCACTGGCTGTCATCGCTCATATCATCCCTGTAGCTGTAACCACCATAATCAAAAGCGACAAGATCATCTTCTGTCGTAAGTCCATGGTCGATTATGTAGCGCACCATCATGCCGCGCGCTTTTTTGGCATGAAAACTGATGATTTTGTACTGACCGTTTTTCCAGTCGCGAAACACAGGAGTCAATATCCTGGTGCCGGAAGCCAGTGCAGCCGGCCTTACGCTGGAAAAGTATTCTTGCGAAGCCAGATTGACCAGCACCTTGCTGCCGGGCGTTTCTTCCAGCGCCTTGTTGATGGACAGGGTGATGGTATCCCCCCAGAAGGCGTAGAGATCCCGTCCCCGGGTATTGGCCAGGCGGGTTCCCATTTCCAGACGGTAAGGCTGCATCAGGTCCAGCGGGCGCAGCAGGCCGTAGAGACCGCTGAGAATGCGCAGGTGGGTCTGCGCGAACACAAAGTTCTGCGGGTTCATGCTGTAGGCGTCCAGACCTGTGTACACGTCGCCCTTGAACGCCAGCACTGCCTGACGGGCGTTATCTGGGGTGAAAGGGGTATGCCATGCCTGGTAACGTGCCAGATTCAGGGCCGCCAGCTTGTCACTGATGTGCATCAGATTTGCCAGCTGGACGGGATCGAGTGTTCGTAATTGTTCAATCAACTGGCCCGCCGGGTCCAGATGCTCCGGCTGGCTGCATTGGTCGGTGACAGCAGGTGTGTCGTAGTCCAGCGTTTTCGCGGGTGAAATGACTGCCAACATAATCGTGTTGTCTTTTATTCCAGGCTGTGGGTGCAGACCATGATATGCCAACCTTTTCTCCAGGGAAAATCATCCTGGAAAAAGTGCACAGGATGGCGGGAGTCTGCCTAGACTGAAACCTCCTCAACGGGCACATAGGTAGTTGCCATGAAACGCCTTATTGGACTTCGCCACCCCTCTTTGTGTCTTGGTGTCTGGCTTGCTTGCGTCCCCTGGCTGTGGCCATGCAGCCTGGCAGCGCATGAGCCGCAGTATGCGTCGGCACCTGTTGTTACGGTGAAGATTGCACAATCCGGTGAGATTGTGGATCCGGGCACGGGTGCTACACAAAATGCCGAGCAACAGGAAGTTGCTGGTGTTTTGATGATGAGTGCTGCTGATTCGGCGCCAGGAGTCCTGGAAGACGAGCTACCCCCTCCTCTGATCAAACTGATCGGGCTCCTGTATGGCGGGGCAGTGCTCCGTGATGTCAAGAGTTCTGACTGGGCGGCCTGGAGAGATTCTTTTGTAGAGCGGTGGGGACGCAAACCGGGACAGGAGCGTTGGGAAATGCAGGAGGTGGTATTGCCTGAGAAACAGATGGGGGAGATCAGGGATTGCATGGACGAGCTGTCTCTCATCCGGGCCGTGACTGCGAGTCAAAAGGAATATGACTACGCAGTGATCCTCGGCGCTCCAGGTCCGATCATGCTCAGTCGTATGGACTGGCTGGCCAGCCAATGGAAACAGGGGGTGCACTTCAGGCAGCTGGTTGTACTGACCGGGCAAAGGCCCTTGACTCCGGATATTGACCGTGTTCCCGAGCTGATGAATGAGCTGCAGGAGCGAGGAGACGGCCAGAATCTGGCAGGCTGGTCCTCGTCCAGCCATCAGCCGCTGCATGAGACAGAGCTCGCCCGCCTGCTGCTGGCTGCCTATTCCTATCCAGACGGCATGGAGCAAGTGCCTGTTACCGTTGTGGATACACCGAGGAAATGGCAGGACGGCAACTGGTTTCGATGCCATACGGGTGATACTTTGCAGACCTGGCTGAGGTCTTGCGAGTCTCCTCGCCCCGGTAGTGTCCTTATGGTGTCCAGCCAGCCGGCAGCGCAGTATCAGAAAAGCGTTGCTTTACGCGAGCTGCCACCGGGTTTTTCTCTGGATACCATCGCCGAAGCCGCGCCGAAAAATATTTCCCTTGCAGAGCTGCTCGACAGCGTGTCCACCTGGCTTCGGGCCTCGGGCAGCAAGCCACCTGGCGTTGTTTCGCATAGGGAGCGGGCTGTGGCCACACTTTAGGCTGTTTGTCGTCGTTGCCGTGGATTGTTCACGGTTGGCTATGCCTCCTTCTTTAAAGGAGGAAGCTTGACCGCGCCTGATGTCGCGGGGCCTTGTCACTTACGCAGGGCTCGCCAGGCAGCGACGCAATCACCGCGAGCCTTGCTGTGCCAACAGTTCTCATTATCAGCACAACCCGTTGACTTTCCTTCATTTCTCCAGGGATGTGCTCAGGCTTGTTTCAGGTTTTCAAAATGTTCTCTGATGCATCAACCCGTTATGTGAGCCAATTGCGAAAAAAGAGTAAAAATTTGTCAGTTCTACTGAACCTTCTGTTGGCGGATCTGTCAGAAGCGGTCGGCAGCCTTCATCGGCAGCCTGAGTCCGTACCGACTTCGGAGAACAGTTATGCCTGCCCCAATTATTCGATGGGCCATTCCCCTCTCTACCCTGATGATGGTTCCCGCTGCCACCTGCACTTTGGCAGCGCACTACCAGGGGGGGCATGCGGGTGCGCCTGAATCTGGCGAGCAGCAGCGCCAGGCCCACTACAAGGTGGTAATTGAAGCACTTGAACAACGCTGGCTCGGTCAGGTGACGCTGACGCACGCAGCCTGGCTCAATGGCAGCCGATTCAAGTTAACCAGTACCTTCGACTCTCCGGTCCCCCAGGGGCTGGCGCTACCTCAGCAGGAAGATGTCCAGGTCGAAGGCGGCATGGTTTTTTCCGCCAGCACGCGCCAGGCACTTGCTCCGGAACGCATTCGCGTACATGAATACGGGACCTTTATTGATGTGGAGCGGATGGCCCGACATCTGGCCTCGGTGTCTGATGATCAGTGGCCTGCACCCAGTGGCCGCCTGTACCAGAGCAACTTCCTGTGGCTGGAGCGTCCCGCCTCTGTCAGATATGTTGGCAGGAGGTTTCTCAACAGTAGCATCCGTGTGGAGATGACGCTGAGTGACAACTCAAGGATGCATTTCGATTTTAACCGGGCCCGGCCGGCAACATGGAGCAGGCTTCATATCATCCGGCCTTCCGCCACACTGGTTTACAGCTCGGCCATGTAAGGACACAGGCGGGTTGTGATCCTGTTGCAGCCTCCGACTTTATGAGCTGCCCTGTGGGGCTATGGCGCGGGATGAAGACGAAGCCTCTCCAGGGACCGGACCCCCTCCTGGCTACAGGCTGACTGTTATCAGGAGCGGGTCCGGTTTTGTTGGCAGGAGCTGGCGGACACTGCTCCAGTGGCTGGGGCCAGGTTGCCCGCTGTGTTGCCGGGCTCTTGGGTCCCGGGCCGGTCAGTGCGCTCGTAAGGCCGGGCAACTTTTTGAATAACAGCAGGCAATGGCCTCTCAGCCGGGCTCTGCTTGTGTACCCCCGGGAAGTACCGTCTGGTTCTCAATAGCACCTTGTTCGTTGTCTTTTGTGTTCCTGGCAAGCCTGTTGCCCGCCCTCTGGCGTCGGATCAAACCACTGTGCGCAAGGTTGCTCGACGGCTGTCCCCGGTTAACTCATTGGGGGATGCCGACAATTGGTCGATACATTGGCAGGGTTGCGGTGAAAGGGGTGCGTACACTCTGGGCCGCATTGGTTCTCTTTGCACAGTGACAGGTACCCGATGTTCAATTTTTCTCAACTTTCCATAGAAAAGAAGCTGCGTTACGCCATGGTAACCACGGCGGAAGTGGGGTTGCTGGTTTGTTTTCTGATCTACAGCATCGCCGACTATGTGCGCTCGCGAGACAGTATGACAGAGAACATCCTGAATCTGGCGTCCGTTCTGGCTTTCGACAGCCGTCAAGCCGTGGAAGCGCGTGACCTTGTCTCGGTGCGCAAGCGTCTTCAGGGCTTGCAGGTGATCGAACACGTCAGGGAGGCGCATCTGTTCCTTCCCGATGGTCAGAAGCTGGCATCCTATACGCGCACACAGGACGCCAGCTACCGCCATGCTGGCCCTTTCGACAAGAGTCAGTCGATTCATCTCAATCACAGCCTGGACGTTGTTGATGTCAGTGTACCGCTGAGCGCGCCGGGGAACCCGAATCAGCTGGATGCCGTCATAGTGATACGGGCGGAAATACACCAGTTGCATGAGCAGATATTGCTTAATGTCCTGTTGGCACTGTGTATTACAGTGCTGGCCATAGCCGCATCCTACCTTATGGCGTTTCGTTTGCAGCGACAAATCGCACGCCCTGTCACTGTGCTGGCTCAGGCCATGCAGCGTTTTTCGTCCGAACGGAGCTATGCTGACATTCCCGAGCGCACCAGTAATGATGAAATAGGCCAACTGTATGAGAGCTTTGGACTGATGATGAAGCAGATCCAGAGCAGGGACAAGGAGCTGAGCAAACACAAGGAGGACCTGGAGCACATAGTGGCCCTGCGTACAGAAGCGCTGGATATGGCCAATAAAAATCTGCGCAAGGCCATGACTGAGGCGCACAGTGCCCGGGAAAGCGCACTCCAGGCGGCCAGTGCCAAGAGTTCGTTCCTGGCCAATATGAGTCATGAAATACGCACCCCCATGAATGGCGTGCTGGGCATGCTGGAGCTGCTGCGGGATACCCCTCTGGACAAAACGCAAAAGGATTACATTGAAACCGCTTTTTCCTCGGCAGATGCCTTGCTGCATCTGATCAACGATATTCTGGACTTCTCCAAAATCGAGGCGGGCAAGCTGGATCTGGAAAATGTCAATGTGGAGTTGAGTACTCTGGTGGGTGATGTCTCCGCCTTGCTGTCCAGCCGGGCCCGGGAAAAGAAAATTGAACTCAGCTGTTACGCGGATGTGGCCCTGCCCGCGACGGTCCGGGGTGATCCCGTGCGTCTGCGTCAGGTGCTGACCAATCTGCTGGGCAATGCTGTCAAGTTCACCAGAACCGGAGAAGTGGTTATCCGTGCACTGTACAAAGGCTGCACTGAAGCCAGGCACCGCATTCATTTTGAAGTGCAGGATACGGGCATAGGTATACCCGCAAACGTTATTCCCAGCCTGTTCAAAGCCTTTACCCAGGCTGATGGCTCCACAACCCGCAAGTTTGGTGGCACAGGTCTGGGACTGACCATATCGCGCCAGCTGGTGGAGCTGATGGGAGGGACTATCCATGTGGTCAGTACGCCAGGCAAAGGGTCCTGCTTTTCTTTCGATCTTGATTTCGAAGAAGGTGATGCCATTCCCGAGCGGGCCAGTTCCGGAGCGAGTCTCAAAGGGGTCTATGCCCTGGTCGTGGATGACAATGCCACCAACCGGGAAATTGTGCATAAATACCTTGAGTCCTGGGGGATCGACCATGCTCTGGCAGAGAGTGGTCCGGTGGCGCTGGAGAAAATGCATGACGCTGTGACGGCCGGGCGCCCATTCGACCTTGTGTATCTGGACATGCAGATGCCAGATATGGACGGCTTTGAGTTATCCCGCCGTATTGCCGCTGAAGATACGCTCAAAAGCTGCCGCAGGCTGATGCTGACCAGTGCCGGTCAACTGACGGAAGTGGAAAGAAAGCAAGCAAAGCTGCATGACAGTCTGGCCAAACCCTTCCGCCAGTCCCAGCTTCTGGATATGACGCTGGAGGTCATGAGCCGGTCGCCGGAAGGGGTATCGCGTACGGTCGCGGCCCCCGGTCCTTCGTTGGAGGATCGCCAGGAGCGGTTGCTGTTGGTGGAAGACAACCCGGTGAACCAGAAAGTGGCTATGGCCATGCTGAAAAAGATGGGGCTTGTACAGATCGACCTGGCCGTCAATGGCCTCGAGGCCGTGGAGAAGACCGCTGAAAAAAATTATGCCCTGGTGTTGATGGACTGTCAGATGCCAGAGATGAGCGGTTACGCTGCGACCGGCATTATACGCCAGCGAGAGCAACAGGCAGGTAGTGAGCGGATGCCGGTTATCGCCATGACAGCCAATGCCATGACTGGTGATCGGGAAAAGTGCCTTGAGTCGGGGATGGACGACTACATCAGCAAGCCGGTCAAGATGGAGGCTCTGGGCAGCATACTGGACAAGTGGCTTCTCAAGGGTTCCAGCCAGAGCCGTACGGGATGAAGGGAATCCCTGGTGGGCTGTCGCCGCTGGTGTTGAGCTCGGTGTTGCTGGTTTCTGTCTTCGGCAGCGGCGGGAGTCGTGGCGAGTCAGACGCGCTGCCTTCTGCGCGGCCGGCGCAGGCTGTACGCCAGTTCACGCTGGACAACGGCCTGCGTGTTCTGCTGGTGTCCAGGCCCGATGCGCAACGGGCTGCGGTTGCAGTCCGGGTGGGCGCAGGCTCGCGACAAGATCCTGATGCCTGGCCCGGGCTGGCGCATTTGCTGGAGCACATGATTTTTCTGGGAAGCCGCCGCTATCCGGGTCCGGACGCGTTTGACAACTTTGTCAGTCGGCGTGGTGGTTTCAGTCAAGCCTTGACCATGGAGTCTTACACCCTCTATCGGGTTTCCGTGGATCGGCCCTGGCTGGAGCCGCTGCTGGATCGTCTGGCCGCATTGCTGGCTGCACCGCTTTTTGCCCCTGAGGCACTGAAGCAGGAACGCCATGTTATAGAGGCTGAGTTCGCCGGATTGCGCGAGCAGGAGCTGCAGCAAGTTCTGCACGTGGAGAAGGCGACGACGCATGCCGGTCATCCTGCACGCCGGTTTGCGGTCGGCAATCTCCAGACGTTACCGGACACCCATGAAAACGGCGGACGCCTGCGTCAGGCCCTGCTGGCCCTGCACAGTCAGTGGTACAGGGGGAATAACCTGCGTCTGGTGCTGGTCAGCCCAGACTCTCTCGATGCACTGGAGGCGCATGTGCGTGCGTATTTTGCGCCTCTTCCCGCAGGTCAGTCCGTTGCGGTGCAAAAGCTGCCTGCTCGCTATTCAGAGGGGCAAAAAGGTATCCGCATCGACATGCAAACGCGTCATGCCCCGGCTCGCCTGTGGTTCCAGTTTCCCTTGTCTGTGGCCGACCAGCCTCACTGGCGACAGGCTGGTTTGTACCTGGCCTGGCTGCTGGGGCAGGAAGGGCCAGGTTCCCTGTTCCAGGTATTACGGGAGCCAGGTTGGGTCACTCAGCTGGTGGCGCGCCTCGACGAGAAGGAGCCTGCTGCTGTAGTGGGCGTGGATATGCTGCTGACGCCTCTGGGGCGGCAACATCTGGAGGCAGTAGTCACCCAGTTGTTTGCCTGGTTGGCACTGATCAGAAATCAGGGCATCAGTGCGTTGTTACTCGAACAGATGACACGGGAGCAGACAGTCGAACGTCTGCTTGATTATGGCGTCACGCCGGACCAAATGGCAGAACGGCTGGTTATGGCACCGGACTGGCGGCCATCGGCAATACCAATGCCTCTTGCTGTTCCTGATCCTGATCCTGATCCTGATCCACAAGAAATCCGGGCACTTGTGCAACAGATGACTCCGGATGAGTTACGACTGTACGTGATAGACCAGCAGGAACCGACGGGATCTGTGCACCAGGAGCCATGGATGGGAATGCGCTACAGTGTCCAGCCGTTCACCATAGCTCAGAAAAGACGTTGGTCCCAGGCTCGTCCCACGACCGCAATGGCCCTGCCCCGCGCGAACAAGCTGCTACCTGCTCAACTGGCACTGATACAGGAACCGGACCGGGGGCAGCCTGAACGCCTGGTGAACAAGGCCGGGGTGAATGCCTGGTTTCATCATACCCATCGTTATGGCGTGCCCTACAACAGCGTTAGTCTGGCTTTTCCCGGGCCCGATGGTTTGGATGATGGCGCTCTTTCCCTGCTTGTTGACTTGTGGGACCAGCTGTTGCGCTGGCGTTTGCGCGACAGCCTCTGGACGCTGTCGCGTGCTGGCTTGAGCTGGCAGCTGGTGGCGGAGGGCGGTGAGGTTGTTCTGGAATTGAATGGTTTCAATGACACCCTCATCCCGTTTTCCAGGTTGTTGTTACAGCAGCTTGAGCAGCTCGCTGAACTTCCGGCCGAGGATTTTTACCGGGCGAGGGAGGCATTCAGAAATCAGCTGGCGCAGCAGGAAGAAGGCAGTGACATGGAGCGCCTGATGCATGTTTTTGCGCAGCTGCACCAGCGGAAGGGGCTGTCGCCTGAGGCGCGGCTTGAGAGGCTGGACACCTTGACGCTGAGCCAGCTACAACAATGGATTGGCTCCCTGCTGTCTGTTGTGCCAGCGACCGTACTGATCAATGGCAATATGAGTAAAAAACAGGCTTATCAGCTGCTGGACCTTTTCCAGCACAGGAAAGCTGCCAAGGCCGGCTCCCCCGGTACGGCAAGGAAGCCGGCTCCTTCCTCGCCAGCTCATCTGCCACTGACGTCTTGTGCAATTCCTGCCAGTGAGCCCGGCTCTGTTGAGTTGACCCTGTGGCAAGCCAGAGATGATTCACCCGAAACGCGAGCCTTGTTCCGGGTGCTGGCCCGGTTGCTGGAGGCCCCCTTCGAAAGCCGACTGCGTGGCTCCGGGCGGCTGGGGTATGAGGTGCTGACATTGCACAGCGACCGGCATGTTCCCTGGCTGGCGTTTCTGGTGCGCTCTCCGGATCATGGGCCAGAAGAGATTGATGCCCGGATTACCCATTTTCTGGAGACTGATGAAGCGGGCATCGGACGATTGGATGTCCGTCAGTTACAGACCGTCAAAGCCGCTGTGATAGCAGAGCTTGCCCAGCCTGCTGCGACCTTGCTGGAACAGAACCGCCGCTTTCGTCATGCGCTGTCTGCTGGCAGGCCCGATGTCAACCGGGACAGCCGTGTGATCGAAGCCGTACGCCGCCTGTCACTGGAACAGTTGCAACAAGACTACGACAGCTGGCGGCGTTCTGTTCGCGCACGGCTGCACACCGACAGCCGCGCGCCCGATGTCCGGCCTCCTGCTTGTCTGCCGGAGGCTGATACCTGATCCGGAGGTCACAAAAGGGGCTGGTCACGGGAGCTGGGGAGTTGTTTCCCCGTTCCGCAGTGTCAGAATCTCACAGCCTTCGGGGGTGACAACCAGGGTGTGTTCCCACTGTGCTGACAGACGGCCATCCCGGGTGACAGCCGTCCAGCCATCTTTTTTGATGCGGGTGCCTCTTTTTCCGAGATTGATCATGGGCTCAATGGTGAAAGTCATTCCTTCCTTGAGCAGCTCTCCTGTGCCCGCCAGCCCTGTATGCAGTACTTGCGGGTCTTCGTGGAAACCCTCACCTATACCGTGACCACAAAAGTCTTCCACGACAGAGTAGTGGTTGTTGTGGGCATGCTTGCTGATGGCGGCGCCTATATCGCCCAGCCGGGCACCGGGACGCACCTGGGCAATGCCAAGGTACAGGCATTCGCGGGTGACATTCACCAGCCGCTGCTTGTACTCCTCCACCTCACCGATGCAAAACATGGCACTGGTATCCCCATGGTAACCATCTTTTATTACAGTGACGTCTATGTTGAGGATGTCGCCTTTCTTTAATTTTTTGCTGTCAGAAGGAATACCGTGGCACACCACTTCATTGAGTGAGGTGCAGATGGAGCTCGGAAAGCCTGGGCGATCAGCCTGGGCGCCGTAGTGGAGTGGCGCGGGGACTGTGCCCTGGACGTTGACCATATAGTCGTGACAGATTTCGTTCAGCTCGCCAGTACTTATGCCTTCCCGCACCTTGGGGGTGATCATATCGAGCACGTCTGCGGCCAGGCGCCCGGCGATGCGCATTTTTTCAATCTGTTCGGGGGTTTTGATGATGATTGCCATATCGGAACGGGAGTCCTGCTGCAACTGGTAGTAGATGATCTACGAAGTTTCAACGCACGGGAAGACAAGGCAGTTGGCCTGTCTGTTCCTCCGGCTGCTATGAGGAGAGGCTGTGGAGGGTGCGGAATAGCGTCCATCATAGCGAAGCCTGTTGCGTATGGCGACAAGTGTAGGCGGTATCCTGCTGCCGGGGTGTTTGATCTGTGCAAAGGCCAGCTCCATGCTTGTCCGGCACCGCCTGCCGCTATGTCGAGCCCCGGCACCAGAAAGAACAGGGGAGCTTGCGGTTGTCGGCTCCCGGATTGTACTATCGGCGGTTGTGCGACGCTCTCCGTAGCGAAGGTTCTGGTAAGGGTGACCGGGGTAGAGTTGGGGCGACGGCTGTCGATTGTGCCGGAAGCGTTCCTGAAAGGAGCCTCCAGCTGAACCTTGATCGAGATGAGTTCCCTGGCGGGTTTTTGCTTGCATGCGGCGTAGGCAGGGCGGGGAAACATGTTGGCACCCGGATTCCCGGACCTGGCAAGTCGCGCAGAAAGGCTGTATGGCAGCTCTCAATGAAGCAGAACAGCTTGTCGACCTGGTGCGCGGCAAGCCCCGTCCTTCAGGGCGGGGAGGATGTCAACTGCTGAGAGTTTCCCTGGTGATAATCAGATTCGCTGGGGCGACCGTCCAGGTTCCCTTATGCCTCGAAAAGGGTGCATCACGCGAGTCTGGTCCGGCTTTCCAGCGGATAATATTGTGGGAATAGTTAGCCTATAAATTAACTTTTCCTTTTTTAATAGTAACTTAAGTGCATTTGGCTAAATTTACACCTATGAAATTCAAAACTTTTTCCTTTATCTTGACAGCACTTCCCGCCCTTGTATGAGGTGCTGAATCGTATCAAGCCAAGGTTATTGGGGTCACGGATGGGGACACAACAAAGGTGCTTGGAACCGGGAATGAACAGTTACTTGAAGCATTGAAGAAAATTACCGGTAAAGCAATGCTTGATGAAGGGCGTGTTTACGGTGGCGGAATGCACAAGATGGAACCTAAAGAACTGACGAACGTTCCAGCAACTGAAATTCAAGCACTATTCAATAATGGTTTAGCTGAACTACAGCCCGAAATTTTTGCAGCATAAGGACACGACATGTACAAGATAAATAAATCATCAAACAGCATACAGCGACTTGAACAGAAGTCCTTTTCTTCACAGGGATTTCGTGAACGCGATCACCTTCAAGAATGGATTGCTAAGCAGCCGGGCGTATTAGAAGAAGATTTTTTGATCATTCAAAAAGAATATAGTGGCTTCTATGGTACACAAGAACGCCTTGACCTTTTAGCACTGGATAAGCAAGGCGCGTTAGTGATCATTGAAAATAAGTTGGATGATTCCGGTAGGGACGTTACATGGCAAGCCCTGAAATACGCTTCTTACTGTTCTAGGTTATCAAAAGCCCATATCACAAAAATGTATCAACAGTACCTTGATGTAACAGAACCGGGTGCAAATGCGGAAGAACGTATTTCTGACTTCATGGACGGTCAGGAGTTTGAAGAAATTGTTTTGAACAAAGGTGTGACTCAACGAATAATCTTAATCGCCGCCAAATTTAGAAAGGAAGTGACCAGCACCGTATTATGGTTAATGAATTCCAAAGTTCGTATTCAGTGCTTCCGCGCAAAACTTTTTTCAATGGGTGAAGAACTGTTCTTGAACGTGGAACAGATTATCCCCATACCAGACGCTGAAGATTACATGATTGGCATGGCTGAAAAAGCCCAAGATGATATTGAAAGCCAAGATAAGCGGAAAATACGGCAAGGAATACGCAAGGAATTTTGGTCTAAGTTGATACCGGCAATGAATGCCACCAGTTCCAAGCTATACCAGAATATCAACCCCCGTACTTCTACTTCGATTGGTGCGGCTTCTGGTGTTAGTCATGTTAGATTTCGCTTCACAGCTAATACAAAACATTGCCAAGCTGAATTGTGTATTAAGCGTGGCGACAAAAGTGAAAATGAATTTGTATTTGATAAGCTGGCGGAATCAAAGTCCATTATTGAAGGAAAATTTGGTGGTTCACTGGAATGGGTAAGACTAGATGAAGAGGACGCTTGCCGTATCAAATCTAAATCTGATGGTAACATATTTGATCGTGATCAATGGGACGCTATGATTGAATTTATGACTGATGCAATGTGCCGCCTTGAAACCGCCATCAAAGACCCGTTAAAGGATGTTGGGCGTCAGGTAAAGAATCGTGCGCCTACAGTTTAGGTTAGGGTTTTAAGTCTTCTACCTTTTTAATAGGGGCAAGAACCTTCTTCTTGTCCCCATCATCCCAGTGCGCAAAGCTGGCAACAATGCGCGCAAGATCATCATCTTCACAGTACAGATAAGCGACTGGTATCCCAAGCACTTCACATGATCTTTCAAGCGGACGCTGCAAAAATTCAAGCCGCTATTGAATCACTGGGTGCCCGTTTCGAAGTGGATATGCCGTAATGACCATGTATATCAAAAGCGTTGAAGCCTTGCAGGGTCACCCGCACGGTGAAGAAGTAATGAAAAAGATGAACCGACACATTGC
>MPMQ01000138.1 GCA_002238585.1 Kistimonas sp. bin40 | reverse complement strand
AAACTGCTTCCAGCTGGATTTGTGGCTCTGCGTCCGATCCGGCCCCTTTCCCATGACCTGGTCATTCTGATGAGCGGTTCTGCGACCACCGCTGACCAAACCAGTGTGTGGGCGGTTCATCTCAGGGATGACAGCAGCCCAGGACCTGGCGCCCAGATCAAGCCGCCACAAACCAACGAAGAGCACACCTTATTTTTTTTCGCTACGAACAAGACCAAGGTTTTGTCGGTTAATCTCGTGGAGACCAGCGTCCGGAACCTGATAGCCACAACAACCACACCGAGCCGCCAGAACCCGCCCAAAAGTGATACTCACTTCTCGATACGAGCAGGGCCCAAGTGCTCTCAGTTCAACCTATGGATAAGAGCACACCTTATTTTTTTGATACGAACAAGACCAAGGTTTTGTCGGTTAATCTCGTGGAGACCAGCGTCCGGAACCTGATAGCCACATCAACCACACCGAGCCGCCAGAACCCGCCCAAAAGTGATGTTCACTTCTCGATACGAACAGGGCCCAGAGCTATCAGTTCAACCTATGGATAAGAGCACACCTTATTTTTTTTCGATACGAACAAGACCAAGGTTTTGTCGGTTAATCTCGTGGAGACAAGCGTCCGGAACCTGATAGCCACAACAACCACACCGAGCCGCCAGAACCCGCCCAAAAGTGATGCTCACTTCTCGATACGAGCAGGGCCCAAGTGCTCTCAGTTCAACCTATGGATACAAGCACCCGGAACCTGATAGCCACAATAGCTACATCAAGCCACCACAACCTATCGAAGAGAAACGTTCATTCCTCGAGACGAAATGGTTTCGGATCTCTGCGATCAAGCCTACCAAGCCTGACGTCGATCATCACATCTGGCTTCCAGCCTTTCTCTTGTTTGCCACAACTCAGACACCAGAACTCGCGCACCGCGCTGACTCTCGCATCGCCTGACGCAGAACCCATCTTACGGAAACCACTCAGCCACACCGGACTCAGAGCCAGCACCAATCAAGAAAGACACTCCGCCCTTTGGAAGTCGGCCGTGACCAAGTGCGCGGTCACACTGTCGGGCTTCGCCTTTGAGCGCAGCTTCAAAACCCTGGTCGTCAAGCTCACAGTGACAGAACGCCAAGCTACCGAGTTATTTTCACTTCTTTCACTTCCACCGTGATCTCTTCGCCTTCGTCACTGACTGCTTCATAAATCCCTGGAGCCAATCCACAACAGGATTCACGCCCGCTGTCAGCAACGTCAGCAACATCGTTATCTGTGGTGGCACCAAAAGGATTCTGGCTTGTTTCCCCAGTTGCATCCATCGCCCCCATAGCCAACATACCCAGAACTACACCATTGGTATCATGTGCCGATTTTTCGTACGCCGCCTCGGTCTGATGATGGCCTGCATCATGGGAATCACAGGCCAGCATGCAAGGCAGGCGTCCCTGCAAAGCTCCGGTCTCACGCTCAAGGCCGCCCAAGCCCGGCTTGACCCAATCAACAGGCAACGACACTTCCCCCCCGACTGTGCCGCCGCCTGGCATAGCAACACCAAACGACAGGCTCGGTAGCAAGGACAGCACCAAGACTCCCGCCGGTACACAAACAGCCCGACGGATCAGGGGCACTGCCCACAACGACCCCCGCCGATACACCGCCGCACCAGCATAGGTTATTGAGCCAAGCTGCGTACGCGCCAGAACCCGGCACTCTTCTGCAAACATCGTTTGGATACCTCAAACAGAGCCGAACAAAACAGGACCAAACAGGATTGCGGTCCCACCACTGATCGCACACGACCGCGCCACACACTTTGTTTTGTGCCTTCGTTTTTACCGCCCCAAGCCGAGTACCAAGAGGGAAGAAGACAAACTTACCCCAAGAAACCAGAGATCACAGGCCTCGGCGAAACACTTGCGCCAAGGAAACGGGCCAAGTCCTTGCCCCGTTTCAGATCAGCACAGCCGCAACCTCCACTGACGTATGCGCAATAAGAAATAGCTGGATCAACGATCCTCCTGCCCCTCTTTCGACTTCAGCCTGATGTTGATGTCAATGCCTACAGGCCGTCCCTTCGCATCCATTGCTGTGAGTCCACGCAGCCAGAGTGGAAGCTTGAACAGGGATTTTTTCCCGCTTGGTTTCAGAGCGAGGGCCGTTTCATCGACGCCGGGCTCTCCCGCTTGTTTTTCAGCAAGCTTCGCTGCCTCTTCCTCTGGTTTCAGAGCAGCTGCCTTGTCGTCCACACCGAGCTCGGGTTCTTTGGCTTCGGCATCAGCGGGTGGCACCGCAGCCTCACCAGCACCGGGTTCCACAGCCTTCTCTTCAGCAGCCTTCGCTGCCTCTTCCTCTGGTTTCAGAGCGGCGGCCTTGTCGTCCACACCGGGTTCGGGTTCTTTGGCTTCAGCATCAGCGGGTGGCACCTCGGCCTCACCAGCACCGGGCTCCACAGCCTTAGCCTTCTCTTCAGCAGCCTTCGCTGCCTCTTCCTCTGGTTTCAGAGCGGCTACTTTGTCGTCCACACCGGGCTCAGGTTCTTTGGCTTCAGCATCAGCGGGTGTAACCGCGCCCATGTCTGCACCAGGCTCTACAGCCTTCTCTTCAGCAGCCTTCGCTGCCTCTTCCTCTGGTTTCAGAGCGGCCGCCTTGTCGTCCACACCGGGTTCAGGTTCTTTGGCTTCAGCATCAGCGGGTGGCACCTCGGCCTCACCAGCACCGGGTTCCACAGCCTTAGCCTTCTCTTCAGCAGCCTTCGCTGCCTCTTCCTCTGGTTTCAGAGCGGCTACTTTGTCGTCCACACCGGGCTCAGGTTCTTTGGCTTCAGCATCAGCGGGTGTAACCGCGCCCA
>MPMQ01000137.1 GCA_002238585.1 Kistimonas sp. bin40 | reverse complement strand
GAAGAACCAGTCAGTCACCGCACTGGCGAAGTTTATAAAGGAAGGCCTGGACACCCTGCTCGATGGCCTGGTGGGCAAAGACAGCCGACTGGAGGACTTTTTCCCGCAGGATCCCAATGGCACCAAAGATATTTTCGCCGAATGGCTACACCTGACCGCCAGAGAAATGATCTATTGGACGGCTCCACAAAAATTGGGAACAGACTGTTTCGCCGAGCATCTGGCAAACGACAGACGGCCCTCAGCCGAGCTCTATCCCGGCCATCCCCGGCTGCAAAACGTAAGATACGGATCGGACTACACCGAACCCGAGGGTGAAAGTCTGGGCAGCGAAAGCGGCAAGCTTCCCTTGTTCTATCTGGTACGGGGCCTGTACCTGCTGGCTATCGGGCTGGTAAACCCACCTCAACAACCGCAACGCATGGAACCAGAGAAAACGGGTTCGAACCCTGAACTTCTGACAGCAGCCAGGGTCGAATGAATAAGGAGAACAACAAAGAAGCACGACTTGAAAAAAAAGGAATTGAAGCCAATGGATATGACGCCCCTTCATCTTGCCGGTGCCTGGCGAACCGGAACAGCCGAACCCCTGTCGCCTCAGGCATCTGTTACTGCCAGCCCGGTTTTCCCCCGCCAGCAATGGCACGGAAATTCCCCCGCACCTGCCCAGGCCTCCAGCCTCCATGATCGCGCTGTCTCACCGATGGATGTGGACCCTGCGCCTTCGTTGGCACCAGAACCTGCAACCACCGGCACGCCCCGCGCCAGCCGCGTCCCGGGGCAAACGCGAAGCGAACGCTACGCCCAGCTGGAGAGGCTTGAGCAAGGTGCCATGCGCTGCATCTATGGCCAGGAACAGGTGACTGACTGCGCTCTGCTGGATCACATGGCACGGCGCAACCTGAGCCTTGCTGTCTTCCCTGAGCGTATTGAGCTCACTGATCGGGAACTGGCACAGCATATATGCAACACCCGGGGCTCTTTGACCCAACGGTTGTTGCAAAATTTGCCACGCGAGACCGTCCAGCGCCTGGTAGCCATGCCCGCCATTGCCGAGCAGGCTCTGCGCCAGCTGCCCGGCTTTTTTTATCTGATACCGGAACATATGAAAACACCGGAGACACTCCAACCACTGTTGGACAGCCTGCCCGACTTTGAACGCAGTAACCTGCTGAAGTGGATTTCAGTCGATGCGCCGGACTTGTTCAATCGCCTTGTGACACTGGAACAAGCTGTCAGGATCAACCCCATCGATACTTGTTACAGGAGAGCCGATGAGCTGACACCCGCACTACGCCAACTCGCTGTCGAACAGAACTACCAGACAATCTGGTATATGAGATCGGTCACCGATCAGGAATACGGCCGCCTCTGCGACCTCGCACTGGAGCAGTCAGGCGCAGCACTGGACTACATTCTCGCGCCCTGGCGTACCCCAGAGCGCGTCGATCGTGCACTCAGGCACCAGTCACTTCCGTCCTTCGAGACGATTCCTGCGCATTTGTATACAACTGAGCGTCTCAAAGCGGCACTGCCCAATACAACATCTACCAGACTGCGCTGCAGTTTTCTCACAGACTGGGGGCTATGGGACACACTGAAAACACAACCTCTATGGATCGCGAGCATTCCAGAAGATGAAAGAACCGAGGAGCTATACCGCGAGTACGTCAGCCGCTTTCCTGGCGATCTTTCCTACATTCCTGCATCGCTTCTGCGCAAGAACCCGGAATGGCTGCTGGCCCGGACGCGCTCTACGGTCTACCTGCCGCTCAGTGAACACCAGCGGGTCGGGCCCTGCTACGGATTGCCCCCAACCCAGGAAACGCCTTCCGTTCATTCAGAAATAAACCGGCAACCCTGGGCATTGGCACTGGCTCCATGGGACCATCAACTGACGCAACTGCCTCAGGAATACAAGGAAAAAATCCTGGCCAACGGCGGTACCGCCGGATTGGCAGACACCCTGGCAGCCCCGCCGCTTCACCTGGAGCCCGAGGCTCTTCTTGACCCTGTGCAGGAGCACCACTGCAGTCTCCGGGCCGGCGCCCTGCCGGACCAGGCGCGCATTCAGCTGATGTGTGCACAGTCTCTCCCCCTGCGTCGCCCACAGGAAGGGCAGGCGCTGCTCAGGAAGATGGATAAAGAATTCCTTACGCTGGAAAAACAGCTGCAGGACAAGGCCCTGCCAGGCTGGCAGCCACAAGCGGACGCTGTCTGGACGCGGCAAGGCGGGCGCACCCTGGTGCACACTGACGAAAGTGGCTGTGTGCATATGAAGTTCCATCGTAAAGACGAACCCCTGGATACTTTCACGGCAGAAAAAGCCGCACAAGACTTCGCACTCGACAACCCGGAACTCGGCTGGCACAGCGAGATTCCCGTCCCCCAGGGTATGCGGCTGGTGCGGCTGGAGGACTTGCCGGTACCTTCCGGACAGTTTCCAGACCCGCTCGAAGTCTACAGCTATGACGGTCAGGACTACGCCCTGGCATTCTGCTTCACCACCAGGGATGACAGCTACGACACCCCGGCCTGGCAACCGGACGCCGTGCACGGGCGCGAACGCGCTGAGAAGGGCTTGCTCAAGGCACTGCATGACATAGGTGTCTGGAGCAGCATGGGGGCTGTCCATACTTCCACCATCCACCTGTACCACCATTTCTACGAGTCGATTGACGCGCGCCCTGAACTGCTGCTGAGTGCTTTTTTTAATCCGAAGACAGGCTACCCCGGTACCTTGCACTACTGGAACAGCAAGGCCATACAACCATCAGACTGGGGCCACTCCGGGCTGCGTGATCTGGGGGATGTGGAGTTCTATCCCCATATCACCACCTATAACGAATCGATTGATGCCGAAT
>MPMQ01000136.1 GCA_002238585.1 Kistimonas sp. bin40 | reverse complement strand
TGCTGGAGAGAACGATGACTACACCGAAGCCGCAGGCGAAAGCCTGGGTACCGAAAACGGCAAGCTGCCCTTGTTCTTCCTGGTGCGTGGTCTTTATGTTCTGGCCGCCGGGCTGGCGGACCGGCTGAGCGCATCACAAGAGCCGCAACCCATGGAGTCATAACGGCATCCCTTGTATCCCCTTCAGCGAACTTGTGACGCAACCTGGAGTCAAAGAAAGAAAGGGCGGCGGATCGTCCTGCCACGGACAGGCACACGCAACAGAGGAGGTTGCACCATGAACCCAACAGTTTTTCCGGTTTCCGGAACCCGTACGCCTCCTCCCGTCGAACAGCCACCGCAGCAACCCCGGAAGCTGCCAGCAGAACCTGCGAGACAGTTGGCCCGGCTGCCTGGCCCGCTGCTGGCAGAGCGACAGATCCATCCCACCGAACCCATGGAGATTTCGCTCGCACCGGCGTGCGACCCGAGCCATCACACGCCGGGCACCGGTGACGACCAGCCCACCCCAGCCCAGGCTATTCGACAACAGGCCCGGATGCGTGCTGCCACGGGGCCCGCCAGCCTGTTTGGAGCCGAGGGCATACACGCCGAGGAACTCAATCAACGCCTGCTGGGCCACCTGTGCACCGGTACTCCGGTAGACGACTGCGAGCTGCTGCTGCACATGATCGACTGCAAGGTCTCGTTCCATGACCAGCCAGACATGATACAAGTCGGTGACCAGGAGCTGATCGAAGCCCTTGTGGAGCAAGGCCCGCAGCAGAGAATCTCCGCCTTCGGCGTTCTCCCGCACAACACACTGTGTCGTTTGATAAAGAATCCGGTACTGGCTCGGGATTGGATCCGCTATAACCCCAATTACTTCAACCATGCGTCACCAGAGATAAAAACGCGGGATATGCTGGCTCAACTGCTGGTTGATATGTCGCCATTGGAGCGTGAATACTTGCTGCATCGCATCATGGAAAAAGATCTGGACATGGCCCTGTCGCTCGCATCGACGCAGGAACTGACAAAACTCGATCCGGATCTTGTGTTGCGGCACTTACAGCCATGCCAGCAGACCACTGAACTGCATGAAATAGCCGTGCGCCGCAAACCTGAATTGCTTCGCCAGCTACAAGCCTCTATCGACGAGGAAGAGTATGAAAAACTCTGCGACCAGCTTCTGGACCTTTCCGGCTCATTCCTGAAATTCATTGAGCCATGCCAACGCACAGCCGAACGCGTGGACAGGGCAGTGGCTCACAAGAGCCCTGCCAACATAGAAGATATTCCCGAACACCTTCGGAACGAAACACGACTTCAGCTGGCACTGAAAAATGTCTCTCCCACAGAGTACGCCAGCCAAATATCATTGCTGACACCGAAGTTTCTGACGCAATGGAACCTGTGGGACACGCTGAAACGCAAAGAAAACTGGTTGCGATACATCCCGGAGTCAGAGCGCAGCGACGCTTTGTTCCTGGAGTATACAGATCAGTACCCCATGGAGCTCTATCGCGGATATGTGCCGGCTGCTGTTGAGAGGCTGCGCCCCCAATGGGCTGAGACGCTCTGGCAACCCGGCTGTTACAGAACCTTGGCCAACAACATTCACGCATACCACAAACAGCTTGATGCCGCTGCGCTGAACAGAATTCTTGTTGACGGTAGTGCCGTGTTGCATGACCGGTTTCGTTTCCCGCCAGACGCGCAAATACCGGCCTGGGCTTTGCTGGTTGAAGGCTTCCAGGAAAAGCTTGCCCCCGAGGACAAGGCCCTGATCTGGCGCAACGGTGGCACCTCAGGACTGGGAGACGCCTTCAATGTGCCAGCCTTCAGAATCGACCCCCTGGCCCTTCTGGATCCCGTGCAGGAACCTCTGTGTACATACAGGGCGACCTGCTTGCCAGGCCAGGTTGTCAAAAAACTGATGTTCTGCCATCCGTTCCAACCACCCAATGCAGCGCTTGGTGTGCAGTTGCACCAGGATATGACCGGCTTGGCACAGGAACTCCATCAGGCCATCAGGAGCGGGCAGCTACAGCATTGGCCCTATGCCCTTGCCGATTCGGCTGCCACCTGGGAAATCCGGGGTGGACGCACCCTGGCACGCAAGGAAGGGAACCTTTGTGTTCATATGAAATTTCAGCGGCGCGGCGAAAGCCTGGAGAGTTTCTCCGCCGAACAGGCCGTGCAAAACTTTGCGCAACAGGCTCATGAGACATTGGGCTGGCATGGTGAGATTCCCACACCCGGAGGAATCTGGCTGGTACCGCTCGACGCACTGCCGGTCGCTTCACAGGAGTTCCCCGATGCACCGGAAACCTATAACTACGAGGGGCGCGACTATGTGCTGGCATTGCGTTTCACGACCAAAGACGACAGCTACGACACCCTGGCCTGGCAGCCGGACGAAACAGGCGGTTTCAGCAAATCCAGCGAGGGATTGTTGAAGGCCTTCCACGACCTGGGCGTCTGGAGCAGCCTCGGGGCCTTACACACGTCAACCATCCGTCTGTACCACCACTTTCTTGATCTCGAAGGAGCATCACGCCCCGAGCTGGTGCTCAACACCTGTTTTCAGCCCGGACAGCTCTACCCGGGCACCCTGCACCTGTGGAACACAAAAGCCACCCAACAGTCAGACTGGGGCGAGTCCGGGCTGCGCGATCTGGGGGACATTGAGCTCTACCCTCTCATACACACCTACGTCAAATCACTCAATGCCAAATCGATGGTGCCCGATTACGGCCAGCGGGCTTCTTTTGTCAACGCCATAGCCCAGAATATTCTCGGCGGCTTGCTGCACTACATGCGACTGCATCGGGCCTGCGACCCTGATTACCACTACAAAAACGCAACGTCTGTGAAAAATCTGGCGCATTTCATCGAGCAAAGCTGTAACACCTTTCTGGAGGGGCTGCTGGGCGAAAAAGTCCCCCTCGAGCAGCTGTTTGAAGAGACCCAGCAAGGGCTCGCAGAAGTCTATCCCGAATGGCT
>MPMQ01000135.1 GCA_002238585.1 Kistimonas sp. bin40 | reverse complement strand
CAGTCAGCATGAACATTCAACTGCACAAAAACGCCACGACCACTCCGCACCGTCGTGCCTATATCCAGTCTTCACCTTTGCCCATTTCGGCTCTGGCAGTTGAACTGGGTGTCTCAAAAGACACGATTCACCGCTGGAAGAAGCGCGGTACGGTGGAAGATCGCTCGCATACTGCCCACCATCTGCAGACCACGCTGACACCTGCTCAGGAAATAGTGGTCACTGCCCTGCGCACAACCCTTTGGCTTCCCTTGGACGATCTGCTAGTAGTCGGAGTGCATTAACGAAAAGTCCACAGGCTCCGCACTCCACCGTCTGCTTAAGCGCAAGGGAATTTCCCGTGTGCCTCGCCAGCTCGAAACCCGAGCGGGTTACAAACCGTTCAAGTCCTATGAGCCGGAATTTCTGCACGTCGACGTCAAACACCTACCGAAAATGGCCGATAAAAAAAGACACCGCTATCTTTTCGTTGCCATTGATCGCGCCACTCGCTAGGTGTCATGGGCCGTGTCGGACAGGTAGGGTTCGCCTTCAAGAAACAGAGACGATCTGACCCGCACGTATACATCTTGAGGCGTATGTTCTGCGAGAATGGTTGACGACAAACCCGCAGCTACGGCTTAAACCCAAGAATCCGAATCAATTCGCCGCCAAAGGCTCAAACAAAACATCCAGATCCTTGGCCGTCAGGCCCGAAGCCTTCTGTCCACCGCCGGAATACACCCCTTGAGCCAGTGCTTTCTTGCGCTCCTTCAGCACCAGCATCTTCTCCTCCAGCGTACCGGAAGCGACCAGCTTATAAACAAACACCGGTTTATCCTGTCCAATACGGTAGGCACGGTCTGTCGCCTGATCTTCCACAGCAGGGTTCCACCATGGATCGTAATGAATCACGGTATCAGCGGCTGTGAGGTTGAGGCCTGAACCTCCCGCTTTCAGGCTAATCAGGAAGACCGACACCTCTCCATTTTGGAAACGCTGCACTGGGGTATCACGGTCAGTGGTGCTCCCTGTCAGCTTCACAAACGACACTTTCCTCCTGTCCAGCTCTTCCTCAATCAAAGCCAGCATGGAGGTAAACTGAGAGAAAATCAGAATGTTACGATTCTCTGAGAGCAGTTCATCCAACAGCTCACACAGCATCGCCATCTTGGCAGACTCTTTGATACTTTTCGCCTGAGAGACTTTCACCAACCGGGGATCACAGCAGGCCTGACGCATTTTCAACAGTGCATCCAGAATAATAATCTGACTGCGGGCCAGACCTTTTTTGTGAATCTCCTCCCGCACTTTTTCCTCCATGGCGGAGCGGACGGTTTCGTAAAGGTCACGTTGCCGCCCTTTGAGCTCACACTCCCGGAGGATTTCTGTTTTCGGTGGCAGCTCTTTCACAACCAGCTCTTTGGTCCGACGCAACATAAACGGTGCAACTCGCCGTGCCAGTTGCTTGCGCCGGTCATTATCACCGTGCTTTTCAATGGGGCTGCGATAAAAACGACTGAAGCGGTCTTTCGGGCCGAGGAACCCGGGCATGAGAAAATCAAACTGACTCCATAGCTCCCCCAGATTGTTCTCCACCGGTGTACCGGTCATGCAGAGTCGCTGGGTCGCGTGGAGGTCCCGCACATAGAGAGAAACTTTGCTCCGTGAATTCTTTATGGCCTGGGATTCATCAAGAACCAGCACATGCCAATGGTGCTCATGCAGCTTGTCAAAATCCCTCTGAATCAAGGCGTAGGTGGTTAACACCAGATCACTGCCGCCTATAGCATTCAGCTGTTCGTGTCGTTGCGCACCATGGTAAACCACCACTTTCAGCTCTGGCGCAAACCGTTGCGCTTCACGACGCCAGTTGTGCATTAAACTGGTGGGGCCAATCATAAGACAGGGCCGCATGCCGCCGCTCTTCGCCAAACGTTCCTTTTCCAGCTGGATATGCGCCAGAGCCTGAACGGTTTTGCCCAAGCCCATGTCGTCAGCCAGAATGCCGCCCAGCTCCATTTCTCGCAGAAACTGCAACCACGCCAAGCCCTTTTTTTGGTAGTCACGCAGCTCGGCATGAAACACCTTGGGTGGCTTCACAGATTTGAGCCGTTTGAACGTTTTCAGCTTGCGAGCCAACGCCTTCAGCGTTTCACCGCCAGCAAAGTCCAGCCCCAACCCCCGGCCAAGTTCCTCCAGTATCGGGGCCTGACTTTTGCGAACCCCAGCACCTCTATCACCAAACAACTCAAGCAGCGTCACGACAATAAGCCGTAACCGGTTTGCTGGCACTGTGATAAATCGTTGAGGGTCGATAGCAACAGGCACCAGGTCGTCTTTCATACCGGCCAGCTTGTCGGGCGGTGGCAACTGATTGAGCTGTTTGGTAAGCAGAGGTAAAAGGTCAAGCTTCTCACCATCCACCTCAATGCCCAATTTGAGGCCGAACCAATCCTCTTGCGCTTCGCTCTCCTCAACTTCTCCGTACCAGTCATCTTCGTCGATAGAAACAAGGCTGTAGGGGAAACTGTCACCTACCTCAATGATCCAGCCATTGTTCCCCATCGCCGGAATCGTTTGCAGAAACGCTAACCAGTTGTTTGTCGTCTGCCAGGCTTTCAGGGAACCCAGGCAGTAATCTCCTTCTTTATACTCCGCTTCCGACCGCCACTTGCTGGCGCTGTGCATTCGCGATCCCAGAAAACCTATACAGGGGGATTCAATCTGGCGATTGCGGGGATAACGCACACCTTTCTCATCAATCAGTTCATCCAGAGGAGAAAGCCAGTCAACCCGCAACTGATCGTACTGAAAATAGAGGCGGGCTCTGGCCGCCAGGGTTGTTGGCATGGCGCCTGCGGCAGATAAAGAGCTGGAGGCTGGCACACTATCCAACAAGAGAACAGGAACCGGAGTCACCCGGCGCACCTCTTCAACCTTGGGCAGATTCTCCTCGTCAAACCCGGGCAAGGGGGCAAGAGCGTTCTGCAGTTCAGGCAGCATATCTCGGG
>MPMQ01000134.1 GCA_002238585.1 Kistimonas sp. bin40 | reverse complement strand
AGATTGGGGAGAGCATGCCTGAGTGCGTACTCCATGACAAACAGGGAGTCATTCTCATCAGGACCGCCCGGGTGGAGGCCCTGCCAGCGGCAGGACAGGACATACTCCGGGTCAATACTGGCGACTGGCAGCGGGTTGTCTGGAAGGGTGCCGTCGGCCCGCCGTGTGCGAAATCTGAAAGGCGACAAGGTGGGGAAAGTGTGCTCCCGGCTGAAAGCACTCTGGCCTTTGTGTTTGGCCAGCGGTTCCAGAATGCGCTGCTGTGCCAACAGGTCGTACAGCGTGGCAAAAAGACAGCTGAGAACCACAGTGCGTTTGTAGGGGACATTCAGGCCCAGCAGTATCTGTGCTTCAGCGTCCACTGTCTGCAGTGTCCGGCGTTCGGCGTCTTGCAGTGGTTCGTCGAAATGGTCATCGGCCAGCAGGTGTGCGATGAAAGTCCGCATGTTCTCCAGCGTAGGGCGCAAGGCCGGCAGGGTATAGACCTGGTTGTGTTGTTCCATCTCCTGGCGTCGGGCTACCTCCTGTGTATACCAGGTAAAGCCTTCGGTGTCTTTTTGCAAGGTACCTTTGAGGAAGGGATCTTCCTGCAACTTCAACTTTTCGGCGTTGGGTGGCGTGGGTATCAAGCTTTCGAAGGCAGGACGACCGATGATGAGGGGGTTGACTTCCCGCTTGTTCACCGGGATCCATGTCGGCTGTCCGGGTATGGAATCGGCAGCAGGCAATCGGGTCACCCAGCGTCTGCTGTGGGGCTGGACTGTCACTGTGGCATCCCCCGCATGGCTGACAGGAAAGGCCGGGTGCTGAAAGGGCACGTTGGTGGGGGTTGAACCTGAAGTTATGTGCATTGCTTGTATTCCCTGGTCGTTTTGTCCTTGTCGTACAGGTTGGAGTGCCTGTAGCTGTTTTGGTTCCCGTGGCTCCTGAAAAAAAACAGCTATTCAACAAGGCCCTTGCCGGATAGCTACAGGGCCAGGGAAAAGGCTTTAAAAGGGCCTTCTGTAGACAATGGGGCTACCGGTGGCTTGTTCCATCTTCTCGGGTCCGCCGTCCCGATGGAGGTAGTCGAAATACATGACATCCGAGTAGTCCACGCAGCAACCGCTGTGCGGTTCTATCCACTCAAACAAGATTTGCGCATGCGGGCCCGCACAGGCTGTCTTCGAGCAGAGGAAGCGCCGGTTGGGCTCCGTGCCAGCGGCGCATGGCCAGGTCTCTTCCTGGGCTTCAGACAGAAACAGCTCACGCAGCGCGTCCCAGTGTCGGTCGATGTACTTCAGGTGCCACTGCACTTGAACAAGATCGGTTGTCATGAAATGGCGGGTGAAGTCATCAAGCTGGACTGACGTCAACCTGGCACCTGAGGATTTCTGCTGCCAAAACAGGCGGTGCATCCAGAGTGCTGCGATGGTGGCCGGGGCATCTGTGATGCCCTGGTAGTCCCGGGAATGGTCGCACCATAGCTGCCGGCGAACCCTGGCCAGGCTGCGCATCAAGCAGACAAAACTCTTGTCTTCCAGTGCGCTGGTGGCGGCCTCGATGTCATCTTCATGCAGAAGAAGAAACACCAACAAGTGCATCGCTTGTTCAAGTTGCAAGGGACCGGCCAGTAACTCTGGCAGCCTGCCCAGCATCAGTTGGCGAAAAGCGTTGCGATTTTCGGGTTTTTCCAAAGGTCCTGAACCATTGATCCGATCGAAGGATCCCGCCTGAAATATATGGACAATGTCGTGATTCATGAAACTGAGCGGGCTGTTCATGGCGCCGTCTGCATTCACTGCATAGTCAGTGACAAGAGCCAGGGGGAAAACCGGAAGAGGGCCGAAACCACAAAAATCCTCGACAGCCAGCGGCTCCCAGGAGGGGTAGAGCAATACAGACTGATTCTCCAGCAACTCGGGGAAAGCTTCCCTCAGTGTGTAGTCCCCAGCAAACAGGGAGTCTTTCTCCTCAGGACCGCGCGGATGGAGGCCCTGCCAGCGGCAGGACAGGACATACTCCAGGTCAATACTGGCGACTGGCAGCGGTGTGTCTTGCATGCGGCCATCGGCCTGGCGTGAGTAAAATTTGAAAGGCAACAGGGTGGGGTAAGAGTGCTCCCGCCTGAAAGCACTCGCACCTTTGTGTGTGGCCAGCGGTTCCAGAATGCGCTGCTGCGCCAGCAGGTCGTACAGCGTGATAAAAAGACAGCTGAGCACCAGAGTGCGCTTGTAGGGGACATTCAGGTCCAGCAGTGTCTTTGCTTCAGCGTCCACTGTCTGCAGTACCCGGCGTTCGGCGTCGTTCAATGGTTCGTCGAAATGGTCATCGGCCAGCAGGTGTGCGATGAAAGTCCGCATGTTCTCCAGCGTAGGGCGCAAGACTGGCAGGGTGTAGACCTGGCCTTGTTTTTCCATCTGCTGGCGTTGGGCTACCTCCTGTGTATACCAGGCAAGGCCTTCGGGATCCTTTTGCAAGGTGCCTTTGAGAAAGCGATCTTCCTGCAGCTTCAACTTTTCGGCGTTGGGTGGCGTGGGTATCAAGCTTTCGAAGGCCGGACGCCCGATGATGAGGGGGTTGACTTCCCGCTTGTGCACCGGGATCCATGTCGGCTGTCCGGGTATGGAATCGGCAGCAGGCAATCGGGTCACCCAGTGCCTGCTGTGGGGCTGGACTGTCACTTTGGCATCTCCTGCATGGCTGACAGGAAAGGCCAGGTGTGGCAAGTCCACGCTGGTGGGGGTTGAGCTTGAAGTGATGTACATTTTTTGTATTCCCTGGTTGTTTTGTCCTTGTCGTACAGGTTGGAGTGCCCGTAGCTGTTTTGGTTCCCGTGGCTCCTGAAAAAAAACAGCTATTCAACAAGGCCCTTGCCGGATGGCTACAGGGCCAGGGAAAAAGACTTTAAAAGGGTCTTCTGTAGACAATGGGGCTACCGGTGGCTTGTTCCATCTTCTCGGGTCCGCCGTCCTGATGGAGGTAGTCGAAGTACATGACATCCGAGTAGTCTACGCAGCAGCCGCTGTGCGGTTCTCTCGACTCAAACAAGCTTTGG
>MPMQ01000133.1 GCA_002238585.1 Kistimonas sp. bin40 | reverse complement strand
CGGCGCAGGATACCTGTGCGTTGGTGTGCCGCCGCTGGTACAAAAATCTCCCCGACACACGTCTGCAGATGGCCCGCTGGCGGGACACGCAACCCGCCGACCACAGAGTGCGCAGCCGCCTGCTGGCTGCCGGTTACAGCAGTCGTTCCCGTCCTTTTCTACAGGCGGCCAGAAGCCCGCTGCTGCCAGTGCTGGAGCGCGAGCATCAGGAGCTGGTGCGCCTGCAGGCACTGCTCCAGCCTCCTCCTGCACAACCGGACGCCAGACGGCGGCTACAGCAGCAGCGGGAAAAAAGTTTCCGTCTGCTGTCCGCACTGGTGCACTACAGCCTGCACTGGCAAATGGCCCGAACCGCGCAGATGACTCTGGTTCCCGTCCCCCTCGGCATCCCGGAGCGCCCTTTTGCCCCTCCGAGCGCTCTTAGCCCCTGCGGTCGCTGGCACGCCAGCCAGTGGCCGACCGTCAACCCAAACGCAGACCCGGTCATGGTGGTACATGGCTGGAAAAAAGATGGCTGGCACACGGAAACCCTGGTTCCCGCTCCTGATACGCCAACCGCAGGTTTGCGGTTCAGCCGGACTGACCCGGACACTCTGCTGAGCGTCCATGACAGCACCCTGATCGTCTGGCACAAAGCGACGGACGCGGAACACTGGCAGCGAAGGCAATCGTGGAATATTCCCCCCTACGAGTACTGGCATCTCTATTCCATGGATGGCGGTGACATTGCTGTCCTGTCCTCGAGGCTCCTCGAAGAAGGAAAAGGATTGGAGTATCTACTGCAATTTTTCCGCTATATCAATGAAGAACAAGGTTGGGAACAGCCCGTATCACACAGGAGCACAGCAACTGAGGGAATAGCAGCGGCCATAAGGATAGTACCGACATCTCATCTGGCACTGTGCCTTCGCCACCGACAAGCTGACAGCATCCGCAACGAAGTGCATGTCTGGTACAGGCAGCCGGATGCGGCAGGCCTGCCACAATGGCACTGCCAGGTCTCTGTCCTTCCCCGTAAAGACTGCAAGTGCAACCAAATCGGATACAGCCCAAGCTACCGATATCTTATGGCTTTGATGGCCAACAGGCAGCTCTGCCTGTTAAAACAAGATGCGCAGCACAGGCTACAGGAGCAGCTGGTTGTACCCTGCTGCATTGCGCCATCATCCAGGCCGACACCGGATCTACACTGTTTGACCTCTTTGCAGGATCATGACAGGCAGCTGGCCGTGCCCTACTCCCGGGACAAGATTCAGCTCTGGCATCGGACGACAGATACCGGTTGGCAAGCAGGAGAACTGATTGAAGCGCCTCCCGAACCCGATGCCCAGCCCGACGAGCATCTTTTCCAGGTGGAACTGTCGACCGATGCCCGGACCCTGGTCAGACTCACCAACAGATGCCTTGATATCTGGTGTCGGGTCAGCAACCGCTGGCACCATCAGCGCCACAGGCGGGAAATGATTGCTGACTGGGCTATCCAGACGGAAGTTTCTCTGAGCGGTTCCCTATGCACAACAGTTTCCGACCTGGCTGGCAATCTCTGGATATACGCACCCGATGCTCAGAACCAGGTCACCTGCAAAGCCTGCACAACACTCGGCAGCCAGGTACAGAGCCTGGCTTACAGTGACGATGGCCTGTCTGTGCTGACCCGCACAGCAACACAAGACATCGCCCTGCAACTGGTACCTCTTCCCGAGAGTGCACAGCAGCAGGATGAGCGGCACCACCCATGACCAGGCCGGGAGCTGCGGCTGTTGTCCTTGACGCACACGGCATGGAAAGCTTGTCATAGAATCACTCTTCCACTGAACTCTATGGCCGGCCTGGAGTCCAAGCTTTGTCAGAATGAAAGGCAACTTTGATGGCCATGCACTACGATCAGCCCCGCACAGTCTCCGGCACACTGCCGAGTCAGGCTTGTGCCTCCTCCCCCCGGGTGTCGCCCGCAGGGCCCAGTGTCTTTGGTCGTCCCCTTGCCAGCACTGCCCCACAGCAACGTCTGGCACCTGCCCTGGAGAAGTCAGCAGCCGCCATCCTGCCCCAGCCCCTGCTACAGCGCATATTCCGTTATCTGCCGCTCTCGTCACACAGTCAGTGCGCACTGGTGTGCCGCCACTGGCATGCCAGCGTGCCAGCTACCAGAAAGGAAGTGGCCCGGTGGGTCGCAGAGCGCGGCCATCACAACCGTCAGGCCAGCCAGCAGATAGCCGCCAGTTACAGTCATCGCATAAGACCCTGGCTGCGTGACGAAAGAAGCCCGTTCCTGTCCATAGTGGAACGCCAGCAGCAAGAGCTGTTGCGTTTGCAGGACTGCCTGCTGCAAGCACAGTCGCCACAAGCACACGAACAGCTGCGCCAGCAGGAACAGACAGCCCGGCGCCTTTTTTGCTCACTGGTGCACTACAGCCTGGACCTGCAGCTGACACAGGCCGATCATCTGACACTGCAACCATCTTCTCCTCTTCCAGACTTGCGCAACCTGGCGCTGGTGTGTTTCAGCTTCTGCGGTCGCTGGCTGGCAGAGGTACTGTGCCCAACAACCCCGGCAAGCGGCCGTTTCCTGAGGCTGTACGCCTGGCAACAGGGGGACTGGCACCCGCAAACCTTGTCTCCCCCCGATGGGCTTCCTCCCGGGACCGGGGGCTCTTTGAAAAAATGCATTTTCAGTTTCAGGCGGCCTGACACCCTGCTGTGTCACTACAGCGGAGGCCAGATCGGCAGTTGGCACCCCAGTCCGGATTCAGGCGTCTGGAACTATGCTCCCATTTTCCAGATGGACGAGGGTACAGACATAAAGGGAATGTTCAACTCTGCTGACGGTGATCTGCTCATGAGGTTGCAGAAAAGCAATCCCCCCAGGCAGGGCCTGCTGGTTCTCCATTATCGAGGGGAGGAGCAAGGCTGGGGCCCTGTCGTTGCAAAATGGTATGACCGGATATTGGTGACGGCTTATGATTCCGGCTGGCGCCAGTGGGCCCTTGCCACAGTCGCCACTGAGGGTGACACTGAGGTCACGGCAATCTCTATCCTGGAACGCGGTCTCAACGCGCCCCCCGGCATCTGGGGAGAGCAGCAAACCCTTCTCGCCAGTGGCCAACGTCCCCTGGCGCTGCACTACAGCCCGGACGCCAGCCACCTGCTGGGCCTGCTGGCCGGCCAGCGTGCGGTGCTCTGGCACCTGGAT
>MPMQ01000020.1 GCA_002238585.1 Kistimonas sp. bin40 | reverse complement strand
CTGCTGCACCCTGGATCGCACAGAACACACCAGACAGCCCACCAGCCCCACTGCCAGGAACGCGGTGCCAACACCAAAGATCACGGTGAGAACACCGTCAAACCAGACCGGAACGGCGGGAAACCAGGGAGACCGGGTCAACGACCAGGGGCCCCCGGAAGCCGGCAGGACCGGGAGGGTGGACGCCAGGGAAGGCGAGGGTTCTGCGGTGGTGGGCGACACGGGGGCAGCGGGCACCGCAGGCAAGCTGCGCCAGGGCGGCCAGCCGTGTCGCAGCTGCTGCAGGCAGCCACCTGCTGATGACAGCTGGAGCCGGTAACGACCGAAGGGACTCAGAGGGCTGTAAGGGACCACAGGGCTGATAAGCTCAGTGGCCGTCACCCCCACCAGCCGTCGTCCATGGAGCCGTGTCAGGCGCAGGTCCTGTGTCACCCTGCCCGGCCAGCCGGATTGCCAGTCGGGATCCAACACGAACCCGTCCATCTGCCACCGCCGCAGGCTGGCCGCCTGCCGGGCCGCCTGGCGCAGGCTGTAGAGCCATTGGCCATCACGCGCCAGCACCACCGGCCCGCCCGGCTGTCCGGACAGATCAAAGCCCCAGCGCAACCAGCTGCTGGTATTGGGGGCCAGCGGGGCTGTGCCCAGTCCGTAAACCAGCAAGGTATCCTCGTCTTCCTGCTGCATCCACAGGTGCAACTGGCCGTCTTCCACCGACAGCAAGCGCGCCTGCCCGGCCAGTTCATCATAGTGGCGCAGCTGGTAGTGACTGTCGGTTTCATTCAGCGCCAGGCTCACCAGCTGGAGTGCTCCGCCCGGCCTTTGATACATCTGGTGCAGCAGATGGCCCTGCACCAGGCTGTAGCCGGCCCTGGCATCCTGCGCCAGGACGTCCTGGCCGTGCGGCTGGTACAAAAGAATCTCGCCGTCCACAAGGCGCCCCTCTACCCATGGATTGCCTGGATCAAAGTCTTCCCTCCCGTAGCGGGTCACACGCAGCAAGCCCTTGAGATCATTGTCCTGCTGCCAGGGATAGCGCTGCCGGGTCAGCAACACCCAGCCCTCCTCGAAAGGAGTCATGGACTGCAGCTGTTCGCCCGGATAGTGAAGGAGAGCGCTGTGCGCATCCTGCCCCTTGCAGCTCCATGAATTCAAAAAGGGCCAGCCGGTGGGGGATACCGACTCTGAATCGCGGAACGCCTGGAAGGCCTCCCGCCAACCGGCCGGCTGCACACTGCTGCCCCGCACCAGCAGCCGGTTGTCAAAGGCCCGGGAGTCTCCGGCAGGAGCCCACTGGAAGCTCGCTGTGTCAACAAAGCCGGTCACATTGACGGTCATGTTACCGGTTCCGTTGATGCCGGCCGCGACCAGGGGGAGCTGGCCATCGCCGCCGTAAAACAAAAACAACGCCATATCTCGTGCCGCAGGAAGCAAAGAGCCTTCTTCCAGGCTGTCCTGCCGCCAGACCGCGCTGTTGTAGCTGCACAAAATCGACAGCGGCCGTTGAGACCAGACTGGTACAGGTCCTGCTGTCTGCTGCCCCGCCCGGGACTTGACTGCCGAGCGGCAAGGCACGCGCACTGTTGTTGAACCACTCAACCTGCGCGGCACGCAGCCGTGTCGGTGACCGCACCGCACCAGGCGCGGCACACTGGACATCGCCATAGCCCAGGCTGGCACTGCTGCCCCCTGAACAACCACCGGCATGCCGCGCCACGCCGCCTTGCGCCAGCAGGCTGTTGTCTTGCAGGCCGCGCTGCACACTGCGCAGAGACCCGGCGTCCTTGTACGGCTGGTCAAACACAGCGAGCATGGCCGCCGTCGCCCAGCCGCTGTCGGCGCGGGCCTGGAGCCGGTTGCCCCTGACAACATGCTGATAAACATCCTGACGGGCACTGCTGTGCAGCAGACCCAGCCCCAGGCTGGCCACTGCCCGCGGGCAGGAGTCGGACGCCCCCACAGACAATGCCTGCATGCTGGTGTCGCTGGCCTCATGCACAGCAACAACATTTCCGGCACCCAGCGTTGTGCCCACCAGACCGACCTGCACAGTCCCTGCTCCTGTGGCCTTGAAGAGGCTGTCACGCAGATGGACAGTGCCCATCCAGTTGTTGTCCTGCATCTCGCCTGCCAGGGCCGCGCGGCTGCCATTATGCGTCACCAGGCGACTGTCACTGATACGCAACGCAATCTCGGCGTCCTGGATCGCCCCGAACAGCACGGCATCCCCGCTGGAGCGCTCCAGATGCACACGCAACTCGAACCAGGGATTGTGAAACAAGCCAGTGAACGGATGGGTGCTATTGCCCACCGGAAAGACAGCCCGGGCCTGATCGCCCTGCACAAACACATCCTCCGCCAGCCCGTAGCAACCGTCCAGATTAGCGTGAATGCGATGAAAGTTGTCCTGACGCAAGTCGACCCGGGCGCCTGTACAGCTATAGAAGCGGCCTGTGCGCTGCTTGGCGGGGCTCGGGACATCCTGCTCATCATGACGGGTCCCATGCTGATGGGACGGCTGTGCAGACCGACGCGCGCGCACCACAGCAAAGTCATCCAGCGCCTCGGCACGGCGCTGTTTGCGGCGACTGCCCGCGCAAGAGACAGCCTCGCTGCGCCCGGTGGGCGGCCGTCGGCGTTGTGCCCTGCCTGTTTTGCGCTCTTTCTTTTTCTTTCCCGACAAGGACACAGGTCCGCAGGCCTGGGTTTCCTGCGCCGCATAAGCCGCAGGCTGTGCCGCACCGACCGATTCCCGCACCCCGGTGCTCTTTTTCCCGCTGGCCACCGGTTCCCGCACCCCGGTGCACTCTGTCCCGCTGGCCACCGACTCCCGCACCCGCACCCCGGTGCGTTTTTTCCCGCTGGCCACCGGTCGCGCGACAGAAGACGGCCCGGGCAGCCATGGCACCACACCAGTGGCCCGCTTCGGCTTCGACCGTTCTCCCGCCGCTGGCCGACCCGGCCGCAGCACTGACAGGGCGGCAAGCGTCGGCACCACCAGCCTTACGCCCGCTTGTCCCACCGCCCCTCGGCTACGCCCGGTCTGCGCCGGGGGCAACATCTGGTGCCCGCTGATGTTATGCATTTCTTGTGGCCCTCGTGCGTCTTCTCGAATTCTGATCCGGCATCGCGCCTGGAGCGGGGCGGCATCGCTTGACGGATTCACGCGAAGAAACACCACCCGGCGGGCTGTTGGACACCGGGCAAAGGTCGAAGTTCAGCGTTCTCTGAGGCTTGTTACAGGGCCGTTTCGCAAACGGCAGCCTCTTGCGCAGCACTGGCACCAGCACTGGCCGATGCACAAGGCTCAGGCGCGCGCGGGCGAGTCGTCACGGCCACTGGCCCCGCTGCTGTCAGCATCCCCGGCCTGTGGTGCTGGCGATACCTGCCGCTCATGGGGATGCCGCACGTCCAGCTCCAGCGCCTCTTCCTGGCGCCGCTCGGCCAGACCTCGTCGTCGTATCTGACATCGGCGTACCTTCATCACCACAGAATAAACAAGCCCTCCCGCCAGGGCCGCGAGTCCGACACCTGTGACCAGGCTGATCAAAGCGTCAGCCCAGATCGGGACTGCGGGCAACCCGAGCCCGGTCCGGGGTGGCTCTTCACCAGGGGAGGAGGGCGGGACAGGAAATCCGGGCGTCATGGACGGCATGGGCTCCACAGTAGCCGGGAACTCGGAGACAGGAGGCAAGCTATGCCATGGCACATCGACTTGTGGTACGTACAACACGCAGCCACCGCCAGGCGGCACCTGCAACCTGTAAGGGATCAAGGGGGCGACAACACCATCAGTAGCCAGCCCCACCAGCCGCCCCTGAAGCAGGACCAGACGCAGGTCCGGCGTCACCTGTCCCGGCCAGTCGGGCTGCCAGCCAGAATCCATCGCCGCCGTCGCCAGCTGCCAGCGACGCAGGCTGGCCGTCATGCCAGTCTGCCGCACCGCGTAGAGCCATGCGCCCTCACGCGCCAGCAAGGCCACCCCGCCCGGCTGTTGCGACAAATCAAACACCCAACGCGGCTCGCTACTGGTATTGGCAGGGGTGACCTGCGCGGCTGCGCCCAGGCGGTAAACCTGCAAGCTGTCGCTTTCTTCCTGTTGCATCCACAGGTGTAACTCACCATCTTCCACCGACAACAACCGCGCCTGTCCCGTCAGTGCATCATACTGCCGCAGCCGGTAATAGCTGTCGGTTTCATTCAGTGCCAGACTCACCAGCTGGGGCGGGTGCCCCGGCTTTTGATACAACTGGTGCAGCAGATGGCCCTGCACCAGGCTGTCACCAGCCCTGGCATCCTGCAGCCGCAGGTCCTGGGGGTGCGGCCGGTACAAGCCAGGCCCGCCGCTCTCCAGACCGTCCTCCCCGATGGTCAGTAAAGAAGAAAACGTCCCTCCCTTGTAAGGGATTACACGCAGCAGCCCCCTCAGATCCTTATCCTGCTGCCAGGGATAGCGCTGCCGGGTCAGCAGCAGCCATCCTCCAGCGACAGGGGTCAGGGACTGCGGGCGTTCTCCCGTGTAGTGAAAGGGGCCAGTACGCGTGTCCTGTCGGCTACAGTCCCATTCGTGACCCAGCAGAATCCAGGCGGGCAGCAAGGAGTCGGAATAGCGTAAGGCTTTGTACGCCTCACGCCAGCCGGGCGGCTGCAGACTGCTGACCTGGACGAGCTGGCTTGCACAGGCCCGGGAGTCACTGCCAGAAGCCCACTGGAAGCCGGCAGTGTCGACAAGGCCGGTCAGATTGCAGCTGCCATGGGTGTCGGCAGCAAACAGCGGGAGTCGGGCATCACCACCAGAGAACAAAAACAGTGCCATCTCTCTTGCCGCCGGCAGCAAAGAGCGGCCTGCCGGGCTGCCCCGCAGCTGTCCTGGAGCCAGACTGCGCTGTTGCAGCAGCACAAAGTCGACAGCGGCCGTCGAGACCAGACTCGTACGACTCCGGTTGTCAGCCGCCGGGGACAGTGTTGTATTGCCCGCCGTGAAGGCCTGCACACTGTTGTTCAACCAGTCAGCCTGCTCGGCGTAGAGCCGCATCTTTGGTGGTGCGGAAACGGGCGCTGCCGACTGGCGATCAGCGTAGCCCAGGCTGGCACTGCCGCCTGGCGTACAACACCCGGCAACCGGCAAGCCACCGGCGTGCATCCCCGCGCCGCCTTCTGCCAGCAGGCTGTTGTTATACAACGCGCGCTGCACACTCCACAGCTGGCCCTGATTGTGCGGATGCGCGAACACACCCAGCATGGCCACCGCCGCCCAGCCGTTGTCGGCCCGGGCCTGAAGCCGGTTGTCCGCAAAAATCTGCTGGAAAATATCCTGCCTGCCGTCACTGTGCAGCAAACCCAGCCCCAGGCTGGACACGGCCAGCTGCTGACAGGAATCGGAGGCTCCCACCGCCGACGCCTGCATGCTGGTGTTGCTGACCTTTGCTACAAACAGCCGGTTGCCTGCCCCCAGGGTTGTGCCCACCAGGCCGACCTGCACAGTCCCGGCTCCGCTGGCCTCGAACAGGCTGTCGTGCAGCTGGACAGTGCCCAGCCAGTTGTTGTCCTGCATCTCGCCGACCAGAGCCGCACGGCTGCCATTACGCGTCACCAGCCTGGTGCCATTCAGCGACAGGGTGATCTCAGCATCCCGGACCGCTCCGAACAGCACGGCATCCCCCCGGGAGCGCTCCAGGTGTACTCCCAGCCAGAAAGGGCCGTTGTCAAAAACGCCGGTGAACGGATGGGTGCTATTGCCCACCGGAAACATATCCCGGGCCCTGTCGCCGCGCAGCTCGACATTCTCGACCAGCCCGTAGCAGCCATCCAGATTGGCGTGAATACTGTGGAAATTATCGCGTCCCAATTCGACCGGGGAGCCCGTACAGGTCCCCACAAAACGCTTATGATGCCTGGCAGGACCCAGAGCCTCCTGCTCGCGGTTTCTTGTCCTGTCCGGGTAGGCCTGCCCTGCCGACCGACGCGTGCGCACCACAGCAAAGTCATCCAGTGCCGCTCTGCGGCGTTGACGACGTCGACTGCCTGCCGAAGAGGAAAAATCCACGTCCTTCTGCGTAGACCCTGGCTGTCTGCGTGCACCCTCCCGCTGTTTGTTGCTTTTGTTTTTCGTGCCGCTTTTGCTGACGATCTCTCCCGGCAAACGACGCCGGTCCTGACGAGCATTATCGTCCGTTTGCGCTCCAGCCCCGGCCGATTCCCGCACCCGTACTCCCGAGCGCTTGTTCCTGGCGATCTGTCGCACGACAGACAATGCCGGTGAAACCTCTGCTGTAGCGACGCGGGCTCCCTGGCGTTTCGACCGTCCACCCGGTGCCACCCGGCGCGGACCCAGCACCCCCAGTGTCGCAGCGGCCTGTAACAGCACCCGCGCCCTCGGCGGATTCCGTCGCGCTCCGGCCTGGCTGGTCTGCATCACGGGGTAGCTGGTGCTGTTGCTGTTGCTGCTGTTGGTGCTGAGGTTGTACATCTGCGTCACTCTTCTTTAAAGCGGATCTTCAGGCATCGCATATTCCGGAAGATTGCCCCGTAACAGACAGCCGGGGGCGCGACGCCGCCCTGGTGCCTGGTTAGACACCAGGAGAACTGCGGCGTTCCGTTCCATGGTCACCATCAAGGGTCTTACAGCGCCGTTGCATGGACTTCGACTTCAACCTCCATAGCCGTGCTGCCCTGTGGGGAGGCGTCATCATCAGGAGCCGGGGATGGTGTCTGCGGCCGCACAGACGCTGCCACCGGGTGCACGCCTGCGCTCCCTGCGCACTCATCCTGCTCGGGCGGCTGTTCTTGCGGCATGGCCGACCCCTCCCGTGGCCAGACGTCTCTGAGCTCCAGCCTCCCTGCTTCCTGCCACCGAGGACGGGACAGCTCCTGCGCCATGGCCATCCGCCAGACCTGGTTCCTCTTTTGTTTTGCAAGAAAGGCCAGGCATCCCGCACAGCCAATCAGTCCCAGACAGCAGGAGACACCAACGCAGACACCTGCCCATATCGAGAGCGCAGGATCCTCGTCCGCCAGAATTGTCTGGACGGGAAATGTGGGCCGCCAACGGGGAAAAGACACCTCGATTGGCGGGCCCCAGGATGTGGGCGGCATGGCAGGCTCGGCAGGAAGCAAACTACGTGATGGCGGGAAGCTCCTCCATTGCCAGTGTGCACAACCGCCTGCTGCCGCAATCTGGATCCACAGACCGCTGAAAATGCTGTCAGCGGCCAACGCATACAGCCGCCCGTACGCGGCGACCAGACGAACATCCGCTGTCGCTCTGCCCGGCCAGCTGAGCTGCCAGTCGGGATCCATCACAGAATCCTCCACCCGCCAGCGACGCAGACTGGCACGCTGCCCCTGCTGCTGGCGCACAGCGTAGAGCCATTGACCGTGACGAGCCAGCAGTGCCGTCCCACCCGGCTGCTCAGACAAATCAAATCCCCAGCGCACCCCGATACCAATATCTGTGAGATTGGTGAGATTGGTGAGATTGGTGCTACCAGTGAGATTGCTGCTATCGGTGGTCATCGGGCTTGTGCCCAGTCCATGAACCAGCAAGATGTCCTTGTCCTCCTGCTGCATCCACAGATGCAAGTCTCCGTCTTCCTCCGACAACAAGCGCGCCTGCCCCGCCAGTTCATCGTACTGCCTCACGCGGTAGTCGCTGTCGGTTTCATTCAACGCCAGACTCACCACCTGGGGCGACCAGCCCGCCTTCTGGTACACCAGGTGCAACTGGTGGCCCTGCACCAGACTGTAGCCGGCACTGACATCGAGTAGCTGCGGGTCTCCGGCGTGTGGACGGTACAAAAGTACAGTCTCGCTTCCAACCCTGGGGTTGTTCACCCTCCCTTCTCCCCGGTAGCGGGTCACACGCAGTACCCCCTTCAGGTCATGGTCCTGCTGCCAGGGGTAGCGCTGCCGCGTCAGCAACAACCATTGCTTGTTGACCGGGATCATCAATTGCAGGCGTTCTCCCGGGTAGTGAAAGGCGTTGCCCCGCCCACGGCTTTCCTTGCAGGTATGTTCAAACTGCCTGGTCAGAGGGGGAAACAGCGACTCGGAATAGCGAAGAGTCTCGTAAGCCTCACGCCAGCCCGCCAACTGCAGGCTGCTGCCGATCCGGACATCCTGACTCCCAAGGGACCCGGTGTCATTGGAAGCCCTCCATTGATAGCTCGCTGCATCAACAAAGCCGGTGACATTGCCGGGGAGGCCGGCTTCGGCAGGGAACAGGGGGAGTTCGGCATTGCCACCGGAGAACAAAAACAGTTTTGCAACCCTTGTCGCCGGGAGCAAAGACTGCCCTTGCGTGCGACCCTGCAGCTGTCCTGGTGCAAGGCCGCGTTGTTGCAGTTGCAGAAACTCAACAGCGGCCGTTGCCACCTGGCTGACGCAGCTGCTGTTGTCAGCCGCCAGGATCTGGCTGCCCTCCAGCACGGCTTGTACGCGATTGTTCACCCAGTCAGCCTGCTTGGCGTACAGCCGTGTTGCAGGTGATGCCAAGGCCGGCAAGGAACCGGGGACATCAGCATAGCCCAGGCTGGCACGGCTGCCGCCCGGACAAGAGGGCTGCGGCTCCCCAGCGGCGGCCTGCAGGCTGTTGTCATGCAGCTCACGCTGGAAGCTCCACAGATGCCCGCTGTGCCCCTGCGGATTATTGTGCCCCTGCGGATTATCCAGCACACCGAGCATGGCCGCTGCTGCCCAGCCGCTGCCCGCCCGGGCCTGGAGCTGGTTGCCCCTGACAAGGTCCTGATAAACATCCTGCCTGCCGTTACTGCGCAGCAAGCCCAGCCCCAGACTGGCCACTGCCGTCTGTTGACAGTCGTTGGTCGCCTGGGCCCATGCCTGCACCCGGTTGTCCAGAATCTCGTGCACACGAATAAAATTTCCGGCGCCATGGACGCTCCCCACCAGGCCTGCCTGCACAGCTCCGACTCCTGTGGCATTGAACAGGCTGTTGCGCAGCAAGCTGACTCCTACTTGGCTGTTGCCCTGTAGCTCGCCAAACAGTGCCGCCCGGCCGCCATCATGCGTCACCAGGCTGCTGTTTTTCATATGCAGTGTAATCTCACCGTCCCGGACGGCTCCAAACAGCACAGCATCCCCCCGGGAACGCTCCAGCTGCACCGTCAAATCGGAATGCGTGGAGTAAAACCAACCGGTGAACGGATGGGTGCTGTTGCCCACCGGGAAGATATCCCGGGCCTGATCGCCGCGCAGGACCACATGACCCACCTGCACGTAGCAGCCATCCAGATTCTCGTGAATGCGGTGAAAGTTGCCCTGCTCCAACCTGACACGGCGGGGGCCCGTACAGGTGCGCAAGGGCTGCTTCCAATACCCGTGGGGGTCCAGATCCGGGTGATCCGGATCCCGATCGTCCTGTGCACTCTTTCTTGTCCTGTGCTGGTGAGACAGCGGCGCAGACCGACCGGCGCGCACAACCGGAAAGTCATCCAGTGCCTCAGAGCGGCGTTGACGACGCCGGCTGCCTGGCGAAGAAGAACAGCCCGCGTCTTTCTCCACAGAGCGCAGCTGTCGTCTGTCCCTTTCCCGTTTGTTTCTTCTGCCTTGCCTGCCAGCTTTTGTGCTGGTCTGTGCCGACGCGCGCTGCCCGCCCTTCTCTTGTGTTCGTACGCAAGGCCCGGCCGACTCCCGCACCCGCACGCCCGAACGCTTGCTCTCGCCGATCAGATGTCGCACGACAGGAGATGTCCGGGAGACTCCCGGGATCCCGCCACTGCCCGCCTGGCGCCTCGAGCGCCCGCCCGGAGCCGCCTTGCGTGGACCCAGCACCGACAGAGTCACGGCAGTCTGCAACACTGCCTGCGTCCTCGACCGGCGCACTCTGCCCCCGGCATGGCCGGTCTGGATCAAGGAAGATGTGTAATTCGCGTTTGGACTGAGGTTGTTCATTTTCGTCTCCTGTGCGTTTTGGCATCCACTCTGATGAGCCATGCCAACCCAAAAGCGGAAAGGCACCTGCCAGCGAACAGCCAGGCAAGCGGGGCACGCAGTCCCCCCTGCGACTGGGGCATCGCGGAACATCAGGAGTTCCGTGCGTTTTAACAAAGGCGTTACAGGGCGATTGCACAGCTCTTGACATCCGCTCCTGGCAGGAGAAGCCAGCGGGCAGTGGGTGCAGTCGTGCCGGAAAGGCTGTGGATTCCCGCCTTCGCTGATCGCTGAACGCTGAACGAAAAAGTACTGAACAAAAAAGTACGCCCAATCCTGGAATGCATCGGGGAACAAAGAGCGCCGCCATGCGGATACAGGCAGGGCAGTGCGGACACTGGTGCACCGTCCCCGCCTTCACTGGACGAGAGTACACAGGTCTACGAGAGCAGAGGCTCGGTCACGCAGGGACACCCATTCAATCCCACCACCGGTTCATCACCCTGGCAGGCCGCGTTCACACAGAAGCAGACGCTTCCGGCTTCAAGCTCCCGACGCCCGGCGCGCGGCCGCAGGAAGGGTAAGGACAGCGAAAAGTTTCAGGTCATGGATGATTATTTATCAGCTACGCGTCGTGCATAACCTGTGGGCCCGGCCAGGCTGTGTGCATCAGTGGCAGGCGGCGGGACCACAACAGCCGCGCGGCCCGAGCCTGTAGCAGAAGACGATAAACCGGCCGGCTCTCACCGCACACAGACATCCCGGCGCGACTGCAGATCGGTCCGGCACCGGCATCAGACTGATCAGCGCGTCGGATGACGCAAGCCAAACCCGGTAGCTGATGCTGTGATGGAACCGAGCCTCAGGCAGCGCAGCCTGGGAGCCCGGGCCAGGATGACAAGCTGGTCACCGGGCGCAGAAATAAAAACGGATCCGGCACTCCAAGCTATGGCTGACTCGCCACCGGACAACGCCATGCTGCACACACCTACAACCTCCCCGGCCTCTGTATCACAGTCCGGGAGCGAACCTCAGAGGCAGGCTGGACGCCATCCACTCATCAGGGCGGCAACAGTCCCCTCTCCCCTTGTTTCGCATCGCAACACTGCCGTCCTGCGCAGAGGCCCTCATCACGACTACGGCAGACAGCTCAACCCACCCGGCGTTCTGAAAAGGCACCTGAACACCCACACCGGAGCACAAGCCGTTATCTGTTCACAGGAAGGCTGTGGCTGTTTGTCCGCACAATCTGGCGACCGGATGAAACGCTTGCGCAGGCGCGCCGAAGCCGAAGCCGGAGCAACAACCCTGGTCGGATCCCACCCTGACTGTGGCTATGCGTGCACACGACCTGGCAAGCTGGCCACACACTTTCCCATCCACTCAGGAGAAAAACCCTTTGTTTGTACGCATGAGGGTTGTGGACGCGCGTTCACACACAAATCCCACCTGCAAGCGCACGGGCGCGCCCACGCCAGGGCCAGGTCCTTTGTCTGCTCCCACCCTGACTGTGGATATTCGTGCACACAACATTGCAAGATGGTCAGGCACTTTCGCGTCCACTCACGAGAAAAACCTTTTGTTTGTATGCATGAGGGTTGTGGACGCGCGTTCACACAAAAACCCCACCTGCAAACGCACTGGCGCACCCACACCGGGGAAAGGCCCTTTGTCTGTTTACGTGAAGGCTGTGCACGTTCGTTTGCACAACGCTTTTCCCTGACAGCCCACTGGCTTGTCCACACCAGAGAAAAACCTTTTGTCTGTCCGTACGAAGGCTGTGGATACGCGTGCGTACGCTCAAGCTACCTGACAGAACACAAGCGCGTTCACACCGGGGAAGCCCCCTTTGTCTGTTCACATGAAGGCTGTGCACTTGCGTTCAGACAACGCCGTTCCCTGACAACCCACGGGCATGTCCACACCAGCGCAAAACCTTTTGCCTGTCCGTACGAAGGCTGCGGATACGCATGCGCACGCCCAGCCTACCTGAAAGTGCACTGGCGCACCCACACCGGGGAACGGCCCTTTGTCTGTTCTCATAAAGGCTGTGCACTTTCGTTCATACAACGCAGTTCCCTGACAGCCCACAGGCGTGTCCACACCAGAGAAAAACCTTTTGTCTGTCCGTACCCGGGCTGTGGATACGCGTGCGCACGCTCAGGCTATCTGAAAGAACACAAGCGCATCCACTCCAGAGAAGCACCCTTTATCTGTGCACATGAAGGCTGTGAACGCGCGTTTGCACAATCCTCCAATCTGACAAAACACCGGCGTATCCACACCGGAGAAAAACCCTTTGCTTGTCCACATGAAGACTGTGGACGTTCGTTTACCCAATCAGGCAGCCTGACCACCCACTTGCGTCACCATTCCGGAGAAAAAACCTTTGTCTGTCCCTGTGAAGTCTGTGGACGTCCGTTCATACACGCAAGTTCCCTGATAAAACACGTACGGCTTCACTCCAGCAAAGCTGCGTTTCTCCGTTCCCATAAAAACAGCGGCACAGGGCCCTCACAATCAGACAAGCTGGAAAAATGCTGGCGCATCCACAGCGACAAGCGGCCAGAGGCCTGTCCTGAAGAAGGTCAGCAAGAAAGATTTGCGCACCAGTTTGCATGCCCCCCAAAGGTCCCTGGCCGGCCCCACAACAGCCGGCGCCAATCCCCCCGCAAGACACATCTGCACCGACACACCACCAAACAGGCTGGTCTCTTTCCTGTTGCCAGCACCAGACAACAATGCGCATCAGACAAGATGTCCAGACGACAGGGCCCGCTTGGCTCCCGTATTGCGCAGACCCTGCCTGCTGCGCAACACACCCGCTCCCGTTCACACAGCCATCGGCCAGGGGAAATGCCCCGCACAACCGCGCCCACCCGTTTTGCGGCCAGCGGTCATCCATTGCTGTCAGCAAACCTGCAAGACAGTCACCTGACAGCACACAGCAGACACAGTGACGCACCTGCCCCTGGCAGAACCGAACATCACCAGACAAGCCACTATTGTTCTGTCATCGCCTGGGCGTCCGGTGGCATTGTGTCCCGGCCGCCGGCGTCGGGACCACAACAACCGCGTAGCCCGCACCTGGAGCAGAAGGTGCCAGGCCGCACCCCGCTCTGAAAAGCCTGCCGACTCTCACCGGACACCGAGGTCCCGGCGCGACTGCAGCTCGGCCCTGCCCGGCATCAGACTGATCAGCGCGTCAGATGACGGAAGCCAAACCCGGCAGCTGATACTGTGACGGAGCAGAGCCTCAGGCAGCGAACGCCAGGACACCGGGTCTGCCCCCTGGTGTCCGAAAAGGCAACAGCCGTCACAGGTGTCCGCCAGAGAGCGAGTCCGGATCAGGATGACAGGATGGTCACCGGGCGCAGAAACACAAACGGATTCGGTACTCCAAGCCATGACTGACTCGCCACCGGACAACGCTATGCTGCCCACGTCCACAACGACCTCGACCTCTGCATCAGAGTCCATGCGCGGGCATCAGCGGCAGGCTGGACGCCGCCCCATCACCGGAGTGACAACAGCTCCAGCTCTCCCTTTCCCGCGCCTCCCGCGCCGGGACACTGTCGACCTGCGCAGCGGCGCTCATCACGACTGCGCCAGACACGCCAACCGACCCGGCGGTCGGAAAAGCTCTCTGGCCACCCACACGGGCGCAACAACCTTTGTCTGTTCTTACCCTGACTGTGGACATGCGTACCGACATCCTGGCAATCTGTCCAGACACTTTCGTATCCACCCCGGAGCCAAACTCTTTGCTTGTGCCTATGAAGGTTGTGGACTCGTGTTTACACAAAGAAACGCCCTGAAAGTGCACGGGCGCATCCACTCCGGGACCAGGCCCTTTATCTGTTCTCACCCTGGCTGTGGCTATGTGTCTGCACAACTTTCCAATCTGGGCAGACACTTGCGCACCCACTCAGGAGAAAAACCCTTTGTTTGCGCACATGAAGGTTGTGGACTCGCGTTTGCACAACAAACCGCCCTGAAAGTGCACGGGCGCATCCACACCGGGACCAAACCCTTTGTCTGCTCACATGGAGGCTGTGCTCGTTCGTTCACACAGTGCTACGCCCTGACAATCCACTGGCGTGTCCACACCAGAGAAAAACCTTTTGTCTGTCCGTACGAAGGCTGCAAGTACGCGGCCGCACAAAAAAGCGACCTGCAAGTGCACGGGCGCATCCACACCGGGGAAAGGCCCTTTGTCTGTTCGCGGGAAGGCTGTGGACAAGCGTTCAAACAACGCAGTTCCCTGACAACCCACTGGCGTATCCACTCCCGGGAAAAACCCTTTGTCTGTCCGTACAAAGGTTGTGAATATTCGTGCGCGCACTCAAGCAACCTGAAACAGCACCAGCGCTCCCACTCAAGAGAACGACCTTTTGTCTGTCCGTACAAAGGTTGTGAATATTCGTACTCGCAATCAAGGGGGCTGAAAGTACACCTGCGTGTTCACTCCGGAGAAAAACCCTTTATCTGCTCCTGGGAAGGCTGTGACTATACGGGCACACAATCGAGCAACCTGAAACGGCACCAGCTCTTGCACTCAAGAGAACGACCTTTTGTCTGTCCCGATAAAAGCTGTGGACGTGCGTTCGCGGTTGCCGTCAGCCTCAAACAGCACAGGTGCCTCCACACCAGAGACACATCTTTTACCTGTCCTTACAAAAGCTGTAGACGTTCGTTCCTGCAATCATCCCATTTGGCACGGCACTTGTGCGTCCACTCAGGAGAAAAACCCTTTGTCTGTCTCCATGACGGCTGTGAAGGTCCGTTCTCACACCCAGGTTCCCTGACAACACACAGCAGAAACAGTGGTACGCCGGCCCCCGCAAGAACCAACCGTCACCAGACCAGCCGCTATTGTTCCGTCATCGCCTGGGCCTCCGGCGGCGCTGTTTACAAGACGCCACCACCGGGATGGCACAACCCTGGCAGGCCAAACCTGTAACAGGAAATGGCAAGCCACTCCCCGCGCTGCAAATAACACCCGGTCGCACCGGACCAGGACGGCTGTATACCCGCAGGACCTTTGTGGTGGACGTCTCAGGTCCCGGGCAGACTGCCAACAGGTGCCAGCTCCCGTCGGCATGAAGCTTTATCAAGACCTGAACTCAAGAAGGTAACAACAGCGTCACAAGGGCGGATAACCGGGCAGCCCCTGCACTCCAACCCCCGGTCTGACCTCAACCGGGCAACCCTATGCTGCACAGGCTCACAACTTCCGTTTCCCCCGAATCAAGGGCTGTGACAGGCCCGGCACGGCGGACCGGCCCCCACTGCCACCGGAAAACCAGTGCCCCGCGCAACAAGCGCAGCACACAGTGCCATGATTCCGGGGACCAGAAAAGAGACCGGAACACGCGCACGCAAAGCAATCACTTCGTCTGTCCCCAGGAAGGCTGTGGCTATGCGCCGCCAAGACTTGACGACCTGAAAAAACACCTGCGCATCCACTCAGGAGACAAACCCTTCGTCTGTCCACGGCAAGCCTGTGGCTATTCGTCCTCACAGGCAGGCAACCTGAGCAGGCACAAGCGCACCCACTCAAGCAAGAAACGCTTTGTCTGTACGCGGCCAGGCTGTGGACGTGCGTTCAGACAATCAAGTTCCCTGACATCCCACTTGCTTGACCACACAACAGAAACAGGCCCCAAACTCCTGGTCTGTACACAGCCAGGCTGTGGACGTGCGTTCACACACTCAATCAGCCTGACAGGGCACCTGCGTACTCACGCCAGAAAAAAAACCTTTGTCTGTCCCAGGCAAGGCTGTGGACGTTCATTCGCACAAGCAGGCACTCTGACGGGCCACCTGCGTATTCATAGCGGAGCAAGACCCTTTCGCTGTTTCTGGGAAGGCTGTGGATGGTCGTTCAGGCACCCGGACGGACTGACAAAGCACCGGCGCCGCCACCTGGGAGAAAAACCCTTTGTCTGCCCCTGGGAAGGTTGTGGACGTGCGTTCACACAATCGAGCCCCCTGAAAAGCCACTTGCGTCTCCACACCGGAGAAAAACCCTTTGCCTGTCCCTGGGAAGATTGTGGATATCTGGCCACGCAAGCCAACGCTCTGAAATATCACTTGTGCGCTGTTCATTCCGGAGCAAGACCCTTTGTCTGTTCAAAAACAGGCTGTGGACGTTCGTTTATTCAAGCAGGCGCCCTGACACGTCACCTGCGCACTGTTCATCCCGAAGAAAAACCCTTTGCCTGCCCACGTGAACACTGCGCAAAACGGTTTGACCGATTCTGGCATCTGAAAAATCACCTGCAAACCCACACCGCAGAAACGCCGTATTATTACGGCCTGGATAGCTGCAAACGACGCGGGAAACAAAGACGCTTCACCCCCTCCCGGCGATCACATCATGCAAAAGCAGCCTTTTCCCACGCATGCCAGGACGAGGGTGCCCCCTGCAGGGACCCAGACACTCAGAGAAAGAAACTGCCCGTCCGTGCCACCGTCCATGCCATAAAGAGGAGTCCCCATGCCCGTCATTACCCGGAATGCAACGGCAGCTTCCTGTCATCACAGCCTCTCCCAAAGCACCTGCGCTGCCAGGCTGGCAAGCAAGCTTTGGTCCGCTCTTACAACAGCCATGAAAAAAAGGCTGCACGGCAGCAGGCACTCCAGTCCCGGGTGCTGTCTCATACCGACGCTCGATACTCCCGCTGTTCTCCAGCCTCCAACGCCTGCCTCTTCACACGACCATCGCCCCGGAGGACACACCGGCGTCCGCACGCCGCTACAGGGCCCTCCTTCTGCCCTGCCCCAAACCCGGGAACAACAGCTGCACAAAACAAGATACCCAAACCGCATCACCTCGTTCACACCAGTGCCGCAGAGGCTCCGGTTGCGCGCGCGAGCTACGGCGGTTGCGGTGCACACAGCCCCTGCCCCGGGCCAGCACGGGGCAAGTTCTTGCCCGCTGTAGCTGCCGTCGGCAGCCCGGCCCTGCGCAGAGACCTGCGCGATGCTTCGCCGGGCACAGGTCACAATGACAGCGCCGCGCCGTCCGGAAGAACTTCTACCGGAAACCAGAAAAGTTACTACAGGTCTGTTATCGCCTGGATATCCGGCGGCGTTGTTTATCAGTCACCCCCACCAGCACAACAACATTCTGGCTGGCCAAAGCTGTAGCAGAATCCGGTTCGCGATTGCGCGCGCTGCTGGACAAACACGGCTTTGCATCCGCAGGACCGCAGCTTCCACAGGGCCCCGGAATATGGCACACAGAGCCTGAGCTGCCGTTACCCTGATGGGCTCATCAAACGCGCACGCAAGCCCACAGATCCGTAACAAAGCTATGTCCTGGCATCGTCTGGCGCCCGACACCCGCCCCATCCACCAGAGATGTCCACCCGACACAGAGGCTGGATCCAGATAACAAGAGGGTTACCAGGGCGGATAACCGAGCCGACTTTGCACTCCAAGCTCCGGTCTGCTATCAACCGGGCAAACCCTATGCTGTACAGACCCGCAACCGCCTCTTCCCCCGAATCACGGCCCGTGACAGGCCTGACAAGGCAGGCAGCCTCCCAGAACAACCGCAAGTCAGGTGACCCGGGTAGCTGCCCGCACAACGGCTGCGACACGCCATGCCACCAGCCCGGGCATCTGAAAAAGAACCGGAGCAGCCGCACGGGAGAATACCGCTGTGTCTGTCCCTGGCACGGCTGTGGATATGCGCCAACAAGATCACGTGACCTGAAAAGGCACTTGCTGATCCACTCGCGGGAAAGGCCCCTGGTCTGTTCTTATGAAGGCTGTGGGTATCGGTCCACACACCCCAGTGCTATAGAAAAGCACTTGCGCGTCCACTCAGGAGAAAAACCTTTTACTTGTTCACATGAAGGCTGTAGCTATTCGTCCGCACAATCGGGCCATTTGATCCGGCACAAGCGCGGCCACTCAGCAGAAAAAAAAACTTTTGCCTGTACGCATAAGGGCTGTGGGTATGCGTCCGCAAGATCCAGTCAGTTGACACAGCACAAGCGCTGCCACGCAGCACAAAACTATTTTCCCTGTACACACAAAGACTGCGGCGCTGCATTCTCACTATCAAGTTCCCTGAAATGCCACTTGCAGACTGTTCATAAAAAAAATAAACCCTTTGTTTGTTCCTATGAGGACTGTGGATCTTCCTTCACAAGATCAGGCAGCCTGAAAGAACACTTGCGCCGCCACTACGGAGAGAAACCCTTTGGCTGTCCACACGCGGGCTGTGGACGCGCATTCGCAGGAGCCAGCCCTCTGAAATATCACTTGCGCGTTGTTCACACAAAAGAAAAACCTTTTGTCTGTCCGCATGAAGGCTGTGGACGCGCGTTCACACAAACAGGCTCCCTGATATACCACTTGCGCGCTGTTCATACCAAAGAAAGACCCTTTGTCTGTCTCCATGAGGGCTGTGGCAGCAAGTTCATCCGATCAGGCGACCTGACATACCACCTGCGCTCTGCTCATACCAGGCAAAGACCCTTTGCCTGTCCCCATGAACACTGTGGAAGCAGGTTCTTGCAATCGAGCCCCCTGACCTACCACCTGCGCGTTGTTCATAAAGCCGAAAGCGCCCTGGTCTGTCCCAACGAGGGCTGTGGACGTGCATTCGGACAATCAAACGACCTGAAAATACACTTGAACACCGTTCATACCACAGAAAAACCCTTTGCCTGTCCCAATGGAGACTGCGGGCTGGCATTTGCACAACCAGGTGAGCTGACACACCACTTGCGTCGTGCGCACAGGACCCAAAAGCGCTTTGTCTGCCCGCACGAGGGCTGCACACAAGCGTTCGGATTCAACCAATTGAGAAGTCTGAAAAAACACATGAGCATCCACGCCGGCAGAACACTCTTTGCCTGCCCTCGCGAGCACTGCACAAAACTGTTCGACCAATTGGGCTCTGTCAGAAAGCACCTGAAAACCCACACGGGTGAAACACCGCAGCATGGCAGGCTGGACGCCAGCAAAGAACATCTCAGAAACACAAGCGGCTTGCTCTCCGGGCTGCGCTCACATAATGCTGAATCGAGCTGTTCCCGTGCCGGGCAAAACAACAGCACGCCATTGCGGCAACCAGACGCCCGGAACAAGAAACTGCCCGTCCGTGCCGGTCATTACCCGGAATGCAACAGCCGCTTCATGCCATCACAGGCTCGCAAACAGCCGTTGCGCACCCAGGATGACAGCTACGCGCCGTCTGGGGGAACCGCCACCGAAACCCGGAAAAGTCACTACAGGTCTGTTATCACCTGGGTGTCCGGCGGCATTGTCTATCAGTCGCCCCGGCCCGCACAGCAACATCCTGGCTGGCCAAATCTGTAGCAGAATCCGGCACATGATTGCGTACACTCATGGATGAACACGGCTTTGCATCCGCAGGACCACAGCCCCCCGGAACAGGGCAAACAGCGCCTGAGCTGCCGTCACCCTGATGGCCTCAAACGCGCACGCAAGACCTGTGACCTGTGACACACAGCGACACCCTGTCGTCTACGAGGACGCACGGAGACTTTGGGCATTGGCTGGTGCCCAACACAACCCACAGTCGCCAGCGATGTTCACCCGACACAGAGGCTTGAGCAATATAACAAGATGGTCACCAGGGCAGATAACCGGGCGCACCCGGTACTCCAAGCTCCTGGCTGACCTTCACCGGACAACACTATGCTGCACAGGCTCACAATCTCCTCTGCCTCCCAAGCAACGCCTGCGACAGGCTTGGCAAGGCGGGCTGCCCCCCTGGGCAACCAAAAGACAAGTGTCCGGCGTATCGGTCCACACAACGCCGGTGGCACGCGGTGCAATCAACCCAGCAGTCTGGAAGGGAAACGGAGTACCTTCACGGGAAGAAAACGCTGCGTTTGCCCCTGCGAAGGCTGTGGATATTCGACGACAACAATTGCAGAATTGAAAAAACACTGGCGCGCCCACTCTGGATGTTCGTTGACGCGATCAAGCGGTCTGACATCGCACTGGCGCGGTGCTCATCGCCACGAAGCGCCCTTTCCCTCTGGTCATGATGGCTGTCGACCTTTGTGCACACAACCAGCCCTGCCTGCAAAACGCTTACGCATCCATTCAAAAGCACAGCCCCTTGTCTGTACACATGAAGGCTGTGGCCGTTCGTTCACACAACCTGGCTTGACCAGGCACTTGCATATCCACTCAGGAAAAAAACCTTTTATCTGTCCCTGGGAGGGCTGTGGGGGCACATTCAGACGATCAAGCAATCTGAAAGCACACCTGCGCATTCACTCGGGAGAAAAACCCTTTGTCTGTCCCCATGAGGGCTGTGGACGTCCGTTCACACGATTAAACACCCTGACATGCCATTTGCGTTGCCACACCGGAGAAAAACCCCTTGTCTGCTCCCAGCAAGGATGTGAGCACGCGTTTGCACAATCCAGCGCCCTGAGATATCACTTGCGTGCTGCTCATACCCGGGAAAGACCCTTTGTTTGTCCTCATGAAGGCTGTGAGCACGCGTTCATACAATCAAGTCATCTGAACAAACACTTGTATGTGCATACGAGAGGAAAACCCTTTGTCTGTCCCTATGAGGACTGTGGACGTTCGTTCACGCAATCTGCCCCCCTGAGAAATCACTTGCGTGTCCACATCAGAAAAAAAAGATTCGTCTGTCCCCATGAAGGCTGTGGGTGTGCGTTTATATTATCAGGCGCCCTGAAACATCACGGGCTCAGCGTTCATGCCCAGGGAAAGATCTTTGCCTGCCCTCATGAGCACTGCACAAAACTCTTCAACCGATTGAGCAATACCAGAAGGCACCTGGAAACCCACAGGGGTGAAACGCTGCGTCATGGCAGTCTGGACGCCAGCAAAAAACAACGCAGGAACAAAAGAGGCCTGGTCGCCGGTCGGCACTCACATAATGCTGAACCAGCCGGTTCCGACACCGGGAAAAACAACAAGGTCCCATTCAGGGCCCCATACGCGCGGACCAGGGATCTGCCCGTCCATGCCACAACATCTGCACGACACAAGGGGCGCAAATCGCTTCGCCTCGTTCACAACAATGCCCCGCAAGAGGCTCTGTTTGCCCAGCCGGGACACAGCCCTCGCCCCGGGCCAGTACCACCATCGGGCCCGCCACAGGCCATATCCTTGCCCGCAGCAGCTGGCGGCGGCAGCCGCTACCTGCACACAGATCTGCGCAATGCTGCGCTGCAAACAGGCCCGGACGACAGCGCCGCGCCGTCCGGGGGGACCGCCAGCGAAAACCAGAAAAGTCACTACAGGTCTGTTATCGCCTGGATATCTGGCGGCATTGTTTATCAGTCGCCCCCGCCAGCACAGCAACATCCTGGCTGACCGAATCTGTAGCACAATCCGCGCGCTCATGGACAAGCACAGCTGTACATCCGCAGGACTCCAGCTCCCGCAGGGCCCGTAAAGATGGCAAACAACGTCTGAACTGGCGTCACCCTGATGTTTCAAACGCGCAGGCCAGTCCGGTGACTTGTGACACAGCCAGGCCCCGGCATCTCCTGCAAGGCCGCAAGGGGCCCCGGTCCCTTGCGCCCTGCACAAATCACATGCGCCAGCAATGCTCACCCGACACCGACGCTTGAGCGCTACAACAAGATAGTCACCAGGGCGGATAACCGGGTGCACCCGGTACTCCAAGCTTCGGTCTGACCGCCACCGGACAACACTATGCTGCACAGGCTCACAATATCCTCTCCCCCCGAAGCTGGGCCTGCGACAGGCCTGACAAGGCGGGCCGCCCCCCGGAGCAACCGAAAGACCAGTGTCCGGCGTTGTCCGCACAACGCCGATGGCACGCGGTGCAATCCAGTCAGTCGTCTGCAAAGGAAACCGGGTACCCTCACGGGAAGAAAGCGCTGCGTCTGTCCCTGCGAAGGCTGTGGGTATTCGACGACAAAACCTACAGAACTGAAAAAACACCGGCGCGTCCACTCAAAAGCCAAACCCCTTGTCTGTACACATGAAAGCTGTGGCCGTTCGTTCACACAATCAAGCTATCTGACAAGGCATTTGCACACCCACTCAGGGAAAAAACCTTTTATCTGTTTCTATGAGGGCTGTGGGGCCGCATTCGGACAATCAGGCGGCCTGAAAGCACACCTGCGCATTCACTCGGGAGAAAAACCCTTTAGCTGTTCCTATGAGGGCTGTGGGGCCGCATTCGGACAATCAGGCAGCCTGAAAGCACACCTGCGCATTCACTCGGGAGAAAAACCCTTTATCTGTCCCTATGAGGACTGTGGTCGTCCGTTCGCACAATCAAACGCCCTGAAATATCACTGGCGTGCTGTTCACACCGGAGAAAAACCCTTTGTATGTTCCCATGAAGGCTGTGAGCACGCGTTTGCACAATCCAGCGCCCTGAAATATCACTGGCGTGCTGTTCACACCGGAGAAAAACCCTTTGTTTGTCCTTATGAAGACTGTAAGTGCACGTTCATACAATCAACTCATCTGAAACAACACTTGTGTTTGCATACGGGACAAAGACCCTTTCTCTGTCCCTATGAGGGCTGTGGACGTTCGTTCACACAACAAGGCAGCCGGAGCAACCACTTGCGTAGCCACATCAGAGAAAAAATCTTCGTCTGTCCCCATGAAAGCTGTGGACAGTCGTATATGCACGCCAGCGATTGTGGATCTGCTCACCCACGTAAAAGACCCTTTGTCTGTATAAAGGAAGGCTGTGGGCGTGCGTTTATACAAAAAGGCGCCCTGAAAGATCACTTGCGCAGCTTTCATACCCAAGGACAGGACTTTGCCTGCCCTCGTGAGCACTGCACAAAACTGTTCGGCCGATTGAGCTATGCCAGAAGGCACCTGAAAACCCACCCGGATGAAACGCCGCATCATGGCAGTCTGGACGGCAGCAAAGAACGACTCAGACAACAAAGAGGCTTGATCTCCTGTCTGCGCTCACATAGTGCTGAATCAGCCCGTTCCCGTGCCGGACAAAACGACAGCACGCCATTGCGGGAACCAGACGCCCGGAACAAGGAACGGCCCGTCCACACCGGCCATTACCCGGAATGCAACAGCGGTTTCCTGCGATTACAGGCCCTGAGGCTGCACCTGCACTCTGGCGAGCCCGCTTTCGGCGGCTCTTGCCAAGCCCATGACAAAAGATCTGCACGACAGCAGTCACTCCAGCCCCGGGGCCGGTCCCCTACCGACGACAGCGACTGTCGCTGTACGCCAGCTCCAGGTCAGAGGCTCTTTCCACAACAATCAATCTGGAGGCCATACCTGCGCGATGCTGCGCTGAAAACAGGCCAGGATAACAGCGCCGCGTCGTCCGGGGGGACCACCAGCGAAAAGCAGAAAAGTCACTACAGGTCTGTTATCGCCTGGATATCTGGCGGCATTGTTTATCAGTCGCCCCCGCCAGCAAAGCAACATCCTGGCTGGCCGAATCTGTAGCACAATCCGCGCGCTCATGGACAAGCACAGCTGTACATCCGCAGGACTCCAGCTCCCACAGGGCCCGCACAGATGGCAAACAGCGCCTGAACTGCCGTCACCCTGCTGTTCAAGACGCGCAGGCCAGCCCGGTGACTTGTGACCCGGCTATGCCTCGACATCTCCTGCAAGGGCGCAAGCGGACTCCGGGCCCTTGCGCCCGACACCAACCAGATTCGCCAGCGATGTTCACCCGACACCGACGCTTGAGCAATAGAACAATATGGTCACCAAAGCGGATAACCGGGCGCACCCGGCACTCCAAGCTTCTGTCTGACCACCACCGGACAACACTATGCTGCACAGGCTCACAATCTCCTCTCCCCCCGAAGCAGGGCCTGCGACAGGCCTGACAAGACGGGCCGCCCCACGGGACAACCGACAGACGAGTGTCCGGCGTTGTCCGCACAACGCCGATGGCACGCTGTGCAATCAAGTCAGTCGCCTGAAAAGGAAACCGGGTACCCTCACGGGAAGAAAGCGCTGCGTCTGTCCCGGCGAAGGCTGTGGATATTCGACGCCAAAACCTGCAGAACTGAAAAAACACCGGCGCGTCCACCCCGACGCAAAACCCTGTACCTGTCCACAGCAAACCTGTGAACCCGCGTTCGCACGATCAGACGATACGAGACGACACTGGCGCGCCCACGCTGGAGGAAAAACCTTTGTCTGTGTCCATGAAAACTGTGGACGTTCGTTTGCGCGATCAAACGGTCTGACAAGGCACTTGCGCAGCCACTCAGAAAAAAAACCTTTTGTCTGTTCACATGAAGGCTGTAAATTTTCGTTCTTCAGATCAGACTCCCTGAAAGAACACTTTCGCATCCACACCAGAGAAAAGCCCTTTATCTGTCCATGTGCCAGCTGTGGACGTCCGTTCGCACACTCAAGCTCCCTGACATACCACTTGCGGCGTTTCCACACCGGAGAAAGACCCTTTGCCTGCTCCCATGAAGGCTGCGAATACGCGTTTGCACAATCCAGCGCCCTGATATATCACGTGCGTGCTGCTCACACTGGAGAAAAACCCTTTGTCTGCTCCCATGAAGGCTGTGAGCTCGCGTTTGCACAATCCAGCGCCCGGAGATATCACTTGCGTGTTGCTCACTCCAGAGAAAAACCCTTTGTTTGTCCTCATGAAGGCTGTGAGTCCGCGTTCATACAATCAAATCAGTTGAAACGACACCTGTGTTTGCATACGGGAAAAAAATCCTTTGTCTGTCCCTATGAGGACTGTGGACGTTCTTTCACACAATCAGGCATCCTGAGCAACCACCTGCATACCCACACCAGAGAAAAAATCTTCGTCTGCCCCCATGAAGGCTGTGGGCACGCGTATATACACGCCAGCAGTCTTGGATATCACAGGCGTGCTGTTCACTCACGCGCAAGACCCTTTGTCTGTAGCAAGGAAGGCTGTGGACGTGCGCTTATACAATCAGGCACCCTGAAACATCACCGGCACAGTTTTCATACCCGGGAACAGGACTTTGCCTGCCCTCTTGAGCACTGCGCACAACTGTTCCGCCGGTTGAGCGATGCAAGAAGGCACCTGAAAACCCACACGGGTGAAACGCTGCGTCATCGCAGTCTGGACGCCAGCACAAAACAACTCAGGAACAAAAGAGGCTTGGTCGCCTGTCGGCGCTCACATCGCTCACGGAATATTGCACCAGCCGGTTCCCTCCCCGGGAAAAACAACAAGATCCCATTCAGGGCCCCATACGCCCGGCCAAAGAAGCTGCCCGTCCATGCCACACAACGCCCCCATGCCGGTCATTGCCCGCAAGGCACCACCGCAGATGTTCTGTTTTCCTCCCCAAGGCACAGCGGCGGCTCACACAGCCCCGGAAAATCACGGCAGCTTCGACAGCCACAGGGCAGCTGCTGGCCGGCTGCCGCCAGCAGCCAGTCCATGAACACTGACGCGCCATGCTGCGCTGGAATACACGACCGTCACAGTGCTGCGCCGCCCCGGAGCGAAACCGGCGGGAGCCGGCAAAGCCACTACAGGTCTGTTATCGCATGGATATCTGGCGGCGTTGTTTATCAGTCACCCTCGCCAGCACAGCAACATCCTGGCCGGCCACATCTGCAGCAGTCTCCGGCACACGGCTCCGGGCTCTGATGGGCAAGGACCGCTGCGCATCCGCAGGACCAGGGCTCGCTACCTGGTCCCGTCCGCAGAGGCCGCAAACAGAGGCCGGCAGCTTGTGGTGAAGCCAGATCCCCGGCATTGCCTGCAAGAGAGCCTGGCCTGTTTCTTGTTCCCCACCATCTGACCGCTCGCCTGCCCGGCGGCACGACCCGCTATCAGGGTGACGACAGGGTGACAAGGGCGGATAACTCAGCAGACTTCAGCACGCCAGGCTGCTGTTCTGATCTCCACCAGGCAACACTATGCTGCACAGGCTCACAACCTCCCCGGCTTCCAGGTCACGGCCTGTGACAGGCCGGCCAGGGCAGACAGTTCCCCACAACAACCGGGAAACAGATTTCCTGCGTATCTGCCCACACAACGACAGTCGCAAGCAGTGCCATCAATGCTGGGCACTGCAAAGGGCCCGCAACGCCCGGCACAAGAAACGGCCCGTCCATGGCGCACAGAACCGCCGTACCCGTCATTACCCGCAAGGCAACAGCAGTGATGACAAGATGGTCACAAGAGCGGATAACTCAACAGACTTCAGCACTCCAGCTTGTGTCTGACTTCCACGGGAAAATCCTATGCTGCACAGGTTCACAACCTCCTCTTCTCCCGAGTCATGGCCTGTCACAGGCCTGGCAAGGCCGGTAGCCTCCCGGGACAACCGGAAAACAGGTGATCTGCGTCTGTGTCTGCACAACGACTGCGGCACAAAGTGCGATCAGGGTTTCAAAAGGAAGCGGAACACCCGCGCGAACAAAAACCGCCGCGTCTGTCCCTATGAAGGCTGCGGGTATGCGCCTGCAAGACCACGCGAACTGATAAAGCACGAGCGCTGCCACACAGGAGAAAAACCCTTTGTCTGTGTCTACGAAGGCTGTGGCTATGCGTCCACACAATCGAGTAATTTGATACAGCACCAGCGCATCCATACAGGAATAAAACCTTTTGCCTGTCCACATAACGACTGTGGTTATTCGTCCGCAAGCTCCAGTTACCTTAAATGCCACGTGCGGGCTGTGCATGACAAAGAAAAACCTTTTGCTTGTTCACATGAGGGCTGTGGATACAGGTCCACAGTAGTAGGCAACCTGCGCGGACACCGGCGCTGTCACTCAGGAAAAAGACTCTTCGGCTGTCCCCATGAAGGCTGTGGACACGCATACACACACCCCGGCGGCCTGCACTATCACTTGCGCGCTATTCACATAAAAGAAAAACCTTTTGTGTGTCCGCATGAGAGCTGTGGATACGCGTTCATACTATCAAGCCGCCTGACCTACCACTTGCGCATTGCTCATTCAGGAGAACAACCCTTTGCCTGCCCTCACGAGCACTGCGCAAAACGGTTCAAACAATTGAGTAATGTGAGAAGGCACCTGAAAACGCACGCTGGCCAACAACCTCCTCGTTGCTGTCCGGGCAGCAGCAACAAACGACACGAAAACCAAAGAAACCTGATCTTCTGGCTGCGATCACATCATCAGGAACCAGCCTGTTCCCACGCCGGGAAACACCAAAGCACAGACTTCAGGGGCCCGGAGGCTCTGCAAAAAGATGGGCCTGTCCATGGCGCAACAAAGCCCCGTGCCTGCCATCAGCCGGAATGCAACAGCCGTTTCCTGCGATCACAGGCCCGCAACCTGCGGCTGCGCACTGCTTCACCGGGGACAGACCCTGATGACAGCACCGCGCCCTCTCGGGGCATACGTACTTTATGTCGGCACGCATTCCGAAGTCAGAGACAGCACCGCGCCGTCACGCAGAACAGCCGGCGCCAACCTGCACTCTTGCCGGTTATCGTCTGGGTGTCCGGCGGCATTGTTTACAAGTCCCCGCCACCAGCAAAAAACAATGCCGGCGGGCCAAATCTGTAAGACATTGACATCCTCCCCGCCCTGAAGGACGGGGCTTGCCACGCACGGAGTCAGGGATGTCCGTCAGCAAAACGTCTGACAAAAATGACAAGCAGGTCACAAGGTTGGAAACACAAGGCCCGTGCTGCACTCCCACTCCCGTACCGACCTTCACGGGAAGCCCCTATGCTGCACGCCTCCACAATGTTCCCTGTCACCCCGTCACCACCTGAGACGGGACATGGCAGGTGCTCCACCCCAAAAGACACGGCCCTGTATGTCTGCTCGCATAACAACTGCGGCAAAGGGTTCAAAAAACCCCACGGCCTGACAAGACACCAGAGAATACACATCGCAGAGAAGCCCTGTGTCTGTCCGGATGATGGCTGCGGGGACAGGTTCAGACAAGTCACCCCTCCGGGGTACCACGTGCGAGCCATCCATACCAGAAACAAACCTTTCGTCTGCAGGTTTGAAAACTGCGGATATTCGTCCACAAAGTCAGGAAACCTGAGACGGCACTTGCTTAAGCACTCAGGCACAAAACCCTTTTCCTGTCCACATGAAGGCTGCAGATATTGCTGCGCATACACAGAATCCCTGAAAAACCACTTGCGCGTCCACACACGGGAAAAACCCTTTGCCTGTCCCCATGAAGGCTGCGCCTATGTTGCCAGACAAGCAGTCGCCCTTACGCAACACTTGCTTGTCCACTCACAAACAAGAAACTTTGCCTGTCACCATGAAGGCTGTCAGCAGACGTTCAAAACATCGGGACACCGGAATGCACACTTGAGCATCCACTCAGGAGAAAAATCCTTTGGCTGTCCACGTGAGGGCTGTGGGCGCCGATTCAGACAAGCCGGCAACCTGAGAAGACACTTGCGCCTGCACGCAGAAGGAAAAAACGTTCTTTGCCCGTATGAAGGCTGTACATATGCGGCCGCCCGGGAAGATGGTATGAAATATCACCGGCTTGCTGTTCACGCCAGAAAAAAACCCTTTGTCTGCCCACACGAAGGTTGTAGCTATTCATCCGTACAATCCAGCTGCCTGACAGTGCACTTGCGCACCCACTCAGGCGAAAAACCCTTTGCCTGTCCACAGGAAAGCTGTGGACGTTTATTCACACGACTTGCCCATCTGAAACAGCACTTGCACGTCCACCCAGGAGAAAAACCCTTTGTCTGTCGACATGAGGGCTGTGGACGCTGGTTTGCACAATTGCGCGCTCTGACATGCCACTTGCGCGCTGTTCATGCCCGGGAGAAAGGCCTTCCCTGCCCGCACGAGGGCTGCGCACAAGGGTTCTACCTGTTTCAAACCCTGAAAGTGCATCTGGCCACCCACACCCGGAAACAGTCCCGACGCGGCGATCTGGACAGCGGTGAAAACCGACCCAGGAAAAAACGGGGCACAATCCCCCGGGTGCGATCACTCCCGGCAGAATTCGTCGGTGCCGGTGACAACGCCATCAGCAGATTCCGGCGCACAGCCGCCCGGAAAAAACATCAGCATGGCCGTAGTACAAACAAGCCTCGCGCCGGTCATGACCCGGCAGAACACAGCAAGATGTCACAGTCCCCCGCAGCAGGAAGGCAGCCACCCCCCCATACCGGCGCACGACCTGACGTCTCCTTTTCCTGCGCTGGCTATACAACCAGGCTCAGGCACAAGCTCTCACGCCAGGCTCGCCCCCATGGCAATGCAAGGCCGTATCACTGTGCGCCGGCGCTTTGCGAACGGCCTTCCACGGTAAATTCCACGTTGAGTACGCCGCCAGACAAGAACCCCGCATCGGCCCGGGAAATCACCAGCCGCACCCCGGCAAGCCGCTATTGTTCTGTGATCGTCAGGGTCTCCGGCGGCATTGTTTACAAGTCCCCACCACCAGCAAAACACGGCCGGGGCTGGCCGAACCTGGCGCACGAGACCTCAGACGACTCCCCTCTGTGAAGAACGACGTCCCGGTCTCACCGCATCAATACAGCCGTGCTCCCGCAAGACCTGGGTGTACGGACCTGCGGCCTGATCACCTCAACAGATGGCAGCAACCGCCCCCGGCGACCACTGCCGTGACGCGGCCGCTGACAAACTGGTTACACACCCGGATAGCCAAAGACAGATCCGGCGCTCCAACTGTCCACCAGTCTTCTGCCGGAAAACCCTATGCTGTACGCAGCCACCATGTTCTCTGCCTCCACATCAATGTCCGAAACCGGGGCAGCACAAGCCAGCCGAACAGCGCCCAGCCTGCATATCTGTCCGTATAACAACTGCCACAAAAATTACACAAGAGCCCACGACCTGAAAAGGCATCTGAGAACCCACACCGGAGACAAACCCTGGGTCTGTCCCCATGATGGCTGCCGATGTTCGTTTACACGCAAAGACACTCTGATACACCACCAGAACGCTGTTCATTTCCTCCGCGCAAAACCCTTTGTCTGCCCACAGACAGGCTGTAGACAGGCGTACGCACGATCAAGCAACCTGAGAAGACACCTGCACTGCCACTCAGGAGAAAAACCTTTTGTCTGTTTCCACGAAGGCTGCGGGCGCGCATTCCAGCAATCAAACAGTCTGAGAGCTCACTGCCGTTCTGCTCACTCAGGAAAACAACCCTTCGTCTGTCCGCAGGAAGGCTGTGGACATGCGTTCATACAATCACGCTTCCTGAAAGTACACTGGCGCACTCACTCAAAAGAACACCCCTTTGTCTGCCCGCATGAGGCCTGTGCTCATTCGTTCACACAACGGAGCCACCTGATAGCACACTTGCGCCGCCACTCTCGCGAAAAACCCCTTATCTGTTCTCATGCGAGCTGTAGATACAGATTCGCGAGTGCAAACGGGCTGGCACACCATTTGTGCGCTGTTCATGGCGCCGCAACCCCCTTTGTCTGCCCACATGAAGGTTGTGGTCGTCCATTTGCAGACTCCCGCAACCTGAAAGTACACCTGTCCATCCACTCAGGAGAAAAACCTTTTGTCTGCCCTCATGAAGGCTGTGGCTATACGTCTGCGCGACAAGGCAGCCTGAATGCACACCGGCGAGTGCACTCCGAAGAAAGGCGCTTTGTCTGCCCACAGGCAGGCTGCGCAAAACGCTTCAAGCGACCCGGCAACCTGAAAGTTCACCTGCGTACTGCTCATACCAGAGAACAACCTTTTGTCTGTCTACATGAAGGCTGTGGCTATGCGTCTGCGCGACAATGCGACCTGAATGTACACCGGCGGGTGCACTCCGGAGAAAAGCCCTTTGTCTGCCCACACCCAGGCTGCGCAAAGCGCCTCAGCCGCTCCGACAGCCTGAAAAATCATCGGCGTCTACACATACAGGCAACACCCTTTGCTGCCCAGGCGAAGACCATGCCTGTGAAGACTATGCCCGTCGGCGAGCAAGCTGGCGTTGGTACTTCTGGTCCGGGTACTGCCGCAGGCTATGACCACAGGTTCAGGAAAAAGCGCGCAGGCCAGGCTCTTCTTCATACCGACGACAGGCACTGTCGCTGCTCGCCGACGACAGGCGAACAACCCTTCACGCGGAAATCCACCCCGAAAACAGATCTGCGCCGGCACTGCGGTACACGGCTGCGCCGCTGTTATGACGGCTGCGCTGGAAAACAAATCACAGAAGACAGCTCAGAAGACAAAATGCCCCAGCCGCACGGTCTCGTTCGTACCCCTGTCGCACAAGCCCTGCCAGATCAGCCCGCCAGAGTCGTCGCACACAGCCGTCGACTATGGGAAGCGCGCCACCGCCGGCAGGCACGGGGTCGAAAGGCCTTGCCCACAGGCACACACGAAGGTCATGGCACCGCGCGCACGCCAGGAGACACCAGCCCGGACATGGCAAGTCACTACTGCTGCGTGATTGCCTGGGTATCCGGCGGCATTGTTCGCCACCCCCTTCCACCGGGAAAACAAGATCCCGGCTGGCCGAACCTGTAGCCCGGGACGGCAGGCGCCCCCCCAGGTCCTGGCGCCGGAACCAGCCCGCCCCCGGCGGCACGCGTCACAGATGTCTGTCAGGAGGACTCCCGCCAGGATAACCAGCTGGTCACAAGGCCGGATAACCAAAGCCACCTTCTGTACTCCAACCTGCCACCCACCCCAGCGGAACACCCTATGCTGCGCCCAACCACAGTTTTCTCAGCCCTGGCGCCATCCGGGACAGAGCAGGACACGCGGCCTGCCTGCCCCGGCGGCACTGTGACTGCCCGACATATCTACCCGTGTGACAACTGCGGCACCGAATTCAGAAGAGCCGCAGACCTGCAAAGGCACCTGAGAACCCACGGAATCGATGTCGGAGGCAAGGCCTTTGTCTGTCCACATGAACACTGTGGACGTGCGTTCATACAATACACTCACCTGAAAGAACACTGGCGCATCCACACAGGCGAAAAAACCTTTGTCTGTCGGCTGGAAGGCTGCGGACGTGCGTTCACACAAGCAACCCACCTGAAAGTACATAGGCGCATCCACACAGGCGAAAAACCCTTTGTCTGTCCCCAGGAAGGCTGTGGACAAGCATTCACACAATCAGGCTCCCTGCAGGTCCACCAGCGTATCCACTCAGGAGAAAAACCTTTTGTCTGTCCACAGGAGGGCTGTGGGCACGCGTTCATACAATCAAACTCCCTGACATACCACCTGCGTGCCTGGCATACCAGGCAATCACCGTTTGTTTGCACTTTTGAAGGCTGTGGATTCTCATTCAGACAATCAGGTCATCTGAAACAGCACGCGCGCACCCACGCCAGCGAAAAACCCTTTGCCTGTCCTTATGGAAACTGTGGGCGTTCCTTCACATACTCCAGCGGTATTCGTTATCACTTGTGTACTGTTCATGGCTGTCAGGTCCTGGACGGTGACGGGGGCCTGGCCTACAGCCAGACACCAGCCTTTCTCTATCTTCGTGATGACAGGGGACACGCATCTGCATCCGTCATACTGCCAGGAGGCTGGCGCACACGACAAAAGTCCTTTGTCTGCCCCAGCGAGGGCTGTGGATATGTGTCCAGACTCGTAGACAATCTGAAAAAACACCTGCGTGTCCACACCGGAGAAAAACCTTTTTTTTGTCCCTATAAAAACTGTGAGCGTTCGTTCTCACAATCCAGCAATCTGATAACCCACTTGTATATCCACTCAGACAAAAAATCTTTTCCCCGTCCGCATGGAAACTCTGGCCGTTCGTTCAGACAAAGCAATACTCTGGCAGACCACTGGCATGTCGCTCATGGCACCGGAAAAGTTTTCTCCTGCCCTCAGGATGGCTGCGGACGCCCATTTACACGCGCACACGACCTGAAAAGACACGCGCGTGTTCACTCAGGAGAAAAACCCTTTATCTGTTTCTACGACGGCTGTGGACAGAAATTCACACAAGCAGGCAGTCTGAAAAAGCACTTGCGCATCCACATCAGAGAAAACCCTTGTTGTTGTCCCTATAAAAACTGTGAGCGTTCGTTCTCACAATCAAACAATCTGATAACCCACTTGTATAGCCACTCAGAAAACAAATATTTTACCCGTCCACATGGAAACTCTGGCCGTTCGTTCAAACCAGGCAGTACGCTGGCAGACCACTGGCATGTCGCTCATGGCACAGGAAAAGTTTTCCCCTGCCCTCAGGATGGCTGCGGACGCCCATTTGCACGCGCAACCGACCTGAAAAGACACATGCGTATCCACTCAGGAGAAAAACCCTTTATCTGTTGCTACGACGGCTGTGGAAAGCAATTCACACAAGGTGGCAGTCTGAAAAAGCACTTGCGCCGCCACACCGGGGAAAAACCCTTTACCTGTCCCCAGGAAGGCTGTAGCCATGCATTCTCACAAGCAAACGGCCTGAAATATCACTTGTATACCCTGCATACCACGGACAAAGGTTTTGGCCGTCTCCATAAAGACGGCCGACGTGCGTCCGTAACGCCAGGCAACCGGAGAAGCCACTTGCGCGCCGTACATACCCGGGAAAGACCCTTTGTCTGTCTGCACGAAGGCTGTAGATATGCGTCCGTACACGCACACCCCCTGACAAGGCACTTGCGCACTCACGCAGCAACAAGACCCAGTGGCCAGCCCTATGAAGGCTGTGGATATTCGCCTGCACAGCAAGGCATGAAAACACAGCCGCGTCGGCACACCGGCACACGGCCTTGCCCTGGTCCTGACGGGAAAGGTTCACTACAAACGACAGGATACAGGCTGCCAGGCGCGCACGAGCGCGTTCGCACCAGCGTCTCCAGGGCCCCGACTGACCGGGCCTTGCGCATCAGCAAGGCCGCACATAACCGTTGGCCAGAGCACGCGCATCAACGCCGGCACATACAGGCCCAAGCCTTGCCCGGACCGGCACAGACCGGTCATTCGTTCATGACCGGCCTGCAGGATTCCGGCATGAAAGCACACACCCGTCATGGCACCGCACCGGCCCGGGCAACCGGCCCTGGCATGGCAAGCCACTACTGTTGCGTCATCGCCAGGGTGTCCGGTGGCATTGTGCATATGCCTCCACCAGCAGGACCAGCAAACGCTGTCTGGCCGAACCTGCGGCAGGGACTGGCGGCCGCTCCCCGCCCGGGCAGCAAGCACCGCTCCCGGGCCAGACACGAGACCGCAGGCGTCACAAATGCCCCCCGGCACCTGGCTTGATCAAGAGGACAAGATGGTCACAATATCTGGCAACCAAAGACGAATCCGGCACTCCAACTTCCGACCGATTTCCCACGGGAGCCCCCATGCTGCACACGTCCATCATTTCCCCTGGCGCCACATCAATGCCTGAGACAGCACCACCTCGGCGCGAAGAACTGTGCTCCCGCCTGACAACAGCCAGCCTGCACATGTGCCCGTATGACGACTGCGACAAAAAATGCAGAAGACGCACGGGACTGACAAGGCACCTGAGCACCCACACCCGAGGACCAGACCGTGTCTGCCCGCATCAAGACTGTGGACGTGCGTTCACACGACACGCCGGTCTGACGTACCACTTGCGTGCCGTTCATACCAAAGAAAAACCCTTTATTTGTCCACTTCCAGACTGCGGACATTCGTTCACAGGATCAGGCAACCTGACGATACACCTGCGTACCCACTCAGGACAAAAGCCCTTTATCTGTCCACATGGAAACTGTGGACATTCGTTTATCTCATCGGGCTATCTGAAAAACCACTTGCGCGTTCACTCAGAAAAAAGAGCCTTCGCCTGCCCTCATGAAGGCTGTAAGTATGCGTTCAAACAACCAAGCGGTCTGAAATATCACTTGCAAGCTGCGCATACCCGGGAAAGGCCCTTTGTCTGTCCACACACAGGTTGTGGATATCGCACCGTACAATCACGCGTCCTGGCAATGCACATGCGTATTCACTCGGGAGAAAAACCTCACCGCTGTCCCCATGAACACTGTGGGTTTTCATCGGCACAATCAAGCAACCTGAAAAGACACTTGCGTCTGCATAGCGCCGGAAAACTCTTTACGACCAGGACCTGGACCCAGCCTGCCGACAAGCGCGCTGGCGTCTGTGCGGACGAGAAAGATGACAACAGGGACAAGTACAAGCACCCAGGCTCCTCCCCTGTGCGACCCCATATTGACGAAAGCCACTATCGCTGTGCGTCTGCGACGCCTGAACGGTCCTTCAGGCTGAAATCCCTGCTCAAAACACATCTGCATGGGCACACCGGCACACGGCCTGGCCGCTGTCCCGACGGAGACGGTGAACGCCAGGTCACAGAATACAAGATGCGCAAACCGCAGGGTCGCGTTCGCACCGGCGTCGGCACGGCAGCACACAGCGCTCATGGCGCTGCAGCAAGCCCGGCAAACAGCTGCCACAACCCGACAAGCCACTACTGTTCCGTCATTACCTGGGTGTCCGGCGGCATTGTTTACAAGCACCAGGAAAAACAAAAGCCTGGCCGGGTGAACCTGTGGCGGAAGATTGCAAGCCGCCCCCTTCTCTGAAAAAAACACCCCGCACTCCCAGGATAAAGGCCGCTATGCGCCCGCCTGGTCCTGGCTGCTGCGCAGATCCCAATGTCCATCAGCCGGCCGCAGGCAGCGCGCAAGGGAGCCCTGCCGGCCCGACACCCGTCAGTACCCAGCTCAAATGCCCGTCGACACGAAGCTTGATTCAGGTGACAAGATGGACACCTGGGCGGATATATAAAGGCAGGCTTTGCACTCCAAGCTCCAGCCAACTTCCACAGGACGCCCCCATGCTGCACAGGCCCACCATGATTCCCTCCGCCTCCAGGTCAATCCCCATGACTGGCCAGCCAGGGCGAACAGGCCCTCATTCCATCTCCGGAACCACCGTCCGGCGCCAGGCTCCTGATGACTGCAAGCTTGCCTTCAATCACCTTGGCCATCTGACAAGCAATCCGAACCTCCGCCCTGACGAAAAGCCTTTTGTCTGCCCCCATGAAGGCTGTGGACAGGCATTCACAGCACCGCGCCCTCTGAAACAACATGGACGCCGCCATCTAAAAGGAAAGCTCTTTGTCTGTCCCTATGAAAGCTGTGGATATGTGTCTGTACGATCAAACAACCTGGCAGTCCACATACGTCGCCACGCAGGAAAGACACCTTTTCCCTGTTTTTACGAGGGCTGTGATCGTTTATTCAGACAGACAAGCGCGCGAACCTATCACCTGCGTACTGCTCATGACTGGGGAAAACCTTTTGTCTGTTCCTATGAGAACTGTGAATATGCCTGTGCACAAGTGAGCCACCTGAAAGCACACTTGCGCGTCCACTCCAAAGAAAAGCCCTTTGTCTGTCCCTACAAAGACTGTGGATATGCGTGCGTCCAGGCCAGCCACCTGAAGGTACACCTGTGCGTCCACTCCAGCGAAAAAAACTTTCCATGTCCACATGAGAACTGTGGGTATTCGTTCGCACAATCCGGCCACCTGGCAAGGCATTTGCTCACCCACTCAGGAGAAAGGCCCTTCGTCTGTCCCTATGAAGGCTGCCGACATGCGACCACACAAAAAAACCATCTGAAATTACACGTTCGCGTCCACACACAGGAGAAACCTTGTGTCTGTCCCCATGAAGGCTGTGGACATTCTTTCTCAAGGCCTGGCAACCTGACACGCCACGTGCGTGCGGTTCACATCAAAGACAGAATATTTGTCTGCCGCTATGAACGCTGTGAGCATTCGTTCACAACATCAGAAAACCTGAAAAGGCACTTGCGTATCCACACCGCCACAAAATCCTTTGCCTGCCCCCATGAAGGCTGTGAATACTCAGCCGCACAATCCAACAGTCTGAAAAAACACTCGCGAGTCCATTCTCGAGACCGATTCTCTACCTGCCCAAGCGCAGAGTGCACGAGAAGGTACAAGCACCCCAGCCACCTGAAAACCCACACCAGAGAAAAACCCGCTTCCGCCCCACGCAAGGACGGCACAACACAGCGCAACCCATTGAAACAAAGCGGGAACCCCCATGTCCCGGAGACCCTGCCTGCCCAGCCAGGCCTCAGCCGCTCTGGCTCACACAGGCAGCGGCCCAGACCAGCACGCCGGCTTCAACAGCAACAGGCACGGGGCAAGACCTTGCCTGCGGGCGTGCACGCCAGCCATCCGTTCAGTAAAGCTGGCCCCTCGAGTCAGGCGGGAACAGCCAGCAGGCGTGGCGCCAGACTTGTCCCGGGGACAAGCAGAACCGGCCAGGCAAGCCACCGTTGTTCTGTTATCGCCTGGGTGTCCGGCGGTGTTGTCTACAAGACCCTGCCACCGGGAAAGCACAACCCTGGTGGGGCGAACCTGTAGCAGGAGGCTGTTCTTGTCAGCAAGATGCCTGATCAAGATGACAAAATGGTTACAAGACCGGATACACAAGACAGATTCTGCACTCCAACCGCCAACCGCCAACCGCCAACCGCCAACCGCCAACCGCCAACCGCCCCCTACCGCAAACGGAAAACCCGATGCTGTACACGCCCACAAGGTCCTCTGCCACAACATCAATGCCTGTAACAAACCTGCGAGAACGAGCAGACCTGCGCGCCCACCGACAATCAGCTATTGCGCATAGCCGCCCAGACAACAAGGGCGCGCAGGAGTCCAATCCCCCCCCTTCCAGCACAAGGAGCCAGAGCACCCACACCCGGCGAAAGCGCTTTGCCTGTCCCCATGAAGGCTGTGGACGCTGGCTCGAGCGGCGCTGTCATCTGACAGCCCACTTGCGCGTCCACTCAGGAGAAAAACCCTTTGCCTGTCCTCAGACAGGCTGTGGACGTTTTTTCTCACAAGCCGGCTCCATCAAAGCCCACGTGCGTCTCCACTCAGGAGAAAGGCCTTTTATCTGTCAATATGAAAGTTGTGGATCCTCCTTCATACAAACAGGCCATCTGAACGCACACCTGCGGTGCGTCCACCTGGGAGCAAGACCCTTTGTCTGCTCACACGAAGGCTGTGGCCATTCTTTCGTCAACCTATACAGCCTGCAACGGCACTTGCGGCTCCACTCGGGAGAAAAGCCCTTTGTCTGTCCACAGACAGGCTGTGGACAGGCGTACACACAAGCCCACAACCTTGCAGCCCACAGGCGCTGCGCCCACTCAGAAGAAAACCCCTTTGTCTGTTGGCGCGCAGGCTGTGGTCGTTCGTTCACGCACCCAAGCAGCCTGAAGCGCCACTTGCGTACTTTTACTCATGCCCGACAAACATCTTTTGTCTGTCCCAATGACGGCTGTAGCTTGACGTTCTCACGACCAGGGCAGCTGAAAAAACACGTGCGCGTCCACAACAAGAGAAAGCCCTTTGACTGTCCACATGAAGGCCGTGCACGCGCGTTCACCCCATCAAACGACCGGAACCTGCACTTGCGTATCCACATTGGAGAAAAAACCAGGCGTTGTGGCCAGGACACAGGAAAAAAACAACCCAGACCTCCAGAAGACGTGATCTCCTGCGTGCGATCACACAACAAACGCAGCACGGTGCCAGGCCCTGGACTCGCCGGCAACAACCCGACAAGTCACTACTGTTCTGTTATCTTCCAGGTATCCGGTGGCATTGTTTACAAGCCCGCACCAACGGAAAAACACAAGCCTGGCTGGCCTGCTCTTTAGCAGGAGACTGCAGGCGGCTCGGTGTGCTGGCGCGCCGGGACGGCTCGGTATCTGCCAAGCCTCAGCGGCCCTGGCGCCCCGTCCCGCAGCGGCTGCCAACAGGGCCAGGTTTCCTCCTGCCGGCTGCAACAGATGTCGCAAACGACACCCGGCTCGCCAGCGCACGACGGCAGACATGTGCAGCCGCGCCAGGGGAGCTGGGCTGGTGCTCCCTCGCCAGGGAGGTCGGCGCCAAGGGTCTTTATCCGGGTAACAAGAGGGTCACAGGACGGATAAAAAAACGGATGTCCCGATCCAATTCCAGACTGCGACTGACTTTCACCGGACAACCCTATGCTGCACACGCCCACAACGCCCTCGCTATCTTCTCCTGTAGCTATCACAGACCAACCAGTATGCGTAGAGCGCCGCTCCAGCCGGACAACAGCCGTTGCGCGTACCGGCCCCTATAACGACTGCGGCAAGGAATGGACGCGCTCCTGGAACCCGACCAGACACCTGAGCCGCCACAGCGGCAACAAACCCTTTGTCTGTCCCTATGCAGACTGTGGACATGCGTGCAAACAATCAGGAAATCTGACCAGACACTTGCGCACCCACTCAGGAGAAAAACCCTTTGTCTGTCCTCACCCGGACTGTGAATACAGCTTCACGCAATCAAACAACCTGAAAAAACACCTGCGTATCCACGCAGGAAAAAAACCCTTTGTTTGTCCCCATGACGGCTGTGGATATGCGGCGACACAATCCGGCACTCTGACATATCACATGGGTGCTTTGCATACCAAAGCAAACCCCTTTGTCTGTCCCTGTGAAGACTGTAGATATTCCACCGCACAACTATGCAGCCTGAGAAAACATGCCCGCCGTCACTGCGATGACAAACCCTTTATCTGTCGATATGAGGACTGTGGACGTTCTTTTGCGCGATCAGACTACCTCAAAAGGCACTGGCGCACACACAAGGGAAACAGATCTTTTACCTGTTGGCATGAGGACTGTGGATATGCGTCCATACAATGGAACGACCTGAAAAGACACCTGCGTGTCCACACAGGAGAAAGACCCTTTGTCTGCCCCCATGAAGTCTGTGGACGTGCGTTCAGACAAGCAGGCGTGCTAAAAAGCCACTTGTTTACGCACTCAGGATACAAGCCCCTTGTCTGCCCACATGAAGGCTGTGGGTATTCCTCCACAAAATCCTGCAATCTGACACTGCACTTGCGCACCCACTCAAGAGAAAAGCCCTTCGTCTGTCCCTATGAAAACTGTGGACGCTCATTCGCACAAAAAGTCACACGGACAAGACACCTTCACCTCCACACCAACGCCAAACCCTTTATCTGCCAACACAAGGGCTGCAGCTCTTCGTACTTGCAATCAAGCGGATTGGAATATCACTTGCGTGCCGTTCACACCAAAGCAAGACCCTTTCTCTGCACACAGGCAGACTGTGGACGTGCGTTCATACAACCCTATGACCTGAAAACGCACTTGCTCATTCACGCAAGAAAAAAGCTCTTTGCCTGCCAACACGAGGGCTGTGGGTATTCCTCCACAAAATCCTGCAATCTGACACTGCACTTGCGCACCCACTCAAAAGAAAGGCCCTTCGTCTGTCCCTATGAAAACTGTGGACGCTCATTCTCACAAAAAGTCACACGGACAAGACACCTTTGCCTCCACACCAACGCCAAACCCTTTGTCTGCCAACACGAGGGCTGCGGCTCTTCGTACTTGCAATCAAGCGGGTTGGAATATCACTTGCGTGCGGTTCACACCAAAGCAAGACCCTTTATCTGCACACAGGCAGGCTGTGGACGTGCGTTCATACAATCCTATGACCTGAAAACGCACTTGCTCATTCACGCAAGAAAAAAACCCTTTGTCTTTCACGCAAGAAAAAAGTCCTTTGTCTGCCAACGCGAGGGCTGTGGATATTCGTGCGCACAATCAAACGGGTTGAAATATCACTTGCGTGCTGTCCATACCAAAGAAAGACCCTTTGTCTGCACACAGACAGGCTGTGGACGTGCTTTCACCGCCTCCAGCACGCTGGAAACACACTGGCGCATTCACTCAGGAAAAACACCTTTTGTCTGCCCAGCTGAGGGCTGTGGCCGTGCATTCACACAATCCGGCCATCTGATACGGCACTGGCGCGCCCACCCCCATCACAAACCCTGTGTCAGCCGGCGCACAACTGCACACATCAACAAGCAAGCTTGCGCGCGGCCTTACGAGGGCCGTGCAACGGGGTTTGCGCATCAGCACGCACGCCCCTTCAGCCTGCCATCCATCCTGAAAACACATCCTCCCCGGCGCACCGGTCAACGGCCCTGTCTGAGTTCTGACAGGAACAGTGACAACCGGTTCGCACAAGACATGACACCCGAACTGCACCCTGGCGCTCGCACCAGTGCCGCAGCGGCCCTGTCTGGCTGTCGCAAACCGGCCCCCGGTGCTTCACACCGGCATTCATTCCTGACACGAGGCCAGAGCAAGGCCCAGCCGGCAACACGCGACAGGCTCAGCACCGCGCCCGCCCCTGGACCCCACTCAAAACCAGGCAAACCCCTTCCTGTTATCGTCTGGGTGTCCGGCGGTGTCGTTTATCGATCGCCTCCACCGGGACACCACAACCCTGGCGGCCCAAACCTGCCGCAGGAGATTGGCGGCCGTTCCCTGCTCTGAGGACGGAGGTTCCGGCTTCACCGAACATATCCAGTCGATGACAACAGCCGTCAGACCTGTCACAGGCACCTGCCGGAAAAAGCCTGATCAAGATAACAAAGGGGTCACAGGGGCAGATACAACTACAGGTTCTGCACTCCAAGCTCCCGTCGACCTCTGCCGCCTTCTGTCCTATGTTGCACACGCCTGTAACAGCCTCTGCCTGTGCATCAATGCCAGTGGCAGACCACCCGCACGCAGCCCCCCGCAGCAGGGCCTGCCCCCGCGTCTGTCCGCAAGAAGGTGGGGGACGGGCATGCGCACATTCAAGCCACATGCAAAGATACGCGCGCATCCACCCAGGGAAAAAACGCTTTGGCTGTTGGTATGAAGGCTGTAGATATTCGTCCCCCAAATCCAACGACCTGAAAAAACATCTGCGCGTCCACTCAGGCGAAAAACCCTATGTCTGCCCGTATGATTCCTGTGGACAGGCGTTCAAACAATCCGGTGCGCTGCGAACGCACCAGCACATCCACACCGGAATCAGACCCTTTGCCTGTTTGTATGAAGGCTGCAGGAAACGTTTCTCAACAGCCGCACATCGCCGGAGCCACCTGCGTATCCACACCGGAGAAAAACCCTTTGTCTGTCCCTATGCAGACTGTGGACTTGCGTGCAAACACTCAGGAAATCTGACCAGACACTTGCGCACCCACTCAGGAGAAAAACCCTTTGCCTGTCCCCATGGTGGCTGTGGATATACGTCCACACGATCAGGCGGTTTGAAACAACACCTCACCAGCCACTCAAGCGCAACACCTTTTGTCTGCCCCAGGGAATCTTGTGCACGCCGATTCAAACAAAAAAGATCGCTGAACACCCACTTGCGCACCCACTCAGGGGAAAAAGCCTTTGCCTGCCCCCGGGCGTTTTGCAGGCACAGGTGTAGTGAGGCGAAATCGCTGAACATCCACTTGCGTATCCACTCAGGAATAGAACCCTTTGCCTGCTTACATGAAGGCTGTGGATATTCGTCCACAAAATCTGGAAACCTGAAAAGACACTGGCGCACTCACTCAGGAAAAAAACCTTTTATCTGTTGGTATGAAGCCTGTGGATATTCGTCCACAGCCGTTGGCAACCTGAAAACACATCAGCCTCGCCACTCGCGCGCAAAATCCTTTGTCTGCCCACACGAGGACCGCCCCCTGCGGTTCCACCCCTTCAAAAACCCGAAAAGGCATCCCGGCAGCCGCACTGCACAACAGCCCTGCTGCTGCGGTCAGGGCGGCGATGACAAACAACGCCGGCCACACGCAGGCGCGCTCGGCGCCATACCATCACATCATGCACAATCAGCCTGTTCCCGCGACCGGAACGACTCTGACAAACAATGGCGGTATAAAGACACGCTGGCAAAGCGTCCGCCGGTCCATGGTGGCAAGAGAGGCCATGCCCGCCATACACGCGAAGCCTTCCCCGCCGACGCCCCTCACAGGTTCAGGAAAGAAGGGCAGCGCAAGGCTCTGGTGAGAACACACGGCAGTCTCACAAGCGCACCTGCCCATGGGATAACCCTCGCACACCAGGCAGGCCCTTACCGTTCTGTTATCGTCCGGGTGTGCGGTGGTGTCGTTTACCAGTCTCCTCCTGCAGGACAACAAATCCCTGGCAGACCGAGCCTGTGACGCAAGACAGCACAATGCCTCCCGCTGTGACAAGCGCGGCCGGTCGCACCGCACCAGGACAACTGTGCACCCGCTCAATCCCGGTGGCACCCTGTCTTGTCCCGGATGGGCTGCGAACCACCCCTGAATCTCCATCTGCCTGATCCCTGCAACAGATGCCAGCCGTCAGAAAGGCACTTGATCAACATGACAAGCCGGTTACAAGGGCGGATACACAGATACAGATCCGGCACTCCAACGCCCGACCCATCTTCGAGGCAAGCCCCCATGCTGCACGCACCCACACTGTCCTCAGCCTCTGCGCCAATGCCTGAAACAAGGCAACCACAGCGAGCACCATCCCCCCGCAGCCGAACAACACCGTCCCTGCGTATCTGCCCGTATGACGACTCTGGTACAGCGTTCCAGAAATCCAGCAACCCGAACAGGCATCGGCACAACTGCCGCGCAGCAACAGACTCTATCTCCTCACATGAAGGTTCTGGACATTGCGTCACACAATCAGGCCAGCAGGCAGCATACAAGCGCCGCCACACCGGAGAAAAAACCCATGTCTGTCCTCATGATGGTTGTGGACGTTCGTTCACCCAATCACATCGCCTGACCATACACTTTCGTATCCACTCAGGAGAAAAGCCTTTTATCTGCCCGTTTAAAGACTGTCGACGTTCGTTCGCACACCAGCCTGGTCTGACACAACACCTGGTCGTCCACTCAGGGAAAAGACCTTTTGTCTGTCTACAGGAAGGCTGTGGACACACCTTCCCACGCCGGTCTGCTCTCACCAGACACGCGAACGTCCATTCAGGACAAAGATTGTTTGTCTGTCCGTATGCCGACTGTCAACAGGCGTACACACAACCAAGCCCTCTGCAGTATCACTGGCGTGCTGTTCATACCAAAGAAAGATTGTTCGTCTGTCTCCTGGAAGGCTGCGGCCACAGGTTTACACAAAAAAGCCAGCTGGCAGCACACTTGTACATCCATTCAGGACACAAACCCTTTGTCTGTCCCCATGAGAACTGTGGCTATGCGTCCACACAATCCGCCAATCTGAAATCACACTTGCGCTTTCACTCCGGAGAAAAAAACTTTGGCTGTCCCTGTGAAGGCTGTGGACGTTCGTTCGCACGAGCAAGCACTCTTGTCTATCACTTGCATGCTATTCATCCCCACCAAAAACCTTTTCTCCATCCCCCTGATGGTGGGAAACAGGCGCTCGCCCCATCAGTCGCCCTGACAAGACATTTGTCTGTCCCGGCACCCAAAAGAATCTTTGTCTGTCCCCATGAAGGCTGTCGACGTTCATTCACGCAATTGAGCGCCCTGAACGTGCATTTCCTCAGGCACTCAGGACAAAAACCTTTTGCCTGTCTCCATGAAGGCTGTGGACGCGCATTCACACAATCAGGCAACCTGAAAAGACACTTGCGCGTTCACTCCGGAAAAAAATCCTTTGCCTGCCTGCATGAGGGCTGTGGACGCGCGTTTACACAATCAGGCAACCTGAAAAGACACCAGCGCGTCCACGCCGGTCAACACGCGCCCTGCCGGCCGGCAGACAGGCTGAAACCACATCGGCATGGCCAGGCCGACACACGGCCGCGCCGCTGCCCTGATGGAAATCCGGACAAAACAACCGCAGGAGACCGGATGCCCAGATCACAGGGGTGCGTTCACAAAAATACCGCACAGGCCCGGGCTGGCCAGCTGCGCCATGCCCGTTCTGGTTCACACAGGCATCAACTGTGGGAAGTAGCTCAACGCCCGCAGGCAGGGAGCAGGATCCTGGCATGCGCACACGCCGGTCATGCGCGCATGCCAGCAGACCTGTCAGATACTCCCGTGAGAGCACACAGCAGTCAGGCTATGCCATTTGCCCCCAGCGCATCCCACGCTCATCAGACCGGTCACTATTGTCCTGTTATCGCCTGGGTATCCGGCGGTTGTGTTTACAAGTCCGCTCCACCGGGGAAACACTCTGGCCGGCCAAGCCGTTAGCAGGAGACGGCGAGCGGCCCCCGTTTCTGGTGGCCAAAGACGGCTCTGCACCCGCCAGGCCCCAGTGTCCATAGTGTCTCCTGATGCAAAGAGCGCGAACAGGGCCAGGTTCCTCCCTGCTGGCTTTACCAGATGTCGGCAACAACACCCAGCTCGCCAGGGCTCGACACCCAGCTCGCCAGGGCTCGACACCCAGCTCGCCAGGGCTCGACGGCAGACCTGTGCGGCCGCGCCAATGCGCCTGGTTCATTATGGCTCCCCTCCAGCCAGGATCAGCGGCAAGGGCCTTTATCCGGGTGACCAGCCTGTCACAGGACGAATAAAAAAACGGATATCCCGGTCCAACTCCAGGCCACGACTGACTTCCACCGGACAACCCTATGCTGCACACACCCACACCCCCCCCGACATCTGCGCCTGGAGCGGTCACGAGCCAATCAGTACGCGCAGGGTGCCGCGCCAGGCGGAAAACAGCCGTCGCGCCGGCCTGCCCCTATAACGACGGCTGCCAAGAATTGGCGCAACCGTGCAACCGGACAAGACACCTGAACCCCCACATTGGCAACAAATCCTTTGTCTGTCCCTATGACACCTGTGGACATTTGTTCGCACACGCAGTAACGCTGAAAAGACACTTGCGTATCCACTCCGGAGAAAAACCCTTTGTCTGTCCCTATGCAGACTGTGGCCGTGCGTGCACACAATCAGGAAATCTGAAAAGACACTTGCGCACCCACTCAGGAGCAAAACCCTTTGTCTGTCCCCATGACAACTGTGGAAATTCGTTCACACACGCAGTAACGCTGCAAAGACACTTGCACATCCACTCAGGAGCAAACCCCTTTGTCTGTCCCTATGCAGGCTGTGGACTTGCGTACACACAGTCAGGAAATCTGAAAAGACACTTGCACACCCACTCAGGAGCAAAACCCTTTGTCTGCCCCCATGACAACTGTGGAAGTTCGTTCGCACACGCAGTAACGCTGAAAAGACACTTGCACATCCACTCAGGAGCAAACCCCTTTGTCTGTCCCTATGCAGACTGTGGACGTGCGTGCACACAATCAGCAAATCTGAAAAGACACTTGCGCACCCACTCAGGAGAAAAACCCTTTGTCTGTCCCTATGACAACTGTGACAATTCGTTCGCACACGCAGTAAATCTGACACGACACCTGCACACCCACTCAGGAGCAAAACCCTATGTCTGTCCCTATGCAGACTGTGGACATGCGTGCACACAACCAGGAAATCTGGCAAGACACTTGCGCACCCACTCAGGAGCAAAACCCTTTGTCTGTTCACAAACAGGCTGTAGACAGACGTTCACACAGTCAGGCAGCCTGACAAGACACTTGCTTGTCCACTCAAAAGAAAAACCCTTTGTCTGTCCCCAGCAAGACTGTGGGCGTGCGTTTGCACTACCTCAAACCCTGAAAAGACACAGGCGCATCCACTCAGAAGAACGAAAATTTGGGTGCCCACATGAAGGCTGTGGATATGCGACCATGCGATCAGGAAACCTGGAATCACATTTGCACACCCATTCAGGAGCAAAACCCTATGTCTGTCCCTATGCAGACTGTGGACATGCGTGCACACAATCAGGAAATCTGACAAGACACTTGCGCACCCACTCCGGAGCAAAACCCTTTGTCTGTTCACAAACAGGCTGTAGACAGACGTTCACACAGTCAGGCAGCCTGACAAGACACTTGCTTGTCCACTCAAAAGAAAAACCCTTTGTCTGTCCCCAGCAAGACTGCAGGCGTGCGTTTGCACTACCTCAAACCCTGAAAAGACACAGGCGCATCCACTCAGGAGAACGAAAATTTGGGTGCCCACATGAAGGCTGTGGATATGCGACCATGCGATCAGGAAACCTGGAATCACATTTGCACACCCATTCAGGAGCAAAACCCTATGTCTGTCCCTATGCAGACTGTGGA
>MPMQ01000019.1 GCA_002238585.1 Kistimonas sp. bin40 | reverse complement strand
CGACGTTGGCATCTGCCCAGCCATTGCGGGCACCGCCTCCGATATCCACGAAGCTGAGGGCAAAAGACATGTTGCCGTAGTCTACCCCGGCTTTCAGGCCATACCAGCGCAGTGTGGTGTTCAGACCGTCGGTTTGGTCTGTGGTTTTGGCGTTGCCCACGGAGCTGTTCTGCCCGTACTGGGCACCCAGGGTTACTGCCGTGAGGTCGCTGACCGGTATGGTGTAGTCAACATCCGTGTAGAGAGAGCTGGCTTGATCTTCCTGTCTGCCATAGGCAATTCTCATGCCTGCGTTTTCAGTTCTATAGTCAGAGCCGATCAGATTCACTTGTGAATTTCGATTGTTCTCGTCAAGGAACCTGTCATACCCAGACTCGCCAGGCTGGTTGATGCGCAGGAGATGTGCGGCGTAGATGCGCGCATCGCCCAGGACGACATCAGCGTAATAGCCTTCTACGCTACCGGGCAGGCTGAATTCGTCTTCGGAATTCACCAGAGGTGTGTCCAGTACCATGCGGCCGTATTTGAATACACCATAATCAGCAAGGTTGAACTTGATAGCTCCGAAACTCTTGCCGTAAGACTCTGCGCCACCGTTGGGGCGTCTTTGCAGCAGGCCGGGATCGACAAGGTCCGTATTGCCTCGTGCGTCCGCCCTGATGACGTGATGCGCGCTCAGGTCAAAACCGATCACGTTGGCAAAGTAGCCGGACTGGAAGTCCGCACGTATGGCCTGGGCCCATTGCCTTGCTACATTGTGCGGTTGCCCCTGGTTGTAGTTGCTGTCTTGCTTGGTGTAGTTGCGCAGATGAATATTCAGGCTACTATCATCAATGAACTGTTCGTGGTTGGCTTGGGCCGAGGATGCTGCCGTGGCTGTAAGTACGGCAATGCTCAGCGCACTTCTTATAGCTACTTTCATTTAAGGTTTAACTCCACAAAAAAATAACGTCTATGTATATAAGCCGCCTAGAGGTCCGGGCTGTGGAAACCAAGTCTCCGTCACCCAGTGCGCTGTAGATTGGTCGCACTATATATCTGTTTTGTATTACAAATTAGCTTCTAATACAAACACCCTCTGGATGCAAAAGTGGTATGCATATCAAGTGACAGTACGCACATCACGTAATAATACGCATATCGAGTGCTTTTGTCCTCCTAAGCTTTGTCCTCCTGAGCCTTTTGTTTCTCGTTCTTGTCCATTTGTTACCTCATGCTACGGCTCCCCCGCGAAGGGGTCGCCGGGCGGCCTCTCACGAGGAGGGCGGGCCCGTTTGCATCCCCCGGTGGGGCGAGGGCCTGACAGCAGGCTGAAGCTCCACCGGGAAAAAGTACCATCTCTTTCATCAGACCTGGTTGGTTGCTGGAAAGTTCCCTCTGAACAACAGCCAGTTGGCCTGACCCAGTTGGCCTGACCCAGTTGGCCTGACCCAGTTGGCCTGACATAGTATGTTCGACCCCCAGCAAGAAAAATCGTTCACAGTTCCATCGCCCGTCCGTATTCCGTAGTCGGACAGAGAGGTTGGATGCGAGTCTGGTATCTGATGCGGGAATAACCGCAGTGAAGAGTCGGGCACCAGGACGGTGACGATGCCGCCGGAGCTCAAAGCGAGATAATGCCTGTCACCCGCAGCAGGTCTGGACAAGGCGTCGGTTTCTGGCTGATGGCATCACTCAGGGGAGTGGTTGCCAGGGCGTTGTTGCGTACGCCGACCATAATGCCCGCGTTTCCTTGTTGAAGTTGCTCCACAGCGGCAATCCCCAGCTGGCTTGCCAGCACTCTGTCAGCACAGCTCGGGCTTCCCCCGCGCTGAATGTGTCCCAGGACGGAAACACGCACATCGTAATCGGGAAGCTGTGCTGCCGTTTGTTTTGCCAGGGAAAACACGCATCCAGACTGGTCGCCTTCTGCGACAAGGATAATGCTGGAACTCTTGCAGGCGCGTCGACTGGCCTGCAATTTTGCGACCAATTCAGGCAGGGTTCTTGGTGCCTCAGGAATAAGGATTTCTGTTGCGCCACCGGCAATACCGGCCTGAAGGCCAATAAAGCCGGAATCACGTCCCATGCATTCGATAAAAAACAGACGGTCATGGGATGTGGCCGTATCCCTGATGTTGTCCATGGCTGTCATGACGGTGTTGACGGCCGTGTCGTACCCTATGGTGCGGTCCGTGCCATAGATATCGTTGTCTATGGTGCCAGGAATGCCCACGACAGCAACGCCGAACTCGGAGCGCAGCAAGTCTGCTCCCGTGAATGAGCCATCGCCTCCGATGACGACCAGGCCATCAATGCCTTCTCGTTTGAGTACCGAAGCCGCCTTTTCCCGCCCTTCGTGCGAATGGAATTCCATACACCGCGCTGATTTGAGTACCGTGCCTCCGCGGCTGATGATATGGGCGACGGAGCGGGCATCCATTCTGGACGCATCTGCGTTCATCAGTCCCTTGTATCCGCCCCGAAAGCCCGTGCAGTCCAGTCCATAGAAAGCGCAGGCCCGCACTACGGCGCGAATGGCTGCATTCATGCCGGGGGCATCTCCCCCTGATGTCAACACCCCAATGTGGCTGATGGTTTTTGTCTTTGTCATGGGATTCCGGAAAGCATGCACTGCAGCAAAGAATAAATGTCCGTTAAGCCGGCTGTTGGCGTTGGCCAACGCCAACAGCCGGGGATTGTAGGACCACAACAGCAGCTTTTGCAATGCCAACTGAGCGAGTGCGCGGACTCAGCTCCGCGCTGGCAGCCTCTCCAGCCGGGAGGGCGGTTTTTCGCTCGGTAGACGTGAGTATGCAGCCGGGCGTCTAGTGGCTGAGACGTTTCCAGACAGCTCACTTTGCCGTGTCTTTGACTTCGTCTGTATCTCCTATGTGCTCGACGATCTCGATAGAATATTCAGTCGAGCTTATCGAGGTTTCTACCCGTACCAGATCCCCCTCCTCTTTCCCTATAAGTGCTCGCCCCAGGGGGGAGGTGTAGGAGAGCTTGCCTTTGGCCACGTCTGCCTCGTCCTCGCCCACAATTTTGTAGCGGGACTCAGTATCATCCTCGGTGTTGCTCAGGGTGACGGTGGTACCGAAAACAACTTTCCCCGTGTTTTCTATCCTGGTGATATCAATCACATTGGCGTCACTGAGCCTTGTCTCAAGGTGCGCAATGCGCCCTTCAGTCAAGCTCTGCTGCTCACGCGCGGCGTGGTACTCGCCGTTTTCTTTCAGGTCGCCGTGTTCACGAGCCGCGCTGATGGCTTGTGTTATTTCACCGCGTTTTGTTCTCTTGAGATAATCCAGTTCCTCGCGCAGAGCTGTGAGTCCCTGGGGGGTCATATGAAAGGGTGGGTTAGACATAACATTGTTCACCTGCATGTAAATCCTGGAGTCGGCGGACATGTTGTTCAGGACCGAAAAGAATGGCTTCGGCAATAGCCAAAGCACAAGGCACGGTCGTAGCGTAAAGGACATTATGCGCTGAAGCCGACACCCGGATCGTAGCCGAGTCTGCTATAGCTTGGTAGCCCTCAGTGGTGTTTACAACAAGGTCAATCTTGCCGGCGGCGATCATGTCCACCAGATGGGGCTTGCCTTCCTGCACCTTGTTCACCACCTCAACGGTCATGCCATCCTGAAGCAAGGCGTTCGCTGTCCCCCGGGTGGCTATGAGTTCAAAGCCTGCCTGCTTGAGCAAACGGGCCAGAATAATACACTGGGGTTTGTCCCGGTCGCGCAGGCTCAAAATCGCCCTTCCTCCCTCCGGCAGGGCCATATGGACACCCAGCTGCGCTTTGGCGTAGGCTTCGGGGAAACTGTCACCGACACCCATAACCTCGCCGGTTGACTTCATTTCCGGTCCCAGTATCGGGTCTGTGTCGGGGAATCGGCTGAAAGGGAACACCGCAGCTTTGACAAAACAAGCAGCAGGAACGGGATCCTGTACAAGAAGATCTCTCAGGGGGGTGCCGGCCATCACTTTGGCCCCCACTTTGGCCAGGGAGACGCCTATGCACTTGGAGACAAAAGGGACGGTTCTTGCTGCACGCGGATTCACTTCAATAACATAGAGTTCCCCGTCCTGAAGTGCCATCTGTACGTTCATCAGGCCGACAACCCCGAGTTCAAGGGCTATGGATCTTACTTGTTCCTTGATGATCCTCTGGGTTTCCTCGGGGAGATCGTGGGGCGGCAGTGAGCAGCTCGAATCCCCGGAGTGTACGCCGGCGTGTTCTACGTGTTGCATCAAGGCGCCTATCACGACGCTCTCGCCATCACACACAGCGTCCACGTCTACCTCAATCGCGTGGGTCAGATAGCTGTCGAGCAACACGGGATGCGCAGGAGACACCTGGGCCAGACGGTCGGTGCGCATGGCCCGGTTGAGTTCCTGCTCATTGTTGACGATTTCCATGGCCCGTCCGCCCAGGACGTAGGAAGGGCGAACAATCAGGGGATAGCCAATGGTTCTGGCCCGCTCCATGGCCTCTGCCAGGCTGCCGGCCATCGCATTGATGGGCTGCCTCAGGCCGAGCTGGCAGATCATGGACTGGAACTGGTCTCGATCTTCAGCCTTGTCTATGGCTTCCGGGCTGGTTCCCAGAATCCGGACGCCGGCCTTCTGGAGCGCAAGGCTCAGCTTCAGGGGCGTTTGTCCTCCGTACTGGACGATGACGCCCTCAGGCTTCTCAATGTCAACAATATTCAGGATGTCTTCCAGGGTGACACTTTCGAAGTACAGGCGGTCGGAAATATCGTAATCCGTGGAGACTGTCTCCGGGTTGCAGTTGACCATAATGGTCTCGAACCCTTGTTCACGCAAAGCCATGGCCGCATGTACGCAGCAGTAGTCGAACTCGATTCCTTGCCCTATCCGATTGGGGCCGCCTCCCAGAATCACTACCTTGGGTTGCGTGGAGACAGCGGCCTCACATTCTTCGTCGTAGCTGGAGTAGAGATAAGCTGTCACTGTTGCAAACTCGGCCGCACAGGAGTCTATGCGCTTGAAGACCGGGCGTAGTCCCAACGCCAGTCGGCGGGACCGCACGGCCTGTTCCGTCACGCCGAGCAGCTGACCCAGCCGATTGTCGCTGAAGCCTTTGCTTTTGAGGCGGCGCAAGTCCTCCCTGTCGATCGATGTCAGGCTGCTCAGGCTCAAGCGCTGTTCTTCCTGCACAAGATCTTCAATTTGTGTCAGAAACCAGGGGTCAATATGGGTCAGCTCAAATACTGTGTTCTGGGAGAACCCCTGCCGGAAAGCGTCCGCTATATACAGCAGCCGGTTGGCACTCGGGGCGTGCAGCTCCTGACGAATCTGTGTATCGGCTTGTGAGTTGCCAGAGTTGACCCGGGGCTCCAGGCCTGCCACGCCGGTTTCGAGTCCACGCAAGGCCTTCTGCAAGGATTCCTGGAAGTTTCGTCCCACCGCCATCACTTCCCCTACAGACTTCATCTGGGTTGTCAGTTGAGCATTGGCAGACGGAAACTTCTCGAAATCAAAACGCGGCAACTTGGTGACTACATAGTCGAGAGTCGGCTCGAAAGAGGCAGGGACAGACTCCCCCATCATTTCATGACGAAGCTCTGCCAGGCTGTAGCCGACGGCCAGTCGTGCGGCGACCTTGGCTATGGGAAAGCCCGTCGCCTTGGAAGCCAGAGCAGAAGAGCGGGACACCCGGGGGTTCATTTCGATGACAACCATGCGTCCGGTTTCCGGATTGATTCCGAACTGCACATTGGCTCCCCCCGTTTCCACCCCAATCTCGCGCAATACCGCCAAGGCTGCATTACGCATTTTCTGGTATTCCTTGTCGGTCAAGGTTTGGGCCGGTGCCACAGTGATGGAGTCGCCGGTGTGCACGCCCATGGGATCCAGGTTTTCTATTGTGCAAACTATGATGCAGTTGTCCTCCTTGTCCCGGACAACCTCCATCTCAAACTCTTTCCAGCCAATCAGCGACTCGTCGATGAGCAATTCATTGCAGGGGGAAGCGGACAAGCCGCGTGTGCATATGGCTTCAAACTCCTGCTCGTCATGGGCAATGCCGCCACCACTGCCGCCCATTGTGAAGGAAGGACGTATGATGCAGGGCAGTCCCACCTGCTTCATCACTTCGCGCGCCTGGGCCTTGCTTCTGGCAATGCCGGAACGGGGGCATTCGAGTCCTATTTTTTTCATGGCCTGATCGAAACGGCTTCGGTTCTCAGCCTTGTCGATGGCGTCTGCGCTGGCACCAATCATCTCGACGCCATAACACGCCAGCACGCCCGTGCGCTCAAGTTCAAGCGCACAATTGAGTGCGGTCTGTCCCCCCATGGTGGGCAACAGAGCATCCGGGCGCTCCTTCTCAATAATTCTGGCGACTGTTTCGGGTCGGACCGGCTCGATGTAGGTGGCATCGGCCATCGTTGGATCCGTCATGATCGTGGCAGGATTCGAATTGACAAGGACGACTCTGTAGCCCTCGTCGTGAAGCGCCCTGCAGGCCTGTACGCCGGAGTAGTCGAACTCACAAGCCTGTCCGATCACTATGGGGCCAGCACCAAGAATAAGGATGCTGTTGATATCGTTTCGTTTTGCCATGCTTTTGCTTCGTTGCTGCTATAGGCCAGATAGGGCGCGCACGCGCTCACGCGTTCTTCATCAGGGCTGGGTCAGCGTTGTGCCGAGCCAGGAAAAACAGAAAACACAAGAGTCTTCTCAACAGATGTTCGAGGAATAGTGCCCGTGCCAGAAGGAATCCGGTTCCAGGTGTTTTGTCGACTGATTTGAGAGTAGCCGGTGGTCTACTTGATGAAAATCAGCCAGAAAACAACCTGGTCCGGTGTGTTCGCCGCAGGCTGGTCTGTTCCGGCACCGCTTTCCGGGTCAATGGATATTGCTGCTTGAGGGGTGGTCACCCAGGTCATGTCGCTTGAGCAGAGACGCGGTCCGCCGTCTGTGCAGGTGTTTCTTCCTCAGTGTTGCAATGCCCTTGCTTGTGTAGCCTTTTTATAGCCTCAGCTCCCGGATGGGTGTCTCGGCTGCTTCTTTACAGGTTTCTATGGCGGCAATAAAGCGATCAAAAAGACACAGCAGATCATGGGGCCCCGGGCTGGCTTCTGGATGCCCCTGGAAGCTGAAAGCCGGGAAGTTTGTATGCTCCAGCCCCTGAATCGAGCCATCGAACAAGGATCTGTGCGTTACGCGCAAACACAAAGGAAAATCTTCGTCGCTTACGGCAAAGCTGTGATTCTGGCTGCTGGTCATCACCCGGCCAGAGCCAAGGTCCTGCACGGGATGATTGGCACCATGATGACCAAAACGCATTTTTACAGTTTTGGCGCCGGAGGCGAGTGCCAGCAGCTGGTGTCCCATACAGATCCCCATGACGGGAATTCTCGTCTCCAGAATGTCCTGGATGGCCTTGATGGCGTAGCCGCAGGCTGCCGGATCGCCAGGGCCATTGGAAAGGAAAATGCCATCAGGCTCGTGGATAAGGGCTTCTGAGGCTGGCGTCTGGGCTGGCACCACTGTCAGGTGACAGCCGGACTTTTCCAGCAAGCGCAGTATGTTCTGCTTGACGCCGAAGTCATAGACAAGAACATGGTGCCGGTGCCCTGACTCGTGGAATGCAGAACCGGGCTGGTGCCCAGAATGCAAAGGCCAGCAGTAAGTGCGCGTACAGGTGACTTCTTGAGCGAGGTCCATGCCTGTCAGCGTGGGACATCGGCGGGCCAGCGCCAGGCTGCGCTCCGCGCTGGCATGAGGTCCGGCTGTAATGGCGCCACGCAAAGCACCTTTGTCACGCAACAGGCGGGTCAGGCGTCGGGTGTCCACGCCTGCCATGGCGATCGCGTTTTGGCTTTTGAGGTATTCGCTCAGGCTCGAGGAGCTGCGCCAGCTGGATGCGACAGGGGACAGTTCGCGTATAATCAGGCCCGCTGCCCAGAGTCGATCAGACTCCATATCTTCAGTGTTGACCCCGGTGTTACCTATGTGTGGGTAGGTCAAGGTCACTATCTGGCGGGCATAGGATGGATCAGTGAGTATCTCCTGGTAGCCAGTCATGGCTGTGTTGAAAATAAGTTCGCCGGATGTCTCTCCATCGCATCCTATCGCGTGTCCAGAAAATACACTGCCGTCTTCGAGAGCCAGCACGGCTATTCTATTTTTGCTCATAGAACCCCTTCAGCTCTTCATGCCAGAGTGCTGCGCTGTCATTTCGCGCTCCTCTTGAAGAGAGCGCAACACAGCATCGGACGCTCTGCTTGTCTCTGTTTGCACCGCTTGATGCCCCCGCAGTTGAAGTCCGGGAAGGCGCCGCACATGATGGCAGATTCTCGTGTGAGAATCTACGCCAGGGCGGCGCTCATGCGGCCTGGTATATTGGCGGTCCCGGCCGGTTTCTGCTGTCAGTTTTTTTCGCTATTTGTGCCAGCCGCAACAGTTTTACTGATCAGGTCCAGAGCCTGGCTTTTCTCCTTCCATCCTTCCACCTTGACCCATTTCCTGGGTTCCAGATCCTTGTAGTGTTCAAAGAAATGCTCTATCTGCTTCAGGAGCAGGGCAGGCAGGTCTGAGTATTCTTGTACGTGTTCGTAAAGCTCCGTAAGGTCCCTGACGGGAACCGCAATAATTTTTTCGTCCTGCCCTTTCTCGTCTGCCATCTGCAGCATCCCTACGGGGCGACAACGGACGACAGAGCCGGGCACAACCGGGCAAGGCGTTATTACCAATACGTCAAGCGGGTCGCCGTCGTCTGCCAGCGTTTGGGGGATGTACCCGTAGTTGGCAGGGTAGGTCATGCTGGTGGAAACAAAACGGTCTACGAAAAGTGCGCTGCTGTTTTTGTCGATTTCGTATTTTACGGGAGGGCTGTGTGCCGGGATTTCGATCACAGCCAGAATGTCTTCGGGAGGGCAATCGCCGGCGGATAAAGAATGACAGTCCATCTTGCAGTACGTCTCTGGATCGTAAAGGGAGCAAATTATAGGGTGGATGGCGGGCTGGCTGCCAGTGGATCCAGGTGCACTGTGGGGATAAATGGGCAAGAGCCCCGTTTTGACATCGACGAGACCCAACAGTGGCGGTGGCTTTTCAGAAGCAGGGCGCCTCGCAGCGAAGGCTGTGTATGGACGCGCTCAGACCAGAATGAAAAGCCACATGACTATGACTAACCTGCTGTCCGGGCTGACAAAAAGGCCTTTGTGGCGTTGTCCGGCGTAAATAAGTTGTCTTTTACAGCCTGGCTGCTTTCTGGTACCCTGCCGCTCCTGCCGAATGGGCCCTTTGCCTGGCAGTAGGCACTCTTTCCGGGTTTACAGGGCAAAGCATGACCAACCTGCGTTGGGGATCAGGCTATGCACAATACAAAAGATACAGATTACAACTATAAGGTGGTGCGTCAGTTTGCCGTGATGACGGTTATCTGGGGCATTGTTGGCATGGGTGTCGGGTTGTTGATCGCAGCCCAGCTGGTCTGGCCAGCTCTCAATGTCGAGCCTTTTCTGACTTTCGGTCGTCTTCGGCCGCTTCATACCAATGCGGTGATTTTCGCGTTTGGCGGCTCTGCCTTGATTGCGACCTCCTACTATGTGGTGCAGCGCACCTGCCAGGCACGGCTGGTATCGGACAGCCTGGCGGCTTTCACCTTCTGGGGGTGGAATCTTGTGATTGTGCTGGCGGCCGTGACATTGCCGATGGGGATGACCTCCTCGAAGGAGTACGCCGAGCTCGAGTGGCCAATTGATATATTGCTTGGGCTGGTGTGGATCGTCTACGGCATTGTGTTCTTTGGCACCATCATGAAGCGCAAAAGTGCCCACATCTACGTGGCCAACTGGTTCTATGGTGCGTTCATTGTCACTGTGGCTGTGCTGCATATAGTCAACAGCGCGGCGATTCCTGTCACCCTGTTCAAATCCTATTCAGCCTATGCGGGGGCTATGGATGCCGTCATCCAGTGGTGGTACGGGCACAATGCTGTTGGTTTTTACCTGACAGCAGGTTTTCTGGGGATGATGTATTACTTCGTTCCCAAGCAGGCCGAGCGCCCGGTGTACTCTTACCGGCTGTCCATCATCCACTTCTGGTCACTGATTGCCATCTATATATGGGCCGGACCGCACCACCTTCATTACACCGCCTTGCCTGACTGGGTGCAGAGTCTGGGCATGGTGATGTCCCTCATTCTTCTGGTTCCGTCATGGGGGGGGATGATAAACGGTGTCATGACCTTGTCCGGAGCCTGGCACAAGCTGCGCACCGACCCAATACTGCGATTTTTGATTGTCTCCCTTTCATTCTACGGAATGTCCACCTTCGAAGGCCCGATGATGGCCATCAAGACGGTCAATGCTCTGTCTCATTACACGGACTGGACCATCGGGCATGTCCACTCTGGTGCCCTTGGCTGGGTTGCCATGATATCGATTGGTGCGACCTACCACCTGATCCCGGTGGTTTTCGGTCGGGAAAGGTTGTACAGCACCAATTTGGTCCACACGCATTTTTGGCTGGCGACCACGGGTACTGTGCTTTATATAGTGGCCATGTGGGTCAACGGTATTACCCAGGGCCTTATGTGGCAGGCGATGAATGCGGACGGCACCTTGCAATACAGCTTCATTGAGTCAGTGCAGGCCAGCAAGCCCGGCTATCTGGTCCGGTTGTTGGGTGGGGCATTTTTCTTCTCCGGTATGTTGGTCATGCTCTACAACGTGGTGCGAACGATTCGTTCGTGCGGGCAAGAGCAAGCTGAGACATCTCCCGTAGCACAGGGGACTCAGGGTTATGCTTAGCAGACACGAGTTCATCGAAAAAAACATTGGCTTGATGATTGTCGGCATTTTGGTTGCTATCAGTTTTGGCGGCCTGGTTGAGATAGTTCCCGTCTTCAATATCAAGGAAACCACTGAACCAGTAGAAGGTGTTCTTCCTTACACGGCTCTCCAGCTTGAAGGGCGTGATGTCTACATCAAGGAGGGCTGCGTGGGTTGCCACTCCCAGATGGTGCGCACTCTGCGTGCCGAAGTTGAGCGCTATGGCCATTATTCCGTTGCTGGCGAGTCTGTGTATGACCACCCTTTTCTCTGGGGGTCCAAGCGGACTGGGCCTGACCTGGCCCGGGTTGGGGAGCGTTACTCTGACGAGTGGCACAGGGCCCACCTGTACAATCCGCGGGATCTTGTGCCTGCATCGGTGATGCCGCCTTATTCTCACTTGAACGAGGCTGTTATCGACAGTGAGGGTACTGCAGACAAGATGAGAGCACTGCGTACACTGGGCGTTCCCTACAGCGATGAGGATATTGCCAACGCGAAGATGGCTGTCCGGGGGAAGACAGAAATGGATGCCCTGATCGCGTATTTGCAAAGTCTGGGCACTGCGTTGCGGAAATAGGGCGCGGCCTGATAGCACGGGGGACACTCTTGTGAGCATTGATATCAACACCTTGCGGGGGCTGGCGACCGTTTTGTGTTTTGTGGCGTTCCTGGCCGTTGTCCTTTGGGCATGGAGCGATGCCAGGCGGAAAGACTTCGAGCAGGCGGCTCAGTTGCCCTTTGTTGATGAGGAGTCGCCGGGGGACAAGGTGCACTTTGTCTCCGCAGAGCCAGAAGAACGCACTGAAGGGCGCGGATGCTGAACAGGCATGCCGTTTGGTTGGCCAGCTTTTGAACTAGCGTATCATGGAGACGACCCATGTCGGGTTTCTGGAGTGGTTGGGTACTGTTACTGACCTTGGGGTGCCTTGCATTTATTCTGGTTCCTCTGCTGGTCATGTGGAAGGTTCAGCGTAAACATGAGACAGAGGAAACAGTCGGCCACAACTTTGATGGCATAGAAGAGTATGATAACCCTATGCCTACATGGTGGATTGGGCTCTATCTGGCCATGTTTGTATTTGGTTTTGCCTACCTGGCTCTCTATCCGGGGCTCTGGCCGGGCTATTTCGATGGACTTCTGGGATGGACTTCCGACAAACAGCTGGCGTCTGCCCAGTTGCGCCATACGCGCCAGTTTCAGCCGCTTTTTGACCAGTATGAGGCTATGACCATCGAAGAGCTTCAGGCGCATAGCAAGGCTCTTTCCATGGGCAAGCGCGTTTTCCTCAACAATTGCTCGCAGTGCCATGGCAGTGACGCTGGTGGTAATTTTGGTTTTCCTCGCCTGACAGACAACCGCTGGATATGGGGAGGGACACCTGAAGATATAAAAACGACGGTGATGGAAGGACGCCAGGGACAGATGCCGGCCTGGGGCCCGGTTATCGGTGAGCAGAGGGTGCGAAATGTGTCATCCTGGGTGCGGAGCCTTAGCGGACTGGATATCGCGGCGACGCAAGAGCAGCTGGAAGATGGACGGGAGGTCTTTGAGTCTACCTGTTCGATATGCCACGGGAAGGACGCCAAGGGTAATACTCAGGTGGGTGCCCCCAATCTGACAGATGGCGTCTGGCTTTATGGCAATACCCAGGCGCAGGTGGAGTACACAATACGAAACGGTCGCAACGGTGTGATGCCGGCCTGGAAGGAAATACTGGGCCCGGAAAAGGTGCATCTGGTTTCGGCTTATATCTACAGTCTGTCGCATAAAAAACAAAAAATGTAGAGAAGGTTAGCCTTCTGTTTTTCGTGGTTTCCGTCCTGTAACTCTGGGCTCTTTGCATCCTGCTGGCGAGTGATTCGCGCTTTTGTTGCGGTTTCATCTTCTGTGAGGCAGCGACTTGGAAGCCAACCGGGGATCTTTTCGCGCGGTCATCGTCGTGCTGTGCAGGGGGTCCCGGAGAAGCCCGCCAGGCCGATATTCAAGCCCTGACGGAGCCCGGTTTCCCTTGCCTCTGTCACGAGCACTTCTTTTTCGTTCTCGAGAACTTGCGGAGCATTTGTGCGTTTATCGAAGGATTCCCAGGATTCGCGCCGTATCCGGTTGAAAAACCTGGATGAGAGCAAGCCCGGGCACAAAATCTACACTCGGGCGTTCTCTGGCCTTTTTCGCAATTTGCGGTTGTGTGGTGGGCTTGTCCTGTTTGTTTCCTATTTCGGGACCTTGTGGCTGAATATTGATGGTCATCAGGCGGTGCTCTGGGATCTTGCGGCCCGCCAGTTTTATATATTCGGCTCTATTTTTCTTCCCCAGGATTTTCCCGTTCTCTCCGGCATATTGCTGGCCTGCACTTTTGGCTTGTTTTTGATCACAGTGCTGGTTGGGCGCGTCTGGTGTGGCTATGCGTGTCCGCAAAGCGTGTTTACCTGGGTTTTCCTGCGGTTGGAGCATTGGACTGAGGGTGACCGCAACAAGCGCATGCGGCGGGACCGGGGGCGGATAAACCTGGATACGGCTGTACGCAAGCTGGTCAAGTACCTGTTGTGGCTGTTTGTTTCGCTGGCCGTTGCCGTGACTTTTGTCGGTTATTTTGTTCCGGTCCGCCGTCTTGTTCCAGATTTGATAGGCCTTCAGGTTTCAGGCCAGGTGGCGTTCTGGATCATCGCCTTCACGCTCGCTACCTACGCCAATGCTGGATGGTTGCGCGAAAAGGTTTGCATCTACATGTGTCCCTATGCCCGTTTTCAGGGTGTTATGTTCGACAAGCACACCTGGACCATTCACTACAACGCAGCCAGGGGGGAGCCGCGCGGTTCCAGAAAGCGTGTGCACACTGACCACAAGGAAGCCTTGGGGGACTGTATTGATTGTGAATTGTGTGTGCAGGTCTGTCCTACCGGCATTGATATCCGTGAGGGGCTACAACATGAGTGCATTGGCTGTGGTGCCTGTGTGGATGCTTGCAACAGCGTTATGGACAAGATGGGCTACGACCGGCAGTTGGTTTCCTACACGACCGAGAGCCGATTGAAAGGAGAGCGTTCTCGCCTGTTGCGTCCTCGCGTGTTGAGCTATCTTCTTGCGTTCAGCGTTGTCGTAGTGGCACTGGGTTGGTATCTGTACCAGCGGCCGTTGCTGGAGCTGGATGTGCTGCGCGACCGGCAGAGTTTGTACGTGCGTAATGCACAGGGTGAGCTGGAAAACGTTTATCTACTGCGCTTGATCAACAAGTCCAGTCGTCCCCGCAGTATAACCGTTTCTGTTACCGGGATCGCCGGAGTGCGAATCGAAGGGCAGCATCAAATACAGGTTGGTGCAGGCGGTGTCGCCAGTATGCCCGTTCGCCTGGTTGTGGACCCGCAGGAGCTGAGCGGTGGTCGTACGGCTGTTGTTTTTCATGCTCACGCAGATGATGCAGGTTCTGATGGACTTCGACCTTTGTCGGCTTCGACTGAAAACAGGTTCCTGTCACCAGAGAGGCCGCTATGATGAATTCTTCGTCTCACAAAGGTAGACGTTTTTGGTACAGGGAGCCCTGGGCGTGGTTTCTTGTTGCCATGGTGCTGATATCTGTAGCTTGGGGTCTTTTTCTGGTCGTCGTTTCACTGCGTTACGCGGATAAGCCGGTTGTTGATGATTATTATAAAACAGGGAAAGCCATCAATATGGATCCTGTTCGCAGTCGCCAGGCGCGGGAACTGAATATTTCTGCCCGTGTGCTGTTAACGTCGGAAACCGGACCTTTGCAAGTGACGCTGGCGGGTGAGGCTCACTGGCCGCAGCAGCTGCTTTTGCATGCCGTGCCGAAGTCTGTCCAGCTGAAGGAGGCGACCTTGGTATTGCAGCGCTTGTCAGATAGTGCCAGCAGTTACTCGAGCCAAGGGCAATCTTTGCCGCCGGGTCAATATTTCCTGCAGCTTAATACGCTGGATGCCATGGTTCCGGAGCAAGGTTACGTTTCGGGCTGGCGATTGACCGGGAATGCCCGGATGGCTCCGGGTGTGCCTCTGACGCTTTCGGCCCGCTGACGGGGCGGATGCTAGTAAAGATTGCTCTTTTCCTTGTCGGCCTTCTGTTCTGGCGGTAGCAACGGGGTGCGTGGATGAACGCAGCAGGCTGTCACAGGAAGAAGAGGTGCAGTTGTACACAGGTCTGTGGGAGGCATCCTGAATTATCCACAACTTTTATACAGGAAGGCTTACCTTGAATTGGTGCACAGAATTTGTGGATATTTCTGTTGAAACCTTGTTGACAATGTGTGCGCACCCTGTGGATAACTTGCCTTATCCGGCTCTGCTTATGCATATCCACCGAGCTGGATGAAAAATGACCGCTCACTTGATCGCAGGCGCAGGAGTCTTTCCGCTGACATCCTCAGACAATCCTGCCCCTGCTGCCATTGACCCAGTGCGCGGCAAGCCCCGTCCTTCAGGACGGGGAGGATGTCAAGTCAAGGATTGTATTCCTTCGGCATCATTTCCCATGTTGCAGAGCTTGGCGGGTACTCCTTTACTGCCTTGCCGAGTCGGGGCAGCGCTGAAGCCGTCAGAGTGGTGTCCAGGCATGCTGATGGGCCCCGCTCTTCGCCAATAGCGCCAGCTGGCGCTATTGGGTTTGGGGCTTCTTGAGGGCGAGCTCTCGAGGGCTCTGGCCCAGGCAAAAGCTCTATTTCAGAAGTCGTTGTCCTGCGTCCTCTGCTGATGCGCGGCACCAGCGGTGGGGGAGGAGTCCCCCTGGTTTGGTTGGGCTGTCTTGGGTCGAGGTTGGCGGAGCACCCCTCTCATATCGACATATGACTCATCGACATATGACTCATCGACAGTGTCATAGATGCTGTCCACCTGTGCAGGGCTGCCATCTGGGCCCCCACCAGGTTGTGTCTGGGAGCCTTGTAAGGCATCGGCTGCTGTGTCCGGCTGGGCAGGAGTTGGTTGCGTTTTTGGTTGTTTGCTGACCTGGGTGTAGCCTCCTGCTTCAGGGGATGGGGGCCTGGCTGCCCTTGTATTTTCGTAGATTGCCGATGCATCCCGGGCTTCCGAGGCGCGCATGGCATTTCTGGGTGTGTCGTACAGGACGGAAACGCTTGCGGGTTGGCCCAGGTCATTCACATTTGCGTATGTCGCTGATGCTGCGTTGGGAACTTCATCAAGGCTGGCGTATACACTTGTCAAGCCATCCGTGGATGGTATTGAAGGCAATGGTCGATTAGCCAGCGGATCCTGGGCTGTGTAGGGAGGTGGTGGCTGGTTGCCATTAGGGCGCTTCACATCAGGGGCTGTCTGGGCTTTATGCCAGGAGACCTTGGCATCGGCAGCTGTGGGTATCGCTGTTTTGCCACTATCAGGCGCAGCCCCTTTGTCTGCCTGTCTCGCACGGCGGGAAAAAGCTTTCTTGACGTTGTTCCAGAGCTTTTTGAGTCCGCGTTTCCGGCGTGCTGGTTGCTTGCTCTCCAGTCCGTAGTTCAGATCATCCAAAGGCGTACTGGCGCTGGAGTAGGCACCGTTGAAGTTTACGCCTGCGTCAGGAGACAAGCCTGGGAGTATTGGTATCGGCAGGGAAGTAAGCGGAACAAGATGTATCTGAACGTGAGCAGGAATTTCCATGGCTTGCCCGGGCTGAAGGGATACATGGTGCAGACCCGGCGCCCCAGTCGGATCATGGAACATCAATCCGCATCCGGGAGGCAGGTAGAGAAACGACTGAGTATTCTGCCCGGGACTTGCGTATGTGTTTTGGAAATAGGATAGGGGCTGGATGTTGAATGCTTGTCTGGTATGCAGGCCGACGTTCGGTGAACCGCCTTGCTGGGCTTTGGGAAAGAAGGATGCTGTTGGCGTGAAGGTCCGGATCTGTGTGCTGCCTGAAGCGCTGCGCCACTGGACACTTTCCTGGCTGGTGGTGGCTTGTTTCCGGTGAATGGGTAGGGTGTTGTACCCCGCTGCGCCTTGTGTGGAGTGTGTTTTCATTCAAGCTCCTTGTAAATATTGCTGTGAAAGAGAAGGTTTGTTTCCTGCGGAAGATTCCATTTAATTCTGTGGAAGGTTTTTTGCCAGGTTCGCAAGGCTTAGCAGAAACTCTTGTTTTCCCTTTTCTGGAAAATGGCGTTTGATAAACTGTGCATCGCATTTGTGTGCGAAAGACCGGTCATTCACCAGTTGTGTAATGCGGCCCCTGATCTGTTTTTTCAGTTGAATACGATCAGCAGGGGAGAATGTGTGATGCCTGTCTATGAGCTCCAGCGCTTGGTTGAACCCTCTTGGTGTGGAAAGCGTGGTGATGTGATTCGTCATGCGCGTGAAGTTTTTTCCCGCTCCAGCTGTCCTTTCCGGTGCTCCCAATCGGGAAGCGCGCGGTGTCTGAGGCGGCTGCTCCCCCCTCAGACTGGTTGTTTTCTGTGCATGTGCTTGTTGGGGCCTTGCCGTGGAATCTGGCCTCGGCGCAGCAGTAACCCTGGCATTGTGGGGCTTGGTTTGGGGGGCGTGAGCTTGGTTCGCCTGGTTCGGCTGTTTCGCTTTGTGTGGTGGGGGGGGTTGTGTTGGGGGGTGGTGTGTGTGTTGGTTTGGTTTGTGTTGTTCGGTTTGGTGGGTTGGGGGGGGTGATGGGGGGGCGGCTGCTGTTTTTTTCCTGGTGAGCCGGGCGAAGGCCCCTTTGACGCTCTTCGGGAGGGAAAAGGTAGCCTGCCTGCGGTCACTTTTGAGAGACTTGTCCAGCTCCTGTTCGAGATGGCGTAGATAGCTGCCTGCGTTTGAGACATTTGCTTCTGCGGCGTTGTATCGCCTTTCAGCCTCGAGCCGCGTAGGGTCATTGGGCTGGCCGGGATGGGTGCTAATCGCCAGATCCCGTATGCGACGGGCCTGCTGGAGATCGATGACTTTCTGTTGAAATTTTTTATGCTGCTTTTGCACGGCTGTGCGGGCGTCCTTTGCCCGCTTGCTGGGCTGGGAGAGTTGCTTGTGCTGCTTATCAGGTTTTGCCAAATGCTCTGCCAACAGCCCCAGAGAAGCATTGGTTTCAGTGAGTTGTTGCTCAATTCGTCGGATGGCAGAGGCGTCTGTGGCAGCTACGACGGCGGCTCGGGCTGCAGATTTTTGGGGAGCGCGCGCATCGGACGAGGGCCTCTTCAGTTTGGAGAGTTCGACTTGTAGTTGCTTTTGCAGTGCTTGTGCAGCTTCCTGGCGCAGCTGAGGGATTTCTCGGTCCACCTTGCCTGTGAACTTGCGCGGAGGTGGGTCGTAAAAGCCATCCAGGGCACTTCGGTTGTTCCCGGAAGCCCACAGCTCAACTTCCAGGGCGGTTTTGGCGTCTTCGTGCTGCCCTGCAAGCTTTGCGAGTTGTTGCTGACGTGCAGCCTGACTCTTCTGGGACTGCGGTGTCTTGCTGGCGCGTGACACAAGCTTCTGGTGTTTTTCTCCCAGTTGAGTGAGATTGCGTGCAGCTTTCAGTACTTCTTCAGTGCCTTTCCTGTTGGTTTTGACTCCGCCCGGGCCCTGGTTCAGGAGGTAGGTGTCGAATTGCTGAAGCACTGCGACAGCGCGGTCATGGATTTGTTTTTGCGGCGCGGGCTGCGCTGCCAGCGCACCGTAACGGGTGGGCTGTCCCCGGGCAGCCTTGATCGATGGATTGCCTGGCACCCCGTTTGATTGGTTGACATGCCACTGGGGCTGGATCCCCTGGTTTAAGTGCGTTGCCCCATCCACAGCCATAGTATGACTCCTGTGTTCCACTGCCTGAGTCTGGCGAAAGACCGCACGTCACGGTGCCTGTCTTGCGTCTCTGTCTTCATCTTATTCAGGCTAGCGGGGGCGGTTGCGGATCTCTACGCCAGTTTATGCCGGAGATGTGACAGATTCTGGATGGCTGTTGCGTCAAAGGGACAATGTTTTGTCGGTTGGGCTCGTCAGCCCTTGTCCCAGTTTCTTTGGGCCTGCAATATGGCTGCCCTGGCGCGGTAAACCCCAAAGATATAGGTTTTGTACCCGTGTGTTTGGTCACTTTTCGCCTTGCCCAGATTGCAGACAGGGGAACCCTTTTTGTGCGGAGGCAGTATGCGCAGGGAGAGGTATCCCACTGGGGGGCGGGCGTGGCAAAGGGTATCTGCTATCCAGTCAACGTCTGAGGAATGGTTGTGGCGGCTGTCAATTTCGGCCTGTCCCTGTTCAATTCTGGCAACCAGAAATTTTTGCTTGTCGCAAGCCAGTGTGACAAGAATGCAGCGCAGGGCGCGGGACCGAATTCTTTTCAGCTCGGGGGATGAAAAGGTGTAACGAAATCCGGTCGGTGGCACGCCGTCTCTGCCGGTGTAGATAACCTCGAACTTTTCAAGAGACGCGGGGGGGCCATAGACGCCGGCCCGGTTGCTCAGCGGTTCCCATGCACTGGGAATGACCCAGGAGACACGATCATGACGCGCTGCTGGCGGTGGTGGCTCGCCCGCGCCGGAATGGGTTGTTGGCAGAACACTCAGTAGAAGCCCGGCTATAAATGGCAGGTTTTGTCTTGCCTCTGTGGCCAGTTTGATATGTTTCCAGTGCGACAGAGCGAAGCTTCTCTTTGACTCGTCTGTGTTCACCTCGTCCCGGGCTGCTTTGTCCTTTACTCTGCATTTTGTCAGGGCTACACTGCGAAGCCCGGTGGATCTGGTCCTTCGGTTTTTATGTAACAACCTGATTTTTTTGCACTTATCTGTGGAGATAAAGATCATGACTGCTCTCGTGGGGAAAAAAGCACCAGACTTTACTGTGCCGGCTGTTCTGGCTGATGGTTCCATAGCGGACGAGTACAATTTTGGCTCAGCCATCAGCGGCAAGTATGGGTTGCTTTTCTTTTATCCGCTGGACTTTACCTTTGTTTGTCCTTCCGAGCTGATTGCTCTGGACCATCGCATTCCCCAGTTTCGTGAAAAAGGTGTTGAAGTGGTTGGTGTTTCCATTGATTCCCATTTCACACACAACGCCTGGCGTAACACTCCGGTCAACCAGGGGGGTATAGGGGCAGTGCAGTACACCCTGGCTGCGGATATGCGTCACGACATTGCCCGCAGTTACGGCGTGGAGTCTGAAGGTGGAGTGGCGTACCGTGGGGCTTTCCTGATTGACAAGGCCGGTCTTGTGCGCGCCCAGGTTGTCAACGACCTTCCCTTGGGGCGCAACATTGACGAGCTTCTGCGCCTGGTTGATGCCCTGCAATTCCACGAGAAAAATGGGGAAGTGTGCCCGGCGGGTTGGACACAGGGCAAAGAAGGAATGCGTGCCAGCACAGAAGGTGTTGCGCACTACCTGCAGGAAAATGCCGAAAGCCTGTAATTTACCGGTTTAGGGCCGAGTGGGGGCTGGTCCTCCCGCTCGGCGGCGGCGCGTCCTCTTTCGTCCTGCCCCTGTTTCCTTTCCTCTTTTTTTCTCTTTGTCTCCGTCCTTACACCCCACCGCGAAGTGGGGCGCGGTCAACCTTCTCAGTGGCGACTGAACGCATCTTCACCGGTTGCGGATGAATGGACTGTTTTGAGCTTTACGTCGAATACAAGCAGCTCATTCGGGCCTATGCCGCCTTGAGGGGCGCCCCGGGTTCCGTAGGCGAGATCAGGTGGTATGAACAGTTTCCACCTCGATCCTTGAGGCATGAGTTGCAGGGCTTCCTGCCATCCGGAAATGACTTGGCTGACCTTGAACGTTGTCGGTTCCTCGCGCGCGGAGGAGCTGTCGAAAACAGTACCGTCCAGCAGGGAACCTGTGTAGTCAACAGTGACAAGGCTGTCTATGCCCGCTTTGTCTCCGGAGCCTTTCTCTATAATTTTGTATTGCAGACCTGAGTCTGTGCTGATGACACCCTGCTCGCTGGCATTTGTCGTTAGAAACCTGGCACTTTTTTCAGCATTTTCCTTGGCTTTCTGGGCCATTTGCTTTGCCATGTTTTCGCTGGCCTCGGTCTGTGCCTTACGGATCATTTTTGCCATTGTTTCAGCGTCCATGGCGGGCTTGTTCCGCAACAGCGCATCCTCAATACCCTTCTTTACCATTGCAGGGTCAAGGTCGTTGTAGACCTCTTGCATGCGGGAGCCGAAAAAAGAACCCAAACTGTAGCTGATTTGCTCAGTCTCTGTTTCGGGCTTGTTGTTGGCAGCCGTAGCAGCATGTGTGGTCATGGCGGATAGTACCGTAATAGTCAGTAGATGTTTTACTTTCACGATGGATCCTTTTTCCCTGGTGCGAATGAACGCATGGCACGAGCCTGCCGACTGTGCCGCAGTGTGGCTTTTTAACACGAAAGTGAGCGGCTAAAAAAGAAAACAATTGTGGGTTGTGCGGGGGGCGTTATGCAAGTCGATGCGCGCCCTGGTTTCTGGTTATGCGTGAAAGGCAGGGTGCCGTGCCAATCCGGCGCCCTGTTTGATGTATGTGTCAATCCAGCCCCAGTACGTCCTTCATGTCAAAGAGCCCGGGTTTTTTGCCAGCCAACCAGCATCCTGCCTGGATAGCGCCCCGGGCGTAGGTGGCACGGCTGGTCGCGCGCACCCCTATTTCAACCTGCTCTCCTTCGCCGATAAAAAGCACCTGGTGCTCTCCAGCCAAGTCGCCCCCCCTGATGCTGGAGAAGCCAATGGTACCCTGCTCACGAGGGCCTGTGGCGTCAGAAGGGCGACGGCATCTGTTGAGGTCGCGCCCCATGGTCCGGGCGAGGATGCTGCCCATATGGAGTGCTGTTCCCGAGGGCGCATCTTTCTTGTAGCGATGGTGGGCTTCCACTATTTCCATGTCACAGCTGCCTCCCAGTGTTCGTGCTGCGATTTCCAGCAGGTTGAATACCAGGTTGGTTCCAACACTCATGTTGGCTGAGTACACAATGGGAATTGTTGTGCTGGCTTCCTGTATCGCTTGCTGATGGTCTGGACTGAGACCTGTGGTCCCTATGACCATGGCCACCCCTCTTGCCTTGCACCAGAAAATATGTGCCAGAGTGGCCTCGGGGGTCGTAAAGTCGATCAATACATCGAACAGGTTGGGCGTGTCTGGCAGTTGGCTTTGTATGGGTACGTCTTGCGGCTCCAGACCCACCAGGGGACCGACATCAGTGTCGAGCAGCGGGTTGTCTGGCCGGGCCGTGGCTGCTGCCAGTTGCACACCGGCCTGTGCGAAGATGCCGGCGGCAAGGGCGCGTCCCATGCGCCCCGTAATCCCCGGAACGGCGATTGTTGTTGCCATTGTGTACCCTCCTTCGGGCGTTCAGCGAAAGGGTGAACCTGAATTGTTGCAATACAGACAAACGCTGTGTAGTGGAAGTTCCAGAATTCTGTACGATATCGTACAAGTTTCGTTGCAGCTGGCGGTGTGCTTTGGCTGCGGATCTGGCTACTATGGCCTCTATGTTTTTTGCTCCCAGGGTTATGCTGCGTTATGGCCGTTCTTTCTGTGCAGTCCCATGTAGCTTATGGGCATGCTGGCAATGCGTCCGCCGTTTTTCCTTTGCAACGCATGGGTTATGAAGTCTGGCCTGTGCATACTGTCATGTTTTCCAACCATACCGGTCACCAGCGTTGGCGGGGGCCTGTTTTCGAACCGGATGTCGTTGCGGATGTGGTGCAAGGTATAGAAGAGCGTGGTGTGCTGAAACAGTGTCAGGCTCTTCTCTCGGGTTATCTGGGTGCGCCGGCCATGGGTGAGGTGATTCTTGAGGCCCTGGAGCGCGTCAAAGCGGCCAACCCCGCTGCTATCTACTGCTGTGATCCGGTGATGGGGGACATTGATCGGGGTGTTTTTGTACGTGACGGCATCCCTGATTTTTTCCGGGATCGTGTGGTGCAATGCGCGGATATTCTGACTCCCAATCATTTTGAGCTGGAGTTGTTGACGGGTATTGCGGTCAACACCGTTGAGAGCGCATTGACTGCGGTGCGAATTCTCCAGGATCAAGGTGTGCAGAACGTGCTGGTGACCAGCCTGATGCGCTCGGATGCACCTTCCGGTGTTATCGAAATGTTGGTGGTGGGGCCGGGAGAGGCCTGGCTGGTGACAACGCCCCATCTGGACTTTGACTGGCCTGTCACCGGATCGGGTGATGCTACTGCGGCAGTCTTTCTCGGAAAATATCTCCAAACAGGTAGTCTGAGGCAGGCGTTGGAGCACACGGCGGGTGCTATTTTCTGGCTGTTTCAAACGACCTGGCGGCAACAGAGCCGGGAGCTCAAGCTGATTCAGGCTCAGGACGCTTACATCAGCCCTCCCCAAGCCTTTGTTGCCGAATCCGCTCTGCCTTGAGCCGGAGGCGGTCAGACGCTATTGAGGGAAACGCTATTGAGGAAAACGGAGCCTGCACACCAGCAAAGTCCGGTTGGTGCAGGTCTCGTGCACGATGGCAGGGACAGGGGGCGATCTACGTCTCCCCCCCCCGCATAATCCAGAAGAAGGCGGAGCCGGATGGCTTTTTTTGTTGCAGCAGGGCCTTGGCCTGAGTACGCAGCCTGTCACGCAGCTTGTGTAGGTGGCGGCACCTGACTTGTTTGATGCCGGGCTGGCGCAGGGTGCCAGCCAGTTGTGGTTATCCGGATGCCATATTGTCAAAGAACTTGCGTACGCCAGCAAAAAAACGGTTTTTCTGGGGGGAGTTTTTGCCGTTGCACTTATCAAAAGATTCCTGGAGTGCTTTCAGAAGTTTTTTCTGGTCATCGTTGAGGCTGACAGGTGTTTCCACAATCACCTTGCACATCATGTCGCCCTGGCCACCACCGCGTACGGTATGCACGCCTTTGCCGCGCAGGCGGAACATCTTGCCGGTCTGGACTTCCGCCGGGATTTTCAGTTTGACCTTCCCCTCCAGGGTGGGCACTTCCAGTTCTCCGCCCAGGGCTGCATCAGTAAAAGTCACCGGAACCTCACAGTAGAGGTGCTTGCCGTCCCGTGCGAATATAGCGTGTTCCTTGACTGCGATCTGTACATAAAGATCACCGGCGGGGGCGCTGCTGCTTCCTGCCTCACCTTCACCTGACAAGCGAATGCGGTCTCCAGTATCAACGCCTCTGGGGACTTTGACAGACAGTGTTTTGCGTTTCTGGGTTCGCCCTTCACCGTGGCAGCTTGTGCAGGGGTCTTTGATGATTTTTCCTGAACCATGGCACTTGCGGCAGGTTTGCTGCACAGCAAAGAAGCCCTGCTGGATACGCACCTGACCGTGCCCATGGCAACTGTCACAGGTGACAGCGGAAGAGCCGCTACGGGCACCGCTGCCCTTGCAGGTTTCGCACTCGGCTAAAGTAGAGAAAGAAATTTCCCGCTCAACACCGCGCACAGCCTCTTCCAGGCTGAGCTCAAGCGAGTAACGCAGATCAGCGCCTCGTCGTGCGCCGCCCTGATCGCCTCCGCCACCGAAAATATCACCAAAGACGTCCCCGAAGACTTCACTGAAGTTCCCGCCCTCGAATCCGCCGAAGCCCCGGTTTCCTGCTGCTGAGGGATCGACTCCGGCATGGCCATACTGGTCGTAGGCGGAGCGCTTTGCCGGGTCTGACAGGATTTCAAAGGCCTCATTGACTTCCTTGAATTTTTCCTCCGTGCCTGTGTCGCCAGGATTGCGATCGGGGTGCAGCTTCATGGCCAGGCGGCGGTAAGCTTTCTTGATCTCTTTCTCGTCGGCGCTGCGGGCAACGCCGAGCACTTCGTAATAATCTCTTTTCGACATAAGCGTTTCTTGACCTGCTGCCAACCGGAGTAAAGACAACAAGGGCAGATGCTTTGCCTGCCCTTGTTACCGTAGTTCTTTCTGCCTCCTGGGGAGCACAGCAAGGATGTGTGTGAGGAGGGGTTATTTCTTGTCGTCGGAGTTGACTTCCTCAAACTCGGCATCAACGACATTCTCACCCTTGGCCTCTGCCTGGGGTTCAGCCCCGGCAGCGGTTTTCTGGGCCAAAGGAGAAGAGGCTTGAATCAGAGCCTGGCTCTTGGCTTCAATTTGCTCCTTGTCATCTCCCTTGATGGCTTCTTCCAGCTCTTTGATGGCTGTTTCCAGGCTGGCTTTTTCTTCATCCGTGGCCTTGTCGCCTGCATCTTCCAGCGTTTTGCGTGTGGCGTGAATCATGGCATCTGCCTGGTTGCGCGCCTGCGCCAGTTCTTCAAACCGGCGATCCGATTCGGCATTGGCCTCGGCATCACGGACCATCTTTTCGACTTCGTCGTCTGACAGGCCAGAAGAGGCCTTGATGACAATGGACTGTTCCTTGCCTGTATTTTTGTCCTTGGCCGAGACATTCAGTATGCCGTTGGCATCCAGGTCAAAGGAGACTTCAATTTGTGGTCTGCCACGTGGAGCCGCTGGAATGTCAGACAGATTGAACTGTCCCAGTGACTTGTTGCCATGAGCCTGTTTGCGCTCGCCCTGGAGTACGTGAATGGTGACAGCGTTCTGATTGTCTTCAGCTGTGGAGAATGTCTGCGACTTCTTGGTGGGGATAGTTGTGTTTTTCTCGATGAGAGGAGTCATGACCCCGCCCATGGTTTCTATACCCAGTGTCAGAGGTGTGACATCGAGAAGAAGAACATCGGTACGATCGCCTGACAGGACGCCGCCTTGCAGAGCGGCACCCATGGCCACAGCTTCGTCCGGGTTAACATCCTTGCGTGCTTCTTTTCCGAAGTACTCCGTGACTTTTTTCTGGACCAGTGGCATGCGCGTCTGCCCACCAACCAGAATCACTTCGTCAATGGCTGACACTTGCAGGTCTGCGTCCTTGATCGCTCTGCGCACAGGTTCCAGCGACCGCTCCACAAGGTCTTCCACCAGCGCTTCGAGTCGGGAACGGGTTATTTTGACGTTCAGGTGCTTCGGCCCTGAGGCGTCGGCAGTTACATACGGCAGGTTGACATCGGTCTGCGTGGACGAAGACAGCTCGATCTTGGCTTTTTCGGCAGCTTCCTTCAAACGCTGCATGGCCAGCGGATCGCCCTTGAGGTCAATGCCTTGATCCTTTTTGAATTCGTCGACCAGGAATTCAATCAGGCGCAGGTCAAAGTCTTCACCGCCCAGGAAAGTGTCGCCACTGGTAGAGAGAACCTCGAACTGATGTTCGCCATCGACATCGGCAATCTCGATGACTGAAATGTCGAAGGTTCCGCCACCGAGGTCGTAGACGGCAATTGTCTGATCGCCTTTGGCTTTGTCCAGCCCATAGGCCAGGGCCGCAGCAGTGGGCTCGTTGATAATACGCTTGACATCAAGACCTGCGATGCGTCCGGCATCCTTGGTGGCCTGGCGCTGGGAGTCGTTGAAGTAGGCCGGCACTGTCACTACAGCTTCGGAGACGGTCTCGCCCAGGTAGTCCTCGGCGGTTTTCTTCATTTTCTTCAGGACTTCCGCAGAAATCTGCGGCGGAGCCATAGTGTTGCCTTTGGCGCTGACCCAGGCATCGCCATTGTCTGCCTTGACGATTTTATAGGGCACCATCTTGATGTCTTTCTGGACTTCTTTGTCCTCAAAGCGGCGCCCTATGAGACGTTTGATCGCAAACAAGGTGTTATCAGGGTTGGTCACAGCTTGCCGTTTGGCTGGCATGCCGACCAAGGTTTCCCCGTCATCGGTATAAGCGACAACAGATGGTGTTGTACGGGTGCCTTCTGCGTTTTCAATCACCTTGACGCTGTCGCCGTCCAGCACAGCGACACAGGAGTTGGTTGTTCCCAGGTCAATACCGATAATTTTACCCGATCCCTTGCCCATTGAAGGTTCCTCCACGTTTGCAATCCCTGACAGGGGACATGCCTTGAATTCAAAAAAATATTTGCCGGTGCGTGCCACCCTGTCCGGGAGCGTTTTTCCAGGCGGTGTATGGCTCTTTCGCCCGGCAGGGATATGGGAGCCCTTTTTGATAATTTCAAGGGAGCACCCTTTTTTTTTGACGGTCTGGCTTGCGAGGTCTGTTAGTGGACTGCGGTCAGCGCTTCGAGCTCTTTATGTATTTTCTGTTCAAGTTCTGCCTGTCGGAGTCGTTATGTATGGGAAGAAACGATTTCCTTTGTCAGGATGACACACGAGCAAAATATGAGTGGAATACTAAAGCGCCTGTTGAAAGCCAGTGGCATTCCCCAGCAGGGCGTGGGCCTGCTCTGGGAAGGACACTCGATTGCCAGTCTCAAAGGGATAGACCAGCCCCTTCTTGATGCCATTTACAGTCTGGGACACCAGAATTACCAGAGCGAAAGATTCGTAGAGGCGCGCAAGATCATGCGCTACCTGTGTGTCCATGATCATCGCAATGCAGAGTATCTTGCCGCTCTGGGTGCCTGTGAGTACCGGCTGGGTAACTATGCTGCTGCTTTGGGGGTGCTGGAGCAATCTGTCAGCATGAATCCTTCCGATCCGCGTTCCCTTCTTAATCTTGCTTTGTGTTTGATAAAGAGTGGCAGGAAGAAAGAGGCCAGAGCTGCCATGAGAGTTGCCGAGGGCCTGGCCCGTGACCAGACTGCGTTCCGTTATGAATGGAAACTGGCTTCCAGAATTCTGGAAGGGAGAGGTAAACAAAAGCAGAGCCGGAGTGAGGATTAAACATGGCAGGAATTAATGGTGGTGTCGGCGGGCAGCAGCCCATACAGCCTGCAACAACGGGGGCAGCGCAGGGCGCTGGTGATGTCAACCAGACCGGGGCGTCGCAGAAAACTGACGTAGGGAATTTGTCGGTCAGCCACACCGAGGGCAACAAGGGCCAGGTCGGCACCAGCAGTTCTCCCATGGCATCCATTCCTGCTCCCCCGCCGGAGGCCGCCCAGTATTTATCCACGCTCAACCCCAGCGATCTTCAGGCGTTGCTGGCGAATTTGAATGCTGAGGTGAGCCAGACGCAGGATGATCTGGCCATATCTCAGGCAGCGGCCAACAAGGCTGAAGTCAAAACCATGCAGGAAGAGCGCAAGGAGCAGCTGGAGCAGCTGGGGCAGGAACGGGCCGAGGCCGAGAAGACGGCTGGGTGTGCGCACGTCAAACTGAGCTTCGCCAATATATTCAGCTTTGGTATAGCCGGCGCTGCAGGCTACGGTGCCCAGATGAATGCAGAGTACGATGCCGCCATGCAGAAGGTGGCGACTATTGATCTACAGACATCAGGCTTGATCGGTATTCCTGCTCCGCAGTTGTCACCCGAGCTCAAGGAAGTGCTGGATGCCTTCAGCAGTCATGATCACGCCTTCAACTTTGGTGCCCAGCCCAAAGATTTGGCACGTCAAACCCTGGACCGGCTGAACCAGGAAGGCCGGCTGGATGCTGAGACCTATACCGAGGTCAACCAGCTGATCAACGAACATTCTACCGGTGACATTATCAAGAACGGCGAAGTGGGCTTTTTCAAGGACCTTATGCTGCTTCAGGCACGGCAGGATGCTGGCCAGCCCCAGGAGGCCGGCGTTTCGACCGGAGCATCTGCTGCTGCGTCTACAGAGGCTACAGGGAATGCTGCTGACGATGCTGCCTGGTTAGTCGAGATGAGTGCAGCAATGAACGCTCAACAGGAAGAAATGAACAAGGTCATTTCTGAACTGGAAGAGGCCCAGCAAGCGGTTGTAGGTGCGGCTCAGGACGGGCAGGATCTGGCGGCTTTCCGGATGACCACGATCTGATGACGAGGCTTGCTGGCCTTTCCCTGACCGGATACCAGGCCACAGCTGCCGCAGCACCAGCCTTATAGCCTGGCCCCTTCGCCACTGGTTGTGCACCCTGTCCTGCGTGGGGAGCTGGAGCTGGCTGGATCGGGGGCGGTCTTCTGAGGCTGGCGGCATCTGTGGGAGTCCCCCGTCAGAAAGCGCCGGCCGGCAGCTCGTGTTGTGTCGCGCGGGCCATCAGCTGACGCCCTTGTGCTGAGTGCAACAAAGCAAAGTAGAGGACATCAGTATGGTCCACAGACCCTTCGGCGTGATAGTTGTGTTCTTCTCTCCAACGTAACGGGAATATACCGGAGGCACGCAAACATGGGATTTCGTAGTCAAGACTGGCGTGGCCGCCACCAACGTCGATTACCGTTGATTGACGACAAAAATCCCTCTGGAGAACGTCAAGGTGTGTATGCAAAAAACGCCAGTGATTCAATAGCGAGGGTCCATCGTTATGGACAAAGCGCTCGCGCAGTGGTTGAAGTATGTCGGTCTGACTGGTGGGGTTTTGACTCCAGTGCTTGTACAGCTTGTGTGCCCACAGGCATGCCAGCAGGGCTTGATTGTCGCGGATCTTCTGCCAGAGGGCAGGGTAGCCACAGCGGCGTACTCTTCTGATAATGCTGATCTTTTGTAGAAGCGGCAGAAAGCTGTCTGCATTCATATCCCTGCAAGCTTCTTCTTTTGATGCCTCGTGAAAAAGATGAAAAACAATCAGCTGCAAGGCCCTGTTCATTTGCTCCCCCTGCAACTCGGGGGGCACCCTGTCCATTAACAGTTGCCGGAACTGCAGCCAGTCAGCAGGGGTTTTCAGGGGGTGGTTGGTTTCCTGGTTCTTGAGGGTTCTCACATAGGTGTGTGACAGGTCGTGTTGAAGAAAACGCAGTGCTGTCATCATATAGCCATCGGCATTGAGGGCGTGAGCGGTCATCATGCCCAGCGGGTAGATGGGGTGGTGACCCAGTCGGCAGAAATCTTCCGGGTCCAAGGGTTCTAAGGCCGGGTAGAGGAACATCTCGGGATCCTCCAGCCATGCGGGGAACCAGTGCCGGAACTCGGGCCAGTTAGAGAAGAGGCAAAGCTTTTCGTCCGCACCTTCAGGATTGAGTCCTCCCCAGTTGCAAGACATAACGCTGGAGAGTGGGATGTCCTGTGCCTCCAGATGTTCGCTTTTCTCCCCGTCCCTGACAGCTGAAAAACTGGAAGTTTGAAGACGCTTGATAGCTGATGGAAGGCCGAACAGGCGTGGTGCCTCTTCGCGCAGCACGGGTACGACCCGGCGGACCGTGACAATTTCTTGCAGACAGGCCATCAGTATGGCCAGGTACAGGGTGCGCGTGTAGGGAGCCCGCTGAGCCATCAGTGTTTCGATATGCTCTTCGAGGGCCGTAAATGCCTGGCGCTCATCGGGGGCGAGTGGGGTCTCGAACTGCTGATTGCTGAGTATGTGTTGCGTCAGTTTCTTCATGTTCCCCAGGGTGACCATGAAAGGCTGGAAAGTGTACTTGTCTCCTTGGCCAGCCGCTTGCAGTTGCTTGCGACGCGCCACTTCCTGCTGGTAGAAAAGCTGACTCTCCTCAGGCTGTTGCAGTGTTTTCTTGAGCCAGGGGTCCGGCAACAGTGTGCCTATGTCAGTGTGTGGCGCGAAAACAGCTTTCTCGAACCATGGACGGGTATCCGGGGGATCCTGTGGCACTGCCTTGAAGACGTCTGACGCTGTCCCGCTCGTCTGGTGTCTGGCTTGTGTGGCCGTCAGCTGTGAGCTGGCGAGAAGGGCGCAGGCGTGTGGGCGAGCCAGCCGAATGGCCGGGCCCCGGTGCAAACCCGGTATAGGGGCCACCTGCGGTACTCCGGTGAATGATGGACGGTTGCAGTCTGTAATGTTCATGGTGAGCTTCTCCGTGCGTGTCTTTGTTCTATCTTTTCGTGCGTGATATTTGTTTTTCTTGTGTCCCATCCGGCGGGGGCAAGTGGCCTGAGGGTGCATGGCTGTCGCACCTGCGAGGAAAATGCTGTTTGCCACGCGGCTGTGAGCGCGATGTGCACACAAACCAGTTGGACAGCAGGTTCTGCCTGAAGTTCAGCCCGTGCTGAGCACCTGTGAGTTGTGGGTGGCGCTTCAGGTGCCCGCTGTGGCGAGGGCCCTGTGGAGTCGCCCCAGGTGAAGAGCGGAGCCGGTTTGAGGGGATGACTATGCAGGAACGACAGCCTTCTGTGTTGTATCAGGGTGTTCGGCCGGGCTCAGCCGGTCTGCTACGCCGGCAACCAGCAGATAGAGTCCACGAATCAGGTAAAACAGGGGCAGTTTGTTGGTGTTGGCACCCAGGTGCTCCCCTTCCTCGCTGACAAAGTGCTCGTTGTAACGGCGAGACCAATAGGGATGGTCGGGATACAGCGTTTCCGAAGGGCGTCCCTGCTCGACAAGATGACGAGCGAGGCAATCTTTGTCCGGGTGCTGCGCGGCGGTCCAGTAGATGATTTCCTCGGCAGTTCGGCGCAGCCATTGTGGGTAGATTTCCCCGGCTCCCTTGCAGCTTTCCTCAAACAGCTGCTGGAGTCGGCTGCCAGTGCCCAGCAGACCGGCCAGTAACGCATCGCAGCCTTTTTCAAGGAAACAGGCCAGCTTTGCGACTTGTGTCGTATTGGAGTAGTGATATGAAGCCTGCGCCCGGTGCAGGCGCGCGTAGTGCAGCACGCCAGCCATGATGTTCTGGGCCAGAGCGTTGACGAAAGAGGCACGTTGACCGTAGCCAGGTAGCGTCCACTGGACATCTGCCGACTCCACGTAGCTGGTGATAAAGGGGTAGAGCTCAAGATCTCCCAGATCGCGCAGACCGGACCAGCCCCAGTCGGATGCCTCTGTAGCTTTGGTGCTCCAGAAGCGCAGGGCGCCGGGATAGCAGGCATTGGAATGGAACAAGCCAAGCAACAGCAATTCGGGGCGTTCGCCGTTTTCGTCGATCCCGTGGTACAAGCCTATGGTTGAAGTGTGAACAGCGCCCAGGCTACTCCAGAGTCCAAGGTCGTGAAATGCATTCAGTAGACCTTGCTCGGCCTGATCGCTGCTGCCTTGCTCGTCGAGCTGCCAGGCGAGCCCGTCGTAACGGGAATCGCGCGTAGTAAAACGGAACGCCAGCGCATGGCGCTGTCCGCTGTAGCAATGGACTTCCAGTGCGTCCGGGAAAGCTGTCGCAGGCACCGGTAGAGCTTCCAGTGGTACCAGATGGAATCCTTCAGGAATGGGTATTTCACTTTTCCATGTGAACTGCGACAGCTTGCGCGCGAAATTCTGCACGGCCTGCTCGGCAGCGAAGGTTGCCAGTGGCTCCCTCCGGCGCTGGAATTTCATGTGGACACAGCGGCCGCCTTCTTCCTGCACCAGGGTGCGCCCGCCCCGGTGTTGCCAGGCAGCGTCGGCGCCGGGCGTCCAGAGCGGCACTTCCTGGTTCAAAAGCTGCTCCTTGAGCATTTGGGTATGCTCATCCATGTGTCGGCGCAACTCCCATCCCGCATGCTGGTGACGCGGCTGGAAGTGATGGCAGAAAAGCAGTTTCTTGCGTACCTGGTCTGGCAGCCAGGCGGCCCGGCGACTGCAGTGCGCTGTCTGCATGGGGTCGAGCAGAGCGGCCGGATCGATCCAGAAAGGTGGTGCTTCAAACGCTGTGGCCAGCCCTTCTGTGCCACCGTTGGACAAAACAAGGCTCTGGTGCCTGGCAGAGAGGTATGTTTGTTGCTCTGCCAGTGGAGATAAGGCCAGCGCCCAGGCAGGCATGTGCCTTCTCAGGTGCTTTGGCACTTGTGCCAGCAAAATACTGCAGCTGTTCACCAGTGCTCTCAACTGGCTTTCGTCGAGCAGCGATGGCACAGGAATCTGGAATTGTTTGTCCAGTGATTGGTAAATATCAGGCCGCCATGGCGCCGTCAGCCATTCAGGGTGGCGATTGCGTATGGCTGATGGTACATATTTCAGCCCCTGCGGAAACCGGACCATATACTCGCAGCACAAGGCTTCGCTGCGTTCTGAGTAAGGGATTTTGTTGAGCCAGTCGTCCTGTTTTTTAAGGATGTTCATTAGTGGCGGATGCGCTTCAAAAAAAGCCCATCTCTGTCGTTGCCCGAACAAGAATTGTGCTCTGCAGGTCTTTTCCAGCGATTTTGTGAGCCGTTCGGGGGTGCGGATGGCCTCAGGAATTGCACTTATGGCAGGGGGTTGTCGGTGTGCCAGTGCCCGGTCCGTTCGCGCCTCGGTACGGCACTCCATTTTCATGAAGCCCAGGGCCAGGCCCGTTTTATCCAGTGCCAATTCACAGAGAGTCTGGTATTCCTGCTCGTCTATGGACTCGAAAAGAGGAAGAAGACTGGCATTGGTAGACACAGCTACCTGGCGGATGCGGGGTGTGATGCTGGCCGCGTCCAGTGTGTGTAGTGCCTCTGGGTCTCGTTTGATTCTTTGTTCGGTGGACTCCAGAGCGCGGCACAGCTGGGGGCTGTCTTCGTCCATGTAGCGCAGCAGATATTCTTTGTGAGTGGGCGTCATTCTTCCCATCAGGGTTGTCATGGTATCGACTGTTTTCAACTCGGCGGGTAGATAAGCGAATAACCAGGGCCAGTTGATGATCAGTTGTTTGGCCAGGGTGACGTCTTTGAGCAAGCGTATTTGCAGGGGGCGTGGCAGTTGGAAGCCCATTCGTCTCTGCTGGCGAGGCATGCCCTGCACAACAGTGCCAATATCGCGGTCACTGAGTTGAATCAATTCGGGGATGGTTTTGAACTCTGTATGCCGGCGCAGCATATGCTCCAGCAAGCTCCGGTCTTCGATTGCTTCGCGGGCGTAAAGGCAGCGTAACATTTTCTGGTTCAGGTGCGTGATGCGTCTGTGGCGCGCTACCAGAGATGTATCTGTGGTCTGGGAGGTGTTCGCTATTTCTTGTGGATTGCTGCTGTCTCTGGAGGGGGCTGGGCCCTCAGGCGGACCCGCCTGGCTGAATGTTGCCGACCTGGAGGTCAAGTGTGGATGCATGGGCGCGGTTTCTCGTGCTTTTTGTGACTGTTACAGACCCCGTTGATCCAGGCGGTCGCTTGACTCCGGTTGTGGAGTCGGGCACCACTACCGGGGTGGCACTCGTTGGACCTCGCAGCTCCGGTCAGGTTCCCATGCTGCCGGAGTCACTCTGTACGGGGCGGAGGCTTTTGCTTGCACGAGCAAGGTCCTGTGTATAGACTTTCCGCCCCTTGTACGTAAGGAATCTCGCTTTCTCCGGTGCTGGAGCTGCCCGTTGTCTGGCATCAATCTGGCATCAGAAAGGAACCTCGGACTTGGAGCCCGAACAAGTGCAAGGGAATCCATGGAGGCGGCCGTCCGTGGTTTTTGCGTCTTTCCCGCCACCCGGTCCGAACCAGCGGAATTAGTGTGCCCATGACTGAAAATAAGGACAATTTTATCGAAATAAGAGGGCTTTCCTTTGGTTACGGTAACAAGGTTGTCTTTGACGGGGTTGATATGGATATTCCCCGAGGCAAGGTCACGGCGGTCATGGGGCCCAGTGGCACCGGCAAAACGACCCTGCTGCGACTCATCGGTGCCCAGCTTACGCCAGATGCCGGCACTGTCAGGGTTGATGGTCAGCTGCTGTCTTCTCTGCGTCGTGATGAACTTTTCCATCTCAGAGCGCGCATGGGCATGCTGTTCCAGAGCGGGGCACTGTTCACTGACATGAGCGTTTTTGACAACGTTGCCTTCCCCTTGCGTGTACATACCGGACTGGCAGAGTCGATGATTCGGGACATTGTTCTGATGAAACTGCAGACCGTGGGTTTGCGCGGGGCCGCATCGCTCATGCCAGCCATGCTGTCGGGGGGAATGGCGCGCCGGGTTGCCCTGGCTCGGGCCACGGCTCTGGATCCGGACTTTATTATGTATGACGAACCTTTTGTGGGGCAGGATCCGATCGCCATGGGTGTACTGGTAAACCTGCTGGGTTCGCTGAAGAAAGCCTTGGGGTTGACCAGTTTGATCGTCTCCCACGATCTGGCAGAGACAGCGGCGATTGCCGATGTGCTTTACATTCTGGCCAATGGATCCGTTATTGCCTCTGGTCGGCCCGATGAGTTGCAGAATTCTGATGATCCGCAGGTGACACAGTTTATGAAGGGGTTACCTGACGGTCCCGTTCCCTTCCATTACCCTGCAAAGGACTACTCAGAGGATATGTTGGGGGAGAGTGCGTGAACTGGTGCACGGAATCTATGGTTTCCCTGGGGCGCTGGGGGGTGGACACAGTGCGGGTGATGGGCCGGGCAACCCTGATCCTGTTTCTGATGTTATCGCGCGGGGGAGGCGGGCAAGGGGCTTTTTTCCCGCTTCTTGTGCGGCAAGTGTACGTTGTGGGTGTTTTGTCCCTGGTTATTATTGCAGTGGCGGGACTCTTTATTGGTATGGTCCTGGCCCTTCAGGGATACAACATCCTGGTGGGTTACGGGACTGAGCAAGCTGTGGGCCAGCTGGTGGCACTGAGTCTGGTGCGTGAGTTGGGACCCGTGGTGACAGCCTTGCTGTTTGCCGGGCGGGCGGGATCAGCGCTGACGGCTGAAATTGGTTTGATGAAGACAACAGACCAGCTCGCCAGTCTTGAAATGATAGGGGTTGATCCCTTGCGCCAGATAGCGGCCCCTCGCTTTCTGGCCGGTGTGATCAGCATGCCGATTCTGGCCTGTATTTTCTCGATGGTTGGCATTCTCGGTGGTGCCCTGATCGGGATTGACTGGCTGGGAATATATGATGGTTCTTTCTGGGGCAATATGGAGCAGGCAGTCAGCTTCGCTGATGATGTTATGGATGGTCTGATCAAAAGCGTTGTTTTTGGTGTAGTGGTCAGCTGGATTGCGGTCTTTCAGGGGTACGAGTCCATGCCTACATCGGAGGGGATCAGCCTGGCGACAACAAGGACTGTCGTATATTCATCGCTGGCAGTTTTGGCTCTGGACCTTTTTCTGACTGCTGTGATGTTTGGAGATCTGTGAAGATGCGCGTGAGAACCATCGAGATCAGTGTGGGCTTGTTTCTTGTGGCCGGTCTCCTCGCCTTGGCCATGTTGGCTCTGAAGGTCAGTGGTCTGTCTGTCAGCGCGGGAGGTGGTACCTACCGGTTGTATGCAGAGTTTGACAATGTTGGCGCACTGACGCGCCGAGCCAAGGTATCCATGGCAGGTGTTACTGTGGGGCGGGTGGTGGACATCGAGTTCGACAAGAACACGTACATGGCGCGCGTGGCCATGGATCTCGACGCTGATGTGAACACAATCCCTTTGGATAGCTCTGCGGCCATACTGACGACCGGCTTGCTGGGAGAGAAGTTTGTTGGTATCAGTGCTGGCGGGGATGATGTTTTTCTGAAAGACGGCGACCTTGTGGAGGACACGCAGTCAGCCGTTGTTCTGGAAGAGCTCATAGGCCGGTTTCTACTCAACTCCTCTGATGGAGGGGATTGATTGGTGGTGTCTTGAACTGCTGGCAGGAGGTCCAGGGTGACGAAAAAGCCGTTTTCGGGCGTGAACAAGAAGTTTGTAATACTGGTGCTGGGGTGGGCAGGCCTTGCGGCTGCCCTGGTTTCGGTGATCTCCTGGTCTGTTGCTACAGTGGCAGCGCAGGAAGAGAAGGCTGCGCGGCAAGCGCAGGCCGCAGTCCAGGAGCGGGGCGCGCGCCAGGCGGCGATTGATGCGACCAATGTATTGATCAACTTGCTGCATTCCTCTGCCGGGTCGGATGCGAGGACCTTTGCCAAGGCGATCCTCAATAGTGGCCTTGATGATTTTGTGGCCTTTGATGCGATAGCAAGGAGTGTGATGGGGAAATATGCCAACTCGGCCAATTCCGATCAACGCAAGAAGTTTGCCGATTCGTTCCGCATCAGTCTGGTCAATTTCTACAGCCGATCACTGCTGGCACTGGATGAGGAGGCGCGGGAGGCGCAGAAGAGAGGTCGTCTGGATTTTTGCGTCCTGTCTGATTCGCATTTACAAAGGCGTACAGCATCGTCACAGATTGAGCGGCGCAGTGCTTCTGTTGATCTGATTTTTGGTTACGCCACCAGTGGGGTTCGCGACGGCGTTCGGTCTTCGGCCTGCAGTAAAAGTCCATTTCCGCCCCCCAGCTACAAGGTGACCTACAGAATGGTAAAAATGGTCAATGCGGACAAGAGCGGGAAGGATGCGGACAAGAGCGGGAAGGATACAGTGATGAGTGCGGACCAGGATGGCGCGTGGAAGATACGCAACATCACCCTGGAAGGCCTCAATGTTCTTTTTCAGTTCCGTAGTCAGTTTGCTTCTGCCGTGGCGGCGCATAACGGCGATGCCAAGCCACTGGACAAGGTGATCGACGAGTGGGGGAGCCTGGTTGATACGAATGGGCCATCTGACTCTGGGCGGCAAAAGAAGAGCTCATGATTGCGTTGGAGCCAGTCAAACCCGGCTATCTTGCACTGAGAGGGACGGTCGATGCCGGAACTGTTCCTGCGCTGCTTGAGTCTGGGTGGAACAAGCTGAAGAGGTGCCTGGAAGAGGGAGATGTTGTCGTGGATCTCTCGGCTGTGAGTGACGCGGATAGTGCTGCTCTGGCCCTGCTGGTGTGTTGGTTACGGCGGGCGCGCCGTGATCAAGGGCACCGCCTTTGTTATGTCCAGTTTCCCGGAGAGCTTGCGGCGCTTGCCGGTCTGTGTGGTCTGGACGTGCTTCTTTGTATAGATTCTGATGCGGGAGCCGGGAGCAAGTCTTCCTCGTTTTCGGCTGCTGCTTGTGAGGGAAATACGGATCATGTTGGCAAATGAAATCAAGCAATGTGTGGCCAAGGGGCTTGAAGGCGCCGAGGTTCATGTTGAAGGTGAAGGTTGCGCTCTTTCTATGACCGTCATTTCTGCCTCTTTCGCGGGGCTGTCTCCGGTGAGGCGTCAGCAGCTTGTTTATTCTTTTCTTGGTGACCGCATTGCAGATGGGAGCCTGCATGCTGTGAATCTGCGGCTTTTCACCGCTGAAGAGTGGTCGCGCCGCACGTCCTCCCGGGCTGATGCACAGCCCCGGCCGACTGGCGGTGCCGCTGCGTCCTGACGCCGTCACTCTGTTACCTTCCTGATTTTTTGAGCACTCGATGGATAAACTGATAATCACTGGCGGTACCGCTCTGGACGGAGAAATTCGTGTCTCAGGTGCCAAGAATGCGGCCTTGCCGGTGTTGGCGGCGGCACTGCTGACTGACGAGCCTGTCACGGTGTGCAATCTGCCGCACCTCAAAGACATCACGACCATGCTGGAATTGCTGGGCTGTCTGGGGGTGGAGTCCATTGTTGACGAAACCATGAATGTCGAAGTGCGGGCGGGTGGCATTCGGCGCTTGAAGGCACCTTACGATCTGGTCAGAACCATGCGCGCTTCTATCCTGGTTCTGGGTCCTCTGGTGGCCCGCAATGGTTACGCAGAGGTGGCCTTGCCGGGAGGCTGTGGTATTGGCAGTCGTCCGGTCGACTTGCATCTGCGTGGTCTGGCTGCCATGGGGGCCGATGTGGAGGTAGAAGGTGGCTACATCAAGGTCAGGACTGCCAGCCGCCTTAAGGGTGCTCGTCTGTTTCTCGATACGGTGACGGTGACCGGTACGGAAAATCTCATGATGGCGGCGACTCTTGCAGAAGGGGAGACCCTGATCGAGAACGCGGCCAGAGAGCCCGAGGTGGTGGACCTTGCAGAGTGTCTGATTCGCATGGGCGCTGATATCGAAGGCCATGGTACCGGGACTGTACGCATTCGGGGTAAAGAGCGGCTGGGCGGCTGTACGCATGCAGTGCTTTCGGATCGGATCGAGGCCAGTACTTATCTGGTTGCAGCGGCAGCCACGCGGGGTCGCATTCGTCTCAAGGAGGTGGAGCCGGCCTTGCTGGAGCAGGTGCTGGCCAAGCTGCGTGAGGCGGGTGCCCAAATTTCCTGTGGTCCTGACTGGATCGAGCTTGATATGCAGGGGGAGCGGCCGCGTGCTGTCAATCTGAAAACAGCACCTTATCCGGGGATGGCCACAGATGTGCAAGCCCAGTTTACTGCGCTGAATGCGGTGGCTTCAGGCACGGGCATTATCACGGAAACCATTTTTGAGAATCGTTTTATGCACGTGCTGGAAATGACGCGCATGGGGGCCTGCATAGACGTCAGTGGCAGCAGTGCTGTTGTCAAAGGCGTTGAGTCGCTGAAAGCTGCGCCTGTGATGGCCACGGACCTGCGGGCTTCGGCCAGTTTGGTGATTGCGGGCCTGGTTGCCAAAGGTGATACGCTGATTGATCGCATTTACCACATAGACCGTGGATATGAGTGCATAGAAGAAAAATTGCGCCAGCTGGGTGCCTGCATCCACCGGGTGCCAGGCTAATGTGCTGTGCTGTGCTGTGCTGTGCTGTGCCGTTCTGTCTGGAACTTGAATGAAGATCGGAGAGAACTGTCTGTTCGGAGGATGTCTCTGTCTTCTGCTGTCCAGATGGGCGGCGCTGGACGCGCCCATGCTGTTCGATGCCCTTCAGTGTCGCTTGGTGATGCATTTATCAGCCCGCCTCCCCTGAAGAAGGCAGGTCGTCACGAGCCGATTGGGCTGCTGATTCGGGCGCAGCATGCTGGCAAGGCCAGCTCCGGATCCATCTGTTCCTGAAGCTGCAGCCTCTCTGGCTCGGTTGTCACCTTGAGAGTTCGCGGCAAAGATGCCGGTTGGCAACGACTTGTAGTTTGGCTGCCCATCTCCTGTGTCTTTGGCGGAGGGTCTGTCCGCCGTTGACTTTTCCCGCTCGTTATGTCCAGCTGGAAGACTTACGGGTCCCGTTTTTCTGCGGCTCTTGTAGCCAGGGAAGGCGGGTGCCTGCGCGAACGCCTGAGGTCACAGACAGGAGAAGAAAAGCATGGCTACACCCCCCTCCCCTCCTTCTTCCGGTAAATCACCATCCGCAACGGCAAAACCAGATCTGGCTGACACCGCTTCCTCTATCAAGAGCGAGGCCGCGAGTGCTTTTGGGCGTTCTGTGCGTTCGGTGAAAGAAGAACCTTCCCTCAGTATTCATATGGATTCCATGCATGCTTTTATTCGGCTGAGCAACCCGCAAACTAATTTTGAGCGGTCACAGGGGTTGTATCCGCAGGACACAGAGTCCGATGACAGCAGTAATAATGCATCTGCCGAAAACGTCGCAGATGCAGCAGACACCGCAAATGGCACAATGTCCGATGACGGTGGTGATGATCAATCTGCCGAAAACGTCACAGATGCTGCAGACACTACAAATGCCATAACGTCCGATAACGGTAGTGATAATGAATCTGACGGAAACGTCACAAATGCAACAGACACTGCAGGAGCCATAACGAAAAAACTTGATGCGGATGACGCCGCTGTGATGTTTCTCGCCACCAAAATGTTGACAGGCTTTTACGTCCCGAATTCCTGGTTCAGTCGTGGCGACCAAGGAATGATTCAAGATGAAGAGATAACCTATGGGGGCAAGGATGAGGTTATGGAAGTGCCCTCGGTGAGCTTCACCTTGACAAGGGATGAATTTCAGGCCATAGCCGATTTTATGGTCAAGTCCGGTCGTGGCTGCGCCAGGCCCTGGCCGGAGGGGGTGGAGGGGGATCTGTGCAGGTATGACCTGTTGGGGCACAATTGTGTGGACTATGTGCAGGAGGCTTTCTCGCTGCTTGGTCGTCCCGGGCATTTCGTGGATTATTTGCCGGAGGCTGTGCTGGCAAATCAGAGTTCGCTTGTTCCTGTATTCGCTGCCGCGCAGCGACCTGAGTACCGTGTGCCGGCTCAATGGGCGACAACGGGTATGCTTTTGCTGACTCTGAAACCTGTGGTCTCCAAGACAGCGGCGGCGATAGGAAAAATCGGGGGCTGGGCATCCAGTTGGTTTTTGTCACCCCGCTCCCAGGCCGATGCTGCGCCCGAGGCACCTGCCCCTGAAACGCTGGAAGCCTTGTTCAATGCTGTTCGGCAGCAGTACCACGCATGCGAAAGGCAGTGGGACGTCTATCTTGGTCAGCCAGCGCCTGACAGGAAGGTCATTGATAAGGTGACAGATCTACAATTCCAGTTTGTAGAGTTGGAGAAGAGGGTTCAAAAAAGCGGTTTTGCTGTGGCTGACGGTGCTGATATGGCCAAGAAGCTGCGGTCTTTGCAGGAGGGGTTTGGCCAGTTTATAGCGCAGAGCGCAGGCAAGTCCGACGGGAGTGTTTGAGAGGTGGCCATAAGCACTTCCTCAGGCTGCGCCAGTGTTGCTGCCAACGGGTTTTTCTCAGGGCGTCTGGAAGTGCAGGGCGCAAGGGAGCCTATGCAGGGCCGTCTGCATTCGGCTCCTGGTGACTGCCCGAGAAGTCAGGAGCTTCGTTCGCCAGGGCGCAGCGCGTCCTGGGCGAGGGCGGCAAGGGAAGCCAGTATCCGGCCGGATCCCTTGCCTGCAGGGCCAGCCTTACTCTGTGCTGTTTTCCCATTCGACTACGCCGCAGGCGATCCTGCTGCCACCACCACCCATGGGAGGGGTGTCAGAATAATTGTCGCCGCCAGCATGAATCATCAGGGAACGGCGCAGAAAGTCAGCAACGGCCAGACGCCCAGCTGTAACGGCGGTGGTGACCTTGCCGTCTTCATCAGCTGTCAGGAAGGGGAGATCCCCAAGGTGTCCATTTCCTTCCGGGCCCTGGTGGGTGCCTGTGTTGTCAGGATCGTAGTGTCCACCGGCAGCCAGTGCAGCAACGGGCTGTCCCTCTTTGTCGCCTGAATCACAGCTGGGATTCTCGTGCACATGAAAGCCATGCTCGCCTGGGGGCAGGCTGTGCAGGTCAGGGGTCAGCGTTACACCGCCACCATCGACTTCAGTGATCTTGATGGTGCCCAGCTTGTCGCCAACACCTTCTGAAGACACAGCTTTTATCGTAACAACAAGGCTGTCAGGTCTGTCTGGCGGACTTGTTTCTGATTCGCCAGCCAGATTGTTGTCGTTCTGCGAGCAGCCGACGAGTACGGCGGCCAGCACGAGCGCTGATGACAGGGAAAAAACAGGGTTCAACATGACAGTCACTCCTGGGCGATTACATGTTCTTTGTTGCGCAAGCCTGCAACCAGAGGGCTGTCCGGGAAGAGATCCTGCAGTGAGGATCGCTCAAAGTGGAGACTGACAATTCAGCTTTATGAGGCGTGCATGCCCCGTTTTGCGAATGGTCATGCATCGTTGGCGTTGTTTCCCAATTCTGCAGCAGGGGGCATCTGTTCCCGGACAGCCTTCCGGGTGAGCAGGGGTGCAGTAGACAGCTTTCAGTGTCACGAATCAAGAGTAATTGTGAAATATGGTAACAGGTAAGGTTGGCAGGGTGTGATTCTCTCGTGTCCGGGAATCTGCAACAGATTATCCGGCGATCTCAGATGATTCCTGATACAGGGCATCGGTCAGCAGCATTGTCTGGACAGAGGGTGTGACCAGGGTATTCAGGCGGCATGTATCAACGGGCTTTTTGTGCAGCAGGTTGCGGACTTCACTGCTGTGTACGGGTAGTCTTTCCGTTGCAGTCAGCACAGCCCAGCGTTTTTCAATATCTGTGTAGCGATAAAATTTGTTCCAGACATCCGGGAGAGCATTGTCCTGGCCGCGTATAAATGCAAAGGCCGTTTCGGGATGCATACGGCTCAGGGCATCGAGAAGGGTCCATGTATACACCGGGCGTTTCGGATGTTCGGCCAACAGCTGGCTTTCAATGCGAGAGATAATCAGTGCGCAGGGAAGATCGACGGCATCCTCACAAAATGCCTCCAGCAACCGGATACGCGTTTCTGTCTGAAGGCAGATTTTGCCGAAGGGATGAGCGGCGCAGGGCACAAGCAGTATGCTGTCAAAGCGGGCGGCCATTTGACGAAGAGCGTCCAGATGGCCGCGCGTGGGGGGGTTGAAGGCCGATCCGAATACGCCTGCCGTCTGCCCGGGGTGACGGCTTGTGTCACGCCCATCAATCTGTTCTTTCAAAGAGGATATCCCGAATAATGTGTCCCTTTTGTTGTCCTTTTTTCTCAAAGCGGGTGAGAGGGCGCCAGTCGGGGCGGGCGCTGTAGGCATCTGGCCCTGCCTGGTTTTTCCAGCCCGGGGCCTTGTGCATGACTTGCATCATGTGCAAGGCGTAGTCTTCCCAGTCGGTCGCCATGTGGAGTGTGCCTCCCCTCTTCAGACGGGGACGCAGCAGTTCGATGAATGCAGGATTGACAAGACGGCGCTTGTGGTGGCGCAGCTTGTGCCAGGGGTCGGGAAAGTACACCTGCAGGCGGTCTATGCTGTCTGCGGGAAGGCAGTTGCTGAGGATGTCGACAGCATCATCGCAATACACCCGCAGGTTGGTGTGGCCCAGCTGTCTGGACCTGTATAACAGGCTGCCAACGCCGGCGCGATGCACATCGATACCGACGAAGTTGACGTCGGGCTGATCCGTTGCCATTTTGAGTAGCGACTCTCCCATGCCGAAGCCGATTTCGACAATCAGCGGAGCGGTTCGTCCGAAAACAGTTTCGGCGTCCAGCAGGCCGGATTGAAGCAAGAGCCCTTGTTCCGGGAAGAGCTGGGTCCAGCCCAGTTGTTGGGCACAGGTCATGCGTCCGTTGCGGCGGACAAAGCTCCTGATCCTGTCGGTGCGTTGGCAGGGGGAGGCGGCGTCGGCTTCTGTGCGGCTGGTGGCATCAGCGACTCTATTCATCGTTGTGTGCTGTTCATCATCGGATGTGCGTTCGGTGTGCTCTTGCATCTTCGGTGTACTCTCGCACCCCGGCGTGGAGGGCACGAAAGGCGCGCATTATACGAGCTATCGGACTCAGTGCAAAAGCGGTCTTGCTGTACAGGGACCAGTACCCGGTCCGCTGGTGTGTGCAGTGCGCGTCATTCCGGCAGCATGCGTGGTTCTGTTTTGCAGTAACCGCTACAAAAAATGACCGAAGCAGGTTCCCCACAGGGGGCCTTCTGTGTTTGGATGGTGCACGGATGGCGGGGGAAGATTTTCCTTCGCTGGAGGAGGGGTGCCCCCCTATCCTTGTCGGGGGCTGCTATTTATATTTACTCTCGCCCCCGGAAACCTCTACTATTGTGCAGTTCCACAATCCCTCTGTTTCGATGTAAAGAGATAAAACCTATGTCGACCTTGCCCCAGAATTCCTTCGTCCAGCTAGAAGAGAAAGTCCAGAATGCTGTTGAAACCATAGGAATCTATCGACTGGAACTCGACGAATTGCGTGAAGCCAAAGCGCGCCTGGAGAAAGAAAATGCAGATCTTCGCAGCGAGTTGCAGTCCTGGTCTGACAAAGTGACTACCCTGCTGGGCCGTCTTGAGACTGTGCAGGAAGAGACAACAGCCTGAGTGTTGGCCTCTCCCCTGGCCGTGCAGGCGCTACGGACGCCAACGGTTTGGGGAGCTTCGTGTTTTTTTTGTCCGCATCGCTGAATGCTGAGGATACAAGATGCAGCGTGATATTGACCCCGTAGAGACTCAGGAGTGGCTCGACGCTTTCAGGTCTGTACTCCAAAGAGAAGGTGAGGAGCGTGCCGCTTACCTGCTGACCTGTCTTGCCAATTCAGCCTGTGGTCAGGGCAGTCATATCTCTCTTCCTGTAACTACGCATTACAGAAACACCATTCCCGTGAGCAAGCAAGCCGCCATGCCGGGCGACTTGTTCCTGGAACGGTCCATACTCTCGATGGTCCGCTGGAACGCCATGGTTATGGTGATGAAGGCCAACCTGCGTGATGGAAGTCTGGGTGGCCATATTTCCACTTTTGCCTCCAGTGCTGTTTTGTATGATGTGGGATACAACCACTTCTTCCATGGGCTGGACAGTCCCAGAGGCAGTGATCTGATTTTTTACCAGGGACATGCATCACCGGGCATCTATTCCAGGGCCTGGCTGGAAGGTCGCATTTCCCGGGAGCAGCTTGACAACTTCCGTTCCGAAAGCGGTGGCAATGGGCTGTCGTCTTACCCCCATCCATGGCTGATGCCCGATTTCTGGGAGTTCCCCACTGTATCAATGGGACTGGGGCCGCTCCAGGCCATTTACCAGGCGCGTTTCATGAGATACATGGCGGGCCGGGGACTGATGGAAGATACAGGGCGCAAGGTGTGGGCCTTTCTTGGTGATGGCGAGACAGATGAACCTGAGTCTCTCGGAGCTTTGTCTGTGGCCGCGCGCGAAGGTCTGGACAACCTGATTTTTGTTGTCAATTGCAATTTGCAACGCCTGGATGGCCCGGTGCGCGGCAACGGGAAAATTATCCAGGAGCTGGAAGGGATCTTCCGGGGGGCCGGGTGGAATGTCATCAAGGTTGTTTGGGGAGGGCGCTGGGATTCCCTTCTGGCGCAGGACACGGGCGCGCTACAACACTTGATGGATGAAACCCGTGATGGAGATTTTCAGAACTTTTCCAACAAGGGCGGCGCCTGGACGCGCGAACATTTCTTTGGGCGAACGCCTGAAACGCTGAAAATGGTCGAGCATTTGTCCGATGAGGAGATTGCCAGCCTGGACCGCGGGGGACACGATCCCTGCAAAGTGTATACGGCCTACAAGGCAGCGGTAGAGCACAAGGGGCAGCCGACGGTTATCCTGGTCAAGAGCGTCAAAGGTTATGGTACAGGCCAGTCTGGAGAGGCCTCCAACGTCAGCCACAACGTAAAGAAGCTCCCTCTTGAGGATCTCAAGCACTTCCGGGACCGTTTTTCCTTGCCGGTGAGTGATGATCAGCTGGAAGACTTGCCCTATCTGAAGCTGGACGACGACAGCCCTGAGATGAAATACATGCGCCGTCGTCGGGAGCTGTTGGGTGGTTGTATTCCGCGTCGCCGGGCTGTGAGTGACGTCCAGCTTCCTGTACCTGAACTATCAGCTTTTTCTTCTATTCTGCAAGGCGGTGGGGATCGCGCGGTATCTACGACCATGATGCTCAATCGCATCCTGTCCCTGCTCTTCAGGGACAAGAAGTTTGGCAAGCATGTGGTGCCCATTATTCCGGACGAAGGTCGTACGTTTGGCATGGAAGGCCTGTTCAGCAAGCTGGGCATCTATTCTGCATCGGGGCAACTGTATGAGCCCCAGGATGCTGGCCAGGTTCTCTTTTACAAGGAATCACAAAGTGGTCAGGTGTTGCAGGAAGGGATCAGCGAGGGCGGTGCCCATGCCAGCTGGCTTGCTGCGGCGACATCCTATAGCACACACAATATTCCGATGGTGCCGTTCTATGTGTTTTATTCCATGTTCGGTTTTCAGCGTACCGGTGATCTGGCCTGGGCGGGCGGCGACCTGCGGGCGCGAGGATTTTTGATAGGTGCGACTTCTGGCCGTACCACCCTCAATGGTGAGGGGCTGCAGCATGAAGATGGTCACAGTCATCTTCTGGCTGGCACCATCCCCAACTGCGTCAGCTATGATCCGGCCTATGGCTACGAATTGGCGGTGATCATCCAGGACGGTCTGCGTCGAATGTACGGTGAAAATGAGAGCATTTACTACTACATAACGACGATGAACGAGAACTATGTCCAGCCGCCCATGCCAGAGGGCAAGGATGTGCCGGAGGGCATAGTGCGGGGCTTGTATAGCTTCAGCAAAGGGAAGAAGAGTACGGGTCCCAGGGTGCAGTTGCTCGGTTGCGGCGCCTTGATGAATGAGGTCTGTGCTGCCGCCGGGGTTCTGCGTGAAGATTTCGGCGTTGAGGCAGACATCTGGGGGGCGACCAGTTTCAATGAGTTGCGTCGCGATGGTCTGGAAGCGGCGCGGTGGAACAGGTTGAATCCGGACAAAAAGCCGCGCAGTTGCTGGGTAGAGAAGCAGCTGGGTAACACGCGTGGGCCGGTGATCGTGTCGACTGACTATATGAAGCTGTACGCTGACCAGATTCGGGAGTTTGTCGACAGACGGTTCATTGCGCTGGGCACTGATGGGTTTGGCCGCTCAGATACACGGGCCAATTTGCGCCGCCATTTTGAAGTGGACCGTCGTCATATTGTTTTTTCTGCACTCTATGCTCTCGTCAAGGATGGAGAGCTTGATGCAGCCATCCTGAAGAAAGCGAGAGAATCCCTTGAGCTGGATCCTGACGCAGAGTCGCCTTTCCTCAGGTAGCGGCGCCAGGTTCTGAGTACTGACATCCCGCAAAAAAAAATGGTCTCCTATGCCAGGCGGTGCCTTGCCTGGCTTGTTCAGAAGGCGTGTAAACATGGCAGAACATTTCGTCAAAGTTCCGGACATCGGCAGTGAAGGTGCAGAAGTCGTAGAGATTAATGTAGCGCCGGGGGATCTGATAGAGGAAGGTGACGCAATAGTTACTCTGGAATCAGACAAGGCCACAATGGAAATACCGGCGCCGGAAGCGGGCCGGGTAGCTGTGGTGTGTGTCAAACAGGGAGACTCTCTCAGCAGTGGGCAAAACCTGTTGCAGATGGAGCAGACAAAGGGCAGCGGGAAGTCTGTGAGTGGGGACTTGCCCGCTACGGAGGAAGTTGCAGAAAAATCTGTACCTGAGGCGCAGCTTGCCACGGCGGGAGTCGTTGCAGGGAGAGATGGGATAGATGGGATAGATGGGATAGATGGGATAGATGGGATAGATGGGAGAGAAGAAAGCCCATCGGCCCCTGGGACAGAAGCCGGGGTCGAGCCACAGACACAGACGATACCTGTTCCTGACATAGGGGCAGACAAGGCAGCGGTTGTTGAGATCCATGTCTGTGTCGGGGACCGGGTGGAGGATGGTGACAGTCTTGTGACA
>MPMQ01000018.1 GCA_002238585.1 Kistimonas sp. bin40 | reverse complement strand
GCGCCAGAGCAGATCATCATCCATGGTTTGCCTGCTCAGCCCGGCCCTGGCACGCAGTACATGCCCCTGACGAAGATCAAACAGCAAGCGGGCGCGTTGCAGGGACGGAAAGCCGGCAGGCAAATGGCCAAGCTCCTTTTCCTGTTCGAACCTGTGTGCAAGACGTTCGTCTGCCCCTGTGATGCCCTGTTGCAGTCGTTCTTGCGTTCCCGCAACACTTTCAACCGTGGTGGCTACACAGGATGCCAGAAAGCAGCCTTTGGCCCCGCTGGGGTGGCAGGTCGCATAGTCGATCGCCGCTCTCATAAAGGCAGTCACCGCCTTCCCGATGTCAGACTCGGACTCAAAAGCGACAAGCGGCGCACAGGCGTCGTCGTTCAAGTAATAGTCTATCGTCGTCAGATAAAGCTGGCGTTTGTCGCCGAAAACGGCATAAAGACTGGGGCTGTTGACCCCCATGGCACGGGTCAGGTCTTTCATTGAGGCGCCGTCATACCCCTTTTTCCAGAAGACTTGCAGCGCCGCTTCAATAGCCTTGTCCTGATCAAAGGCGCGAGGGCGACCCGTTTTTTTTTGTATCATTTGTTACAAAACACATTGACAGCAAACCGGTTGCGCACTTTAATAACGCTCGTTACAAAAGACAAGCCAAAGCCACTCTGGCTGTCTTGATGTTTTTGATGGATTTTTTTTTCTTTTGTCTGGTGATTGCTATGACCAAGTCAACCCACACCCCTGAATACGTTCGCAAAGAGGTGGAGACCCTTATAGACCGGGCCACCAGTTATGATGTTGATGCCCTGGAAACCATCTATCACAAAGATCTGCACATTGTCATCCTGGACAGGGAGAATAATGTAAAGACCTCCAACAAAAGTGAGTTCATTTCCTTCTTTGCCGGACTGAAGGCAGAAGGACGGGAGCCGATGAACAAGTGGGCCGATTGGCACCACATTCATGTGCGCGGTAATGATGCGGTCGTGGTACTGACGCGCAAGAACGATGTGGCTGGTGAATCCACCAAAATCAAATGTTCTATCGATATGGTCTTTGAAAATGATCGCTGGCAGGTTATTCGCGAAGAAATCTTCCAGGTGGCAAACGACTGAAACGACTGAAACGACTGAGTAGCGCGCAATCGCACGGGTTGTGTGCATCCTGCCTCGCCAGATCCTGACACCATCTTGTCAATAATGCTCAGAATACCATAGCGCTGCTGTTCCTTTTGATTCTTGTGTTTTTCCGATGCCATTCCGGTCAAAAGGGACAGCTGCCGCTGTTGACAACTGTCATGCCTGCGGCCTGGCCCGACTTTGCTGATTTATGGTCTGAGACTGCTCGCGTTGCTATTGCGCTCAGAGCCTGAGCCTCCCTCTCGAGTAACAACATGAACTTTCCGGAACGGACGCCTGTCCAAACTTGCAGCGGTCAATGAGCCGGGATGATGGAAGAGCTTGCTCTTTGATCTGCTCGGCATCGCACAGGACCCAGGCAGAACAAGAGAGTTCTGGAATGCCCATTCAACGGAGAATATAAAAAATGCAATCTATCAGTTCCCATCATCACTCAGGCCGTCTTCAGGCGAGCTCTGCTTCGCACCCGAACGAAGGCATTGCAGGTAGCGCAATCGATGCATTCGGCAGACCTGTCACCTCGCACTCCAGCACCTCCCTCCTGCCGAGGGATGCTGAGGTGATGTTCCAGCCGCGTCATGCTGGAGCCGCCCAGAGTACACCGACAGCCTCGCAGCAGGAGTCTGTCCGGTATCTGAGAAATCAACTGGAGGAGGTCGGCAGTTGCCGGGACCCGGTACTGGTCGAACTGGCCCGGTTGTCGGAGGAGGTGAAGCAGTTGTCGGCGACAGTGGGGCAGTTGCGGCACCAAAAGAAAGAAGATGACCAGAAATATCACGAGCTTCTGGCGGTTAACAATGCGTTGCAGCAGGAGGTGGAGGCACTGCGAGAGCAGCAGGCAACTCCGGTACCCGCCCCTGAAGTGCCGTCGGAGGGCGTTGATGTTGATACCTATGGAAGCAATGCCAGTGTCAACGGGATTATCAGCCAGATGACAACATGGGAAATGAACAAAATGGAGCTGCTGATATTGAATCTTGTCAAAGCCACACAAGGTCTGAAGCCTGAGTGGCACAATCTATTGCTGAAGGAGGGGGTCGCCACTGAATGCTCTATCGCAGTGGTCGAAACCGATAATCCATACAGCGAGACAAATCAGATGTTCAGCCTCCTTAAAAAATCCTTTTCTGGTCATGAGAATCTTCCTTTTCGGCGCTTGTTTGAAAGTAGACATATGGCAGAAATCTTGAGAAAGAAAATTTATGAAAGGATGGAGTTCGATATCAGATCAATAACAACAGGCTATGACAAGATCATGAAACGCCCTTGTAAATAAGGGGGTGATCTGGACTGCTGTTTCGTTTGACGTCTGGTCGTTGCAGATGGCTCCCGGGTCAAACGAGAGCTGCCGTTGTTATCGAAATTTGTCAGACCCGGGGCCGGGCGACGTCGGCGCCCGTGCTCTACCGACAGGCCCGGCAGGGCTTCAGGTCAGGCGTCCTCAGTCGGCAGAGCGGCCTCAGGTACTGGCCGCAAAAATGAATGCGGCCATTGTTGTAAAGAAGAGCAACTGCAGAGCAAGCCTCCAGGCTCCCCGTTGAGGCTCATCGCAACACTCTCCTGAGCTCCCCTGCAGGTGTCTTTGCACGAGAAAAGCCCCCGGGAATCTGACGCAACTTCAGCCTGTATCAACTATTGAGACGTCTGGAATGAGCTCGGCTTTGCAGCGCACACTGTGCACTGGCAGTGAAAGTGGAGTGGCAGCACAAGAAAATCTCACCGTCAGAGCATGCCCTATGCGTTCACTCTTCGTTGCGGCTATGATGGCGTATTTTCAGTGAAGTGAGTGGCCTGGATTCATCAGGTGATCAGCGAATCGGCTATTCACGCTTTGTGCCGACATCAACCTTTATGCAGACATCAAAAAGAAAAGCCGCAGCAGCAAAGCGCATGCTTGCGACTGGCACTCAATGGCATTCAACGTCAGTGCGGCGCGCAGGTATGGGGCGCCACAAAGACGGCGGTGCGCACAGCGGCCCCTCTGCGTAAACGCAAATAGTCAAACACGCCCCCTTCGCCGCAGGCTGGTCGTCACTTCAGCTGTCACTTCAACTGATCATATCAACCCGTTCCCAGGGTCGGCAGTAAGCTTGGTGCACTTCTCCTTCGCCGGGGACTCGAACCTGTGCTGACTGTTTGATCACACAGAATGCATTGTCCATCGCCGGCAAGGGTCCAGGTGGGAAATAGCCTCCCTTGTGCAGCTGCTTGTGGCGAATTGTGGTTTTTGGTGTATTATTGTGGGGCTTTGTGGGAGGCCAGTTATTCTGGCTGGTGGTTGTCGTGTTTCGTGGTGTCAGCTCACTCAGTCTGGACGACAAGGGGCGCGTTATTATTCCTGCGCGTTACCGTGCGCTGGTTGCCGGACAGTGTCAGGGGCATCTGGTGGCCACCATTGATACGGAAGAGCCGTGTCTGTTGGTGTATCCGGTGGATGCCTGGAATGAAATCCAGAATCAGATCGAGTCTCTTCCCAGCTTTCATCCCCTTGCACGCCGCATTCAGCGCCTTTTGATCGGTCATGCCACCGACCTTGAAGTGGACACTAGTGGGCGCGTACTGGTACCAACTTTTTTACGTTCTTACGCAGGGCTGTCCCGCAAGGTGATTTTCCTGGGGCAGGGGAAGAAATTTGAACTCTGGGACGAAGAGCGCTGGAGCAAGCGACGTGCTGCCTATATCGACGATGTAAAGGATACGGATGCAGTGCCTGAAACCTTGCAGCAGCTGTCCCTCTAGCGTCTAGCGTCGCACGGCAGTGCGGCCCCACAGCGCCATGCGGCACGTACATGTGCAGAGCATGGCGCATAGCATAAAGGAAAACCGGGGTGCCGGATGCACCAGGTGGCCGTTTCTGGATGGCCTGCCAGACCCGGCAACAGGAAAATGACTGAAATTCAAGAGGATCCGCACAAGACTGTGCTGCTTGACCGGGCGGTAGACTGTCTGATCAAAAGACCCGGCGGCTGTTATGTAGACGGCACTTTCGGACGCGGTGGCCACAGTCGGCTCATTTTGTCACGCCTGGCCGCAGAGGGACGTCTGCTGGCCATGGATCGGGATCCGCAAGCCGTGGCCGCCGCCGCCGAGCTGGCGGCCAGCGACAGCCGGTTCTCCATTCATCATGGTGCCTTCAGTGGCTTGCAGGCCTGTATGGGCGAGCAGAAGATTGATGGTCTGTTGCTCGACCTGGGTGTGTCTTCGCCCCAGCTGGACGAAGCTGGCCGTGGTTTCAGTTTCCTGCGTGATGGGCCGCTGGATATGCGCATGGATACCAGTCGCGGTATCAGTGCGCGTGAGTGGCTGGCCCAGGCGGATGAGCAGGAGATTACCGTCGTGCTCAAGACACTGGGAGAGGAAAAATTCGGGCGACGCATGGCCAGAGCTCTGGTTGAGGCGCGCGAGAAAGAGCCGCTGGTGTCCACTACCCAGCTGGCGGACATCCTGGCGCACGCCTGTCCGGTCTGGCCCAAAAAGATTCATCCGGCAACCCGAGCCTTCCAGGGCATACGCATTTTTGTCAACAGTGAGCTGGATGAACTCAGTCAGGTTCTTGATGCAAGCCTGTCGGTGCTCAAGCCGGGCGGACGGCTGGTGGTGATCAGTTTCCATTCGCTGGAAGACAGGCTGGTCAAGCGCTTTATCAGGCGCCACAGCCGCGGTGACGAGCTGCCGGACTGGGTGCCTGTGACCCAGGATCAGCTGTCGCGTCGTCTGGTCCCTGTGGGGAAGGCCTGCAAGGCGTCGCCCGGGGAAGTAGAGAGCAACCCCCGGGCACGCAGCGCAGTCATGCGGGTGGCGGAGCGGCTGCCATGAGCGAAGGCGGGTTGGATGTCCGGTTGTTGCGGGCTGTTCTCAGAGGTTTTCCCCTGTGGCTGTTGCTGTTGTTCGCGGCGGTGGTGTCTTCGGCGTTGACTGTCGTCTGGGTGGGACACATGAACAGGCAGCAGCTCCAGGCGCATCAGGCAGAGATGGTCAGGAAATACCGTCTGGAAGAAGAGTGGAACCAGCTGCTGTTGCAGCATAGCACCCTGGTGGCGCACGCCCGGGTCGAGAGGGTGGCCCGCGAACGGTTGGCCATGCGTTTTCCGGCCAGTGGTCAGGTCGTTGTGGTAGCACCTTGAGTTCTGGCAGCAGGGAAGGGGGCTGGCGCGGCCGCTATCTCAGTCTCCAGGGATTGATTGTGCTGGCCATGCTTATGCTTTGTGGGCGGGTGGTGACGCTGCATCTGTTCAATCGTGACTTTCTGCAACGCGAAGGTGACAAACGCACTCTGCGGGAAGAGAAAATACCGGCGTATCGCGGGTTGGTTCTGGATCGTCATGGTCATCCTCTTGCGGTGAGCACGCCGGTGGTGTCGCTCTGGACCGACCCCAGGATCCTGGCCCGGCATGAAAACCGCTGGCCTGAGTTGCGGCAGGCACTGGGCGCGCGCTGGCCGGCCCTGGAAACGCGGCTCAGGGAAGCCATTGTAGCCGGCCGTCATTTTATGTGGATCAGGCGCTCCATGACGCCGGTTGCGGCCCAGGCAATACTCGACAGGGCCGTACCCGGGGTGCACGGGCGACCGGAGTATCGCCGTTATTATCCGGCTGGCAAGGTCGCGGCTCACCTGGTGGGGCTGACGGATATTGATGATGTCGGCCAGGAAGGTATGGAGCTGGCGCTGGACGACTGGCTGACCGGTGTGTCTGGCGTCAGGCGCGTGCTCAAAGACAGACGTGGTCAGGTGATACGTGAGCCGGACCTGGTGCGCAGTGCTGAGCCGGGGCGGGAAGTGCATCTGGCGCTTGATATCCGTCTTCAGTATCTGGCTTACCGGGAACTGGAGCGGGCTGTACGCCAGCACAGGGCGCGTGCGGCTTCCCTGGTGATGCTTGATGCCCGGACCGGGGAAGTGTTGGCCATGGTGAATCAGCCAGCGTCCAATCCCAACAATCGCGCCTCCATCAGTCCGTTGAGTCTGCGTAACAGGGCGATCACTGATGAGTTTGAACCGGGATCTGTCGTCAAGCCGTTGGTGATGGCGGCGGCCCTGCAATCAAAACGTTACAGTCATGACAGCCGGATCAGGGTATCGCCCGGTTATCTGCGTGTGGGGCGCAGTCTGGTACGGGATCACCGCGACTACGGCACTCTTGACCTTGCGGGTATTTTGCAGCATTCCAGTAATGTGGGGCTGTCCCGGCTGGCGCTGGATCTGGGAGCCGAATCGCTGGTCTCTTTTTATCAGCAGCTGGGCCTGGGACAGATTACGGGTGTGATATTTCCGGGGGAGGCGGCAGGCAGCCTGCCTGTACGCCAGCACTGGGCCCCCATCGAGACGGCGACCCTGTCGTTCGGCTATGGCGTGACGGTCACCATGTTGCAGCTGGCCCGGGCCTACATGGTGTTGGCCAACCAGGGGCAGATGTTGTCTGTGAGTTTGCTGCGCCGTGATGAGCCGGCGCAGGCCTACAGGGTCATCTCGGCGGACGTGGCCGCCCATGTGCTGACCATGATGCAAAAAGTGGTGCGGGAGGGCACTGCGCGCAGGGCCCGTATTGCCGGTTACAAGGTGGCCGGAAAAACCGGGACCACCAGGAAACTGGAAGCTGGCAAATACTCCAGCAAGGAACACCGTGCCTTGTTTGCTGGCGTGGTGCCCGCTGATCGGCCCCGGATTGTCATGGTGGTGATGGTGGATGCTCCCCGTGAGGGTGGCTATTACGGCGGGCTGGTGGCAGCGCCCGTGTTTGCGCAGGTGGCGCGCGGTACCCTGCGGTTGTTGGGTGTGCCGCCGGACGGGGCTCCCGATCAGGCCCGGGGGTTGGAAGCTGTCCCGTGACAGAGGGCTCTTTTGCCGTTGCTCACCAAAGGGCTGCCGGGCTTTTGTTGTCAGGGGCGGGTTTGTTGCGTCCGGATTTTTCTTTGTTCGCTGTCGTCTGAAAAGCGTCTGGCTCCTTGAGTGACGGGCAACATACACAGCAACATGCACATTGGCCAGAGCCGGATTGCTCCCTTTGTGCTTTCGGGCAGCATTTTGATGAATATGCCAAAGTTCGCCCTCGTCTGGAGGGAGCCTGGTGTCGTGAGAGACACTCAACGCACACATTGGCCAGAGCCGGATTGCTCCCTTTGTGTTTTCGGGCAGCATTCTGATGAATATGCCAAAGTTCGCCCTCGTGTGGAGGGAGCCTGGTGTCGTGAGAGACAGTCAACACACACATTGGCCAGAGCCGGATTGTTCTCCCTCTGTGTTTTCGGGCAGCTTTCTGATGAATCTGGCAAACAGAGGGCGTTATGCACAGGAAACCTGTAACTCTCAATGGCCTGTTACGCTGGCTCGGGCTGCCAGCCAGGGACCAGGATCTTGTGCTGTCAGCCATTGCCACAGACAGTCGGCAACTGGTGCCCGGTTCGCTGTTTGTGGCCTTGCCGGGTGTCTCGGCTGATGGCGCTGACTATGTAGACAGTGCGGTGGCGGCGGGCGCTGCTGCTGTGCTGTTGCCGATGTCTGCGCCGGAGCCTGATGTGGTTACTGTTCCGGTGATAAGAGTGGAGGCCCTGCTCGCGCGCGCCGGGGGCTTGTTCGATTTCTGGTTTGGCAGTCCATCCCGGGAGCTGCGGATACTGGGTGTGACTGGTACCAATGGCAAGACGTCCAGTGTCCATTGTATGGCGACGCTTCTGGAACGGCTGGGGATCGGCTGCGGGCTTATGGGAACGCTGGGGCAGGGGCGCCGGGGAGCCATGGATGCCAGTGTCAACACGACACCAGACTTGCTCAGTTGCCATGGCTTTGTCGCCCGTATGCGCGATGCAGGGCTGGACTGGATAGCGATGGAAGTCTCGTCCCATGCACTGGAGCAGGGGCGCACCGAGGCTCTGGTGATTGATACAGCGGTTTTTACCAATCTGAGCCGGGATCATCTGGATTATCATGGGTCCATGGAGGCCTATGCCCGGGCCAAGGCGCGCCTGTTTTCGCGTCCGGGACTGCGGCACGCCATCGTCAATCTGGATGATCCCTGGACCCCTTTCTTGCGCAGGCATATACCCGATGCCGTGCAGTGTCTGACCTTTTCTCTCGAAAGTGCGCAGGCTGATATATGGCTGGACGCCGTTGAGTGCGACAGTGCTGGTGGTCGCGGCTGGCTGACAACGCCCTGGGGGCAGGGTGAGCTGCGCACCGGACTGTTGGGAGCTTTTAACCTGTACAATCTGCTGGGTGTGCTGGGCGCTCTGGGTTGTCAGGGGTTTTCTGTGCCTGATCTTTTGCAACAGGTGCCCAGTATTGAGGCACCTCCGGGGCGGCTGAGCATCTATGGCGGCGGTGCCTTGCCCCGGGTTCTGGTGGATTACGCCCATACGCCGGCGGCGCTGGAGCAGGCGCTGCAGGTGGCGCGGACACAGGCCAGGGGGCGTCTCCTGTGTGTGTTCGGTTGCGGCGGCGGGCGTGATCCGGGCAAGCGTGTGCCTATGGCTGAGGTGGCCTGTCGTCTGGCCGATCAGGTGTTCTGCACGGCGGACAATCCACGCTTTGAAGAGCCTGCTGCCATTATCGAGCAAATGCTGGTGGGCTTGAGTGCGGCAGACTGTGGCAAGATAAGGCCCCTGGTCGATCGCGCCCAGGCCATACAACAGGCCATAGCGGTGGCCGCCGCTGACGACTGTGTTCTGGTGGCTGGCAAAGGACACGAAAACTACCAGGAGATACGGGGCATGCGTTATCCCTTCAGCGATGAGGAACACGTCAGACGAGCGCTGGCGGGGAGAGAGCAGTGATTGCAGCAGACAGTCTGAGTGAATTGGCGCACAAGCTGGGTGTCCCGTTGCGCGGGTGTGACGCGCCGGTCGGGTCTGTCAGCATCGACAGTCGTACCCTGATGCCAGGTCAGTTGTTTGTGGCTGTCAGGGGGCCACGTTTTGATGGTCATGATTATGTGCAGGCCGCTGTGGCGCGGGGGGCTGCCGCTGTGTTGGTCAGTCGCCCTCCTGATCTGGACTGCGCCTGGTTGCAAGTGGATGATACCGATCGGGCACTGGCCCGGCTGGGTGAGATGAACCGGGATGCTTTCCGTGGCACTGTGCTGGCCGTCACCGGCAGTTGTGGCAAGACGTCGGTCAAGGAAATGCTGGCCTCCATCATGGGGCAGTCGGCACCGGTACTGGCCACTGCCGGGAATCTGAACAATGCCTATGGTGTGCCCTTGACGCTGGGGCGGCTGGAGTCCGTGCATCGGTATGCCGTTGTTGAAATGGGGACCAGCAGCCCGGGCGAAATCGCTCATTTGACGTCCATGGTCAGGCCGCATTTTTCTCTGGTGAACAATGCCTCAGCTTCCCATGTGGCAGGCTTGCTCAGCCTTGAGGGCGTCGTCAGGGAAAAGGGGGCTATTTTTGACAGGCTTCCTGCCGATGGCGGGGCCGTGATCAACAAGGACGATGCGTTTTGCGATGAATGGAAAGAGCGTATTGCCGCCCGGTTTCACTGTCATGGCCAGCCGGCATCCATAGGCACCTTCAGTCTGTCGAACAGCTCGGCAACGGGCTGGGCCAGTCAGACAAGGTCCTGTGACGAGGGTATGCATTTTGTTCTCCATCTTGACGGTCATCAGGCGGCGGTGATGTTGCATTTTCGCGGGTCTCATCAGGTGGCCAATGCCTGTGCGGCGGCGGTCATGGCCTGGAAGGCCGGGCTGACTATAGATGCCATTGTCGCCGGTCTGGAGGCCGCGCGTCCCGGTGCCCATCGCGGGCAGTGGTTCCGGGGGAAGGAGGGCTGTATAGTGATCGACGACAGCTATAATGCCAATCCGGCTTCGATGCGCGCTGCGGTGGACAGCCTGGCAGAATGCAAGGGGCGCCGGATTCTGGTGGTGGGTGATGTATCCAGTGAACATGCGACCTCCCCGGACGAGGCTGCGCAGACCTGCCGGGCCCTGGGGCGTTATGCCAGCTCTGCCGGAATTGACCTGCTGGTCACCTGTGGGCAGTCTGCCACTGATATGCAGGACGGATTTCAGGGTGCGGGTCGGCACTTCACTGACCAGGGCTCGCTTATAGGCTGGTTGCAATCGATACTGGCACCTGATGTCACTGTGCTGGTCAAAGGGTCGCGGCTGGCGGCTATGGAGATCGTTGTGGAGGCTTGTTTACAGTCGCCTCCTGCGCGCAAGAGCCGCACCATCATTCAGAAGGGAATTGAGCAAAGGAAGCAAGGTGCTGTACACACTGATAAGTCATCTGGCTGAGGGCCAGACCTCGCCTGGCGTTTTTCATTCTTTGAGCTTGCGTGCTGTTTTCGCGTTGTTGACATCCATGATTGTGTCCTTGCTGGCAGGTCCTGTTCTGATTCGCCAGCTCAAGGCGTTCCAGCTGGGCCAGATGGTGCGCGATGACGGTCCTGGCTCCCACAAGAGCAAGGAGGGGACGCCGACGCTGGGGGGCGTGCTGATTCTTGCTGCCCTTGCCCTTGCCACTGTGCTCTGGGCTGATCTGGCCAACGGCTATATCTGGCTTGTGCTGGCTGTGGCACTGTCGTTTGGTGCTGTGGGCTTTGCTGATGATTACCTCAAGATCCGGTGGTCCAGCTCCCGTGGTTTGTCGGCCCGGCAGAAATACTGTCTACAGTCGGTGCTGGGGTTGGTCGTGGGCATTGTGCTTTTCTGGTCGGCCCGGTCGCCGTTGGAGACGGCCTTGACCCTCCCTGTTTTCAAAAGCTTTTATCTGCCACTGGGCTTCTTCTTTCCCTTTTTCGTATATCTGGTGATTGTGGGGTCCTCGAATGCCGTCAACCTGACTGATGGACTCGATGGCCTGGCGGCGCTCCCGGTGGCCATGGTCGGTGCCGGCCTGGGCGTTTTTCTTTACATCAGTGGCCATGCGGACCTGGCCCGTCACGCGAACATTCTCCATGTGCCAGGTACTGGTGAGCTGGTTGTTTTTGCTGGTGCGCTGGTCGGGGCTTGTCTGGGATTTCTGTGGTTCAATGCCCATCCGGCCGAAATTTTCATGGGGGATACGGGGTCTCTGGCTCTGGGAGCCGTTCTGGGGACGCTGGCGGTCATAGTGCATCAGGAGCTGGTGCTTTTTGTCATGGGAGGCGTGTTTGTGGCAGAGACGATTTCAGTGATCCTGCAGGTGGGTTTCTTCAAGCTGAAGGGACGCCGCATCTTTCGCATGGCTCCTCTTCATCATCATTTTGAGCTGAAGGGCTGGTCCGAACCGCAGGTTGTTGTCCGTTTCTGGATCCTCAGTCTGGTGCTGGTTTGCCTGGCTCTGGCCACACTCAACCTGCGGTAAAAAAAATGCCTGAAGGCGGAGGTGAAGAAGGTTACAGGGTTGTTGTGGGTCTGGGACACAGCGGGCTGGCCTGTGCGCACTGGTTGCATGCCCGGCAGATCCCCTTTGTTGTCGCAGATACCCGGGCTGTCCCGCCCATGCTGGCTGAGTTGCGGCGTCTGTGCCCCGGTGTTGAGGTCGTCTGTGGTCCGCTGGATGGGCGTCTCTTGTGTCGGGCCCAGTCCCTTGTTGTAAGTCCAGGGCTGTCGCTGCAGGAGCCTGCTATTCGCAAGGCGCGGGAGCAGGGCGTTGCCGTGGCAGGTGATGTGGAGCTGTTTTGTCAGCAGATACAGGCACAGCCCGCGCCCCGGGTGCCGATCATTGCTGTCACCGGATCCAATGGCAAGACTACGGTCACCCGGTTGCTGGAGTCGATGATCCGTCTGGCAGGTGTTCCCGCCTGGGTGGGTGGCAATATCGGAACGCCGGTCATGAATCTGCTGACAGATCCGCGTCCGTCCCTGTGTATTCTTGAGCTGTCCAGTTTCCAGCTGGAAACGACACAATCGCTCAGAGCCCAGGCCGCTGTTGTGCTCAATCTGGCACAGGATCATATGGACCGTTACGACACCTTTGACGACTATGTGCAGGCCAAGCAGCGTATCTACACAGGCTGTCGCTACGCCGTTTACAACCGCGATGATGCCAGAACCCGGCCTGCCGACAGCAGGGCCTGTCAGAGTCTCTCTTTTGGCCTTGGTGTGCCACCGGGTGATGAGGATTTCGGTGTTGTGCATCACGAAGGCGAGCGCTGGCTTGCGCGCGGAACACAGACATTGCTGCCTGCTTCCCGCCTGAAAATCAGGGGGGAGCACAATCTGGGGAACGCTCTGGCGGCCCTGGCTCTGGGGCAGTGTGCGGGCTTGCCATTGCCGGTCATGCTGGAGGCGCTGGCACAGTTTGCCGGTCTGCCGCATCGATGTCAGTACGCAGGGATATTCCGGGGGGTTCGCTGGTTCAATGACTCCAAGGCGACCAACCCGGCTGCAGCCCAGGCTTCCATTGAATCCCTGGGGCGGGAGTCGCAAGGGCGCATTCTCTTGTTGGCCGGAGGCCTGTCGAAAGACGCTGACTTTTCGGTTCTCAAGCCGGCTGTCCAGCGTTATGTGCGTGAGCTGCTGGTGTTTGGTGCCGCTGCGCCGCTGTTGGCGCGCGCCCTGGCCGATGTGGCTCCTGTCTGTCAGGTGGCAGACATGACTCAGGCAGTTGAGCTGGCGGCCCGCCGCGCGTGTCCTGGTGATGTTGTGTTGCTGGCCCCCGCCTGTTCCAGTCTTGATATGTTTGACAGCTATGAACAGCGTGGCGAAGCCTTCCTGCAGGCCCTGGAGGTGTTGGTTGATTAAGTGGAAAACAGGCACCTCAACCCGTGATGGGGAGCTGGTGGATTTTCCGCTGGTGCTTTTGATGTTGAGCTGTATCGCCATGGGGTTGGTGATGGTCAGCTCAGCCTCTGTCGAAGTGGCGGGCCTGCACTATAAAAATGCCTTGTACTTCGTGGTGCGTCAGGCTGTGTATATGGGCGTCAGTCTGGTGGTCTGGGCGCTGGTGATGACAATTCCGATGGCGCTCTGGGAGCGCTTCAGTCGGGTGCTGCTGCTCGGTTCTGTGGGATTGCTGGTGCTGGTGCTGATTCCGGGCGTGGGGCGTGAGGTCAATGGCAGTTCCCGCTGGATCAGTCTCGGATTCGTCAACCTGCAGGCTTCGGAGGTGGCGCGCCTGGCTCTGGTGATTTATACGGCTTCCTGGCTGGGCTCCCGCCGGGAGCAAGTCGGGGGAGCAGGTTGGTCGGCCGTGCTGACTCCCCTTCTGGTGACAGGACTGTTCGTCTTTCTGCTGTTGTTGGAACCGGATTTTGGTTCGGCTGTTGTTTGCCTGGGCGTGACTCTGGGCTTGCTGTTTCTCAGGGGAGTACGTCTGGAGCGCTTTCTCCTTTTTTTTCTGGTTGCAGCAGCAGGAGCCGCCTTGCTGATTCTGGCGGCTCCTTACAGGCTGCGGCGTCTGACCGCCTACACCGATCCCTGGGCCGATCAATTCGGTGCCGGTTATCAGTTGACGCAGTCCCTTATTGGTTTCGGTCGGGGAAGCTGGTGGGGTGAGGGGCTGGGTAATGGCATACAAAAGTTGTTTTTTTTGCCGGAACCTCACACCGATTTCATTTTCTCGGTGGTGGCCGAAGAGTTGGGGTTGGTGGGGGCTTTACTGGTTATAGTGCTGCTTTTTGGTGTAATCTGGCGTGCCCTGTCGATTGGCCACCGGGCCGGGCAGGAGGGGCAGTTGTTTTCTGCCTGCCTTGCCTACGGTGTGGGGCTGCTTTTCAGTACCCAGATTTTTATAAATATAGGCGCCAGTAGTGGTCTTCTCCCTTCCAAAGGTATGGCCCTTCCTTTTTTCAGTTATGGCGGCAGCAGCCTGCTCGCCAGTGTTGTTATGGTTGGTTTGTTGATGCGGATTGATTTTGAACGTCGGCTGTCCAGTATGAGTGGCTCTGGCCGGGACTGGAAGGCGAAGGGCGTGGTGCGGGCATTCACACCCTGGAGTCATAAACAAAAGGGTTATCGCCGTGCCTGACAAATCACCTGTCGTTGTTATTATGGCCGGAGGGACGGGGGGGCATATTTTTCCTGCGCTGGCTGTCGCCGATGAGCTGCGTCGTCGCGGCTGCTGTGTGCACTGGCTGGGTTCGCGTTATGGCATGGAGAAAGACCTTGTCCCTTCAGAGGGGTATGAAGTCAGTTTTTTGCCTGTGCGGGGGCTGAGCGGCAAGGGCGTGAAGGCCTTGTTGCAGGCGCCGTTCCGACTGCTGGCCTCGGTTGTTTGCGCGCTCTCTATCCTCCGCCGCCAACGGGCTATGGTTGTGCTGGGAATGGGGGGCTATGTCTCGGGCCCGGGCAGCCTTGCCGCCTGGCTGTTACGCAAGCCGCTCGTTCTGCATGAACAAAATGCAGTGCTTGGCAGGGCGAATCGGTTGGCTCGGCCATTTGCCGTTCGTTGCCTGGAGGCTTTTCCGGCTGCTTTTCCCGGGCGGGTAGGCATCTGCACAGGCACCCCGCTGCGTTGGGCCATGGAGCCAGCAAGGGCGGAGAAGTGTCCGGATGCTGATCCTGACCGCCCCGTGCGGCTGCTGGTTCTCGGTGGCAGTCTGGGGGCACAGCCTCTCAATGTCTGTGTTCCCGCCGCTTTGGCTTTGATGGGTGAAGAGGCCCCCGAAGTCTGGCATCAGACAGGAAAATCCGGATGCAAGACAACGCAGGACCTCTACAAAAGCCTGGGGGTGGCAGGACGGGTGGATCCCTTTATCACCGATATGGCCAGCGCCTACAGCTGGGCCGATCTGGTGGTGTGCCGTTCTGGCGGTGCGACCGTATCCGAACTGGCTGTGGCAGGTAAAGCCTCCATTCTTGTTCCTTACCCCTGGCATAAAGATCAACAGCAACTCCACAATGCCCGCTATCTGGTCGACAGGAAGGCGGCTTATCTTCTGGAACAATCACAGATGAACGATCAGAGTCTGGCTCGCCTTCTTCGACAGCTGGTGAAAGACAAAAATCAGCTCAGAGCCATGTCTGTTGCAGCGCGGGAAGCCGCCTGCCTTGATGCAGCGCAGTTGGTGTCGGACCATTGCATGGAGGTTGCCGGTGTCTGAAGTTGTGGCGAGCAGCCAGCAGACGCCTGAGTTCTGTGTTGCCCCGGGAGGTCTCATGCAGCCTATGCCGGAAATGGCCCGCGTCAGGCGTATCCACTTTATCGGCATCGGTGGTTCGGGTATGTGCGGCATAGCGGAAGTGCTGTCTGGCCAGGGTTATGAAGTATCCGGTTCCGATATGCAGGAATCATTGGTTACAAAACGCCTGGTGCGGCTGGGAATCCGGGTGTTTATCGGGCATGAATCTTCCCATGTCGATCATAGTGATGTTGTGGTGGTGTCGGCTGCGATCGGGGACGATAATCCTGAGCTGCTGCAAGCCCGTGACAACAGCATACCTGTGGTGTCCCGTGCACAAATGCTGGCTGAAATCATGAGATCCAGGCGCGCTATTGTCGTGGCCGGAACTCATGGGAAAACGACGACGACAAGCTTGTTGGCATCTGTACTGAATCGGGGTGGTCTGGATCCCACGTTCGTCGTTGGTGGTCGCTCCAGTGTGTCGGGAACTCATGCCCAACTGGGAAAGAGCCAGTACTTCGTTGCTGAAGCGGACGAGAGCGATGCCTCTTTTTTGCAACTGCAGCCGACCGTTGCTGTGGTGACCAATATTGATGCTGACCATATGGACACCTATGCCGGAGATTTTCGTGTCCTGCAGCAAGCGTTTCTGGATTTTTTCCACAATTTGCCTCTCTATGGACTGGCTGTTGTATGCATTGACGATCCTGTCATTCGCGAGCTTCTGCCGCAGATAAGGCGGCGGGTGATCACCTATGGCCTGTCTTGTGATGCTGACTACCGTGCTTCGGATATTCGACAAAATGGCGCGAGAAGTGCGTTTGTGCTGGAGCGTGCCGGCAAGGCACCAACCCCCGTCAGCCTGGCACTGGCGGGTGAACATAACGTGGTCAATGCGCTGGGTGTGTTTGCGGCTGCCGCCGAGGAAAAAGTTGCGGATGAGAACATCTGCGCGGCTCTGGCCAGCTTTGAGGGCGTTGACAGGCGCTTTCAGCTGCATGAGATGAACTGGCCCGGACGGGGGCGCATTCTTCTGGTGGATGATTATGGGCACCATCCCAGGGAAGTGGCTGCCACTGTGGCCACAGCGCGTCAGGGGTGGCCGGGACGCCGCCTTGTCATGGTGTACCAGCCGCATCGTTATTCCCGCACCCGTGATCTCTTTGATGACTTTGTTGAAGTCTTGTCCCGGGTGGATGTCCTCTTGCTTGTGGACGTTTATGCGGCTGGGGAGAACAAGATTCCTGGTGCGGACAGTGCCAGCTTGTGTGCTGCGATCAACAGTCATGGACGTATCAAGCCGGTGCTGGCCGCTTGCCAGGACGAGGCTGTCCAGTTGCTGGGTGATGTGCTGGAAAAAGATGACGTGCTGATGATTCAGGGTGCGGGTGATGTAACGAATGTGGTGTCCATGCTACGTGATCATTGTGAAACAAACCGGATGCGTGACAAGCACTACAAGTTTCTGACGCCCGATCGTCGTGAGATACAACGCAGGCGGGTGTCTGTCCTTGGGCGTGTCGCTGTGCTGTGCGGCGGTGATTCTCCTGAGGCTGCCATTTCACGTGATTCCGGCCAGCGTGTTTTTGAGGTGCTCACAAAACTGGGCGTTGAGGCTGTTCTGGTGGATATCAAAGAGAATCTGATCGGGCAGCTCGACAGTCTGAAACCGGAGCGGGCCTTTCTGGCTCTGCATGGCGGAGCGGGCGAGAACGGGACTGTGCAGGGGTTGCTTGAATTCTTGCGTATTCCCTACACCGGCTGTGGTGTTGAGGCTTCGGCACTGGGTATGGACAAATGCCGAAGCAAGCTGATCTGGACCAGCCAGAACCTGGCGACGCCGCCATTTTATATGGCCAATGCCCAGACTGATCTTCGCAGTCTGCCCTTGCCTTTGCCTGTTTTTGTAAAACCCAATGATGAAGGCTCCAGTATCTGCACCTTTCCTGTGCGTACCAAAGGCGAGCTGGAGTCTGCTGTAGGTCAGGTCCTGGAACACAGCAAGGCGGTTATGATAGAGCAGATGATAGAGGGGAGTGAGTTTACCGTCGGCATTCTGAGAAACAGCCCCTTGCCTGTCATACGCCTTGATCATGGCCATGCGTTCTTCGATTACGATGCCAAGTATCTGTCCAATAGTACCCGCTACCGCATTCCCTCCGGGTTGTCGGCTGAGAAAGAGGAAGAAGTGCAAAAACTGGCACTGCAGGCTTTCGAAAGTTTGGGGTGCTGCAGCTGGGGGCGGGTGGATCTCATGCAGGACAAGCAGGGGAAATTCTGGCTGCTGGAAGTCAATACCCTGCCGGGACTGACTGACCATAGTCTTGTTCCCATGGCAGCCGCTGCTGTGGGCTATGCGTTTGAGGATCTGGTTCTTGAGGTGCTGTGGCATACAGAGCGCGAGGAATGGCCGTGGATGCCCGTCGGTATGTCAGGCACTATCGCAGGGACAGGCTGAAGCCGGGGCTGTCGCTGTGGGGGCGGCTGAAAAGAAAACAGGGCACCCGCTTTTTCAACAGGGTCGGTTGGTGGAAGTTGGTGGGTTTCTTTTGCGCTGGAGTGGCCATGGCAGGAGTCAGTGCCACCTGGTTGCTCCCGGTTTTTGGCGACTGGTTGAACCGGCCTGTCAGCAAGGTTGAGGTCAGGGCTCCTTTTTTTCATGTCAGCAGGCAGGAGTTGCAGTCCTTGCTTCTTCCTTGCGTGCAAACAAGCTTTTTCAGTCTCAATACTCAAGCTATAGCCGCGCTGCTGCAGCATGACGGCCGGGTATCCCGTGCCTCCGTGCGTAGAGTCTGGCCGGCCAGGCTGTTGGTGCAGGTTGAGGAAGAGGTGCCTGTCGCTCACTGGCAGGACGACAGGCTCGTCAATGCGCGTGGAGAAGTTCTCGACTTTGGGTCCCGGGGGAGTCCTGGCACTTTGCCGTTGCTGTACGGCCCTGACGGCAGCCAGGAGGATGTAATGCAGCAGTATTTGTCGCTGGAAAAGAGTATGCGTCCTCTGGGACTGGCAGTGGCGGGGGTGTCTTTGACGGAGACAGGAAGCTGGAGTTTCAGGGTCGGTAAAGTCGTGGTGCGCCTGGGGAATGAGCAACTGCGACGGCGCTTGCGGCGCTTTATCCGCCTGTACGAAGTTTCCCTCAAGGATGTCTGGATTCGTATTCGAAGTGTGGATTTGCGTTACAGGGACGGTGCGGCTGTTCGCTGGCTGCGAACCGATGAGATGACTGTGCGGACATCGGACACAGAAAAAAACAGGCTCTGATTGCCTTGACAAGAAGCGCCCCTGACGGCGCTTCGCAAACAGCAGGACGGCAGGTAGGTGAGCAATGACAAGCTCTGTGAATGAAAAAATGGTCGTTGGTCTTGATATAGGGACATCAAAGGTTGTGGCTCTTGTGGGCGAGATCACAGACAGAGGCGCCATTGAAGTGGTGGGTATAGGTTCGCACCCGTCCCGGGGGATGCGTAAGGGCGTTGTCGTTAATATCGAATCGACTGTGCAGTCTATTCAGCGTGCGGTAGAAGAAGCGGAACTCATGGCGGGCTGCCAGGTGGATTCCGTCTACGTTGGAATCGCCGGCAATCATATCCGTAGCCTTAATTCTCATGGCATAGTAGCTATAAGGGAGCGGGAAGTGGCGCACGCCGATATGGAGCGGGTCATTGACGCGGCCCAGGCCGTTGCCATTCCGGCTGATCAAAAAATACTGCACATATTACCGCAGGAATATGTGATTGATTCTCAGGAAGGCGTCAAGGAGCCGCTGGGTATGTCCGGCGTGCGCCTGGAGGCCAAGGTGCACCTGGTCACTTGTGCAGTCAACGCCGTACAAAATATCGAAAAGTCAATTCGTCGTTGTGATCTGGAGGTGGATGATGTCATTCTGGAACAACTGGCCTCCAGTTATTCGGTTCTGACGGATGATGAAAAAGAATTGGGTGTTTGTCTTGTTGATATTGGTGGTGGAACAACAGATATAGCTATCTTTACAGAAGGAGCTATTCGTCATACAGCGGTGATTCCTATTGCAGGTGATCAGGTGACCAATGATATTGCCCATGCCTTGCGCACGCCTTATCAGCATGCCGAAGATATCAAGATTCGGTACGCCTGTGCGTTGACGCAATTGGCAGGACCTGATGAAACTATAAAGGTGCCCAGTGTTGGTGATCGATTGCCGCGCGATATGTCCCGCCAGGCATTGGCGGAAGTGGTTGAGCCGCGTTACGACGAGATGTTTTCGCTGATACAGGCTGAGTTGAGACGTAGTGGTTTTGAGGAACTGGTAGCGGCCGGTGTTGTCCTGACGGGAGGGACTGCCAAGATGGAGGGCGTTGTTGAACTGGCCGAAGAAGTTTTTCACATGCCTGTGCGTTTGGGGATTCCCCAGCATGTGGAGGGTCTGTCTGATGTGGTGCGCAATCCTGTTTATGCGACGGGCGTCGGTCTTTTGCAGTATGCCCAGCAGCATATACAGGAAAACAGGCAGAGTGCGGTTGTGCGGGGAAGGCTGGGACATTCCAGACTTCTGAACCGTCTGAAGCAGTGGGTGCAGGGAAGCTTTTGAGTTTCCTTCTGTTGGATGGAGTGGGTGGACCCGCATACAGTGTCCATTGAATATGAGGAACCTATTATGTTCGAGCTGGTAGACAGTGTTCCGCAGGACGCGGTAATCAAGGTAGTTGGCGTTGGTGGCGGCGGCGGCAATGCGGTGAACCATATGCTCAACAGCCAGGTTGAAGGCGTTGATTTTATTGTCGCCAATACGGATTCCCAGGCTCTCAAGCATCTCAATGCTCGCACTTTGCTTCAGTTGGGTACAGGTATTACCAAGGGACTGGGGGCGGGGGCCAACCCGGAGATTGGTCGTCAGGCGGCGCAGGAGGATCGTGAGCGTATTTCCGAAGTACTGGCTGGCGCTGATATGGTTTTTATTACCGCCGGAATGGGCGGCGGGACCGGAACGGGTGCGGCGCCGGTGGTGGCGCAGGTCGCCCGGGAGCTGGGCATTCTGACGGTGGCTGTGGTCACGCGTCCATTCCCCTTTGAAGGCCGCAAGCGAATGACGGTCGCCGCTGCGGGTTTGAAAGAATTGTCAGAGCACGTTGATTCCCTGATCACCATTCCGAATGAAAAGCTGCTGCCCGTTCTGGGCAAGAATGCCAGTCTGCTGTCGGCTTTCAGTGCGGCCAATGACGTTTTGTTGGGGGCCGTCCAGGGTATTGCCGATTTGATTATTCGCCCGGGAATGATCAATGTGGACTTTGCGGATGTGCGCACTGTGATGTCTGAAATGGGAATGGCCATGATGGGAACGGGGGTTGCCAGTGGCGAGACCCGTGCTTCCGATGCGGCAGAGTCTGCCATTCGCAGCCCACTGCTGGAAGATGTTGATTTGCAGGGAGCGAGCGGCATTCTGGTCAATATCACTGTGGGGCTGGACTTTTCGATTGGTGAGTTTCAGGAAGTTGGTGATGCTGTGTCTCGCTATGCATCAGATGATGCTACGGTCGTGATCGGAACAGTTATTGATCCTGAAATTACGGATGAGTTGCGAGTGACTGTGGTCGCTACCGGGTTGGGTGAGGCGCCGGCTGCCACAACGGCTCCTGCCAGCACCAGTGAGGCGCGTACGCCCAGGGTGGTGCGTGCCGAGCCGGGCAGCGCGGTGGGCTACAGCGGGCTGGAGCGTCCTGCGGTGGTTCGTCACCGCCAGCAGCCTGCTACGGCCAATAGCGAGGCCGTTCCTGCTGCCGAGACGGCCCAGGCAACGCCTGAAACGCGGGATTATCTCGATATCCCAGCGTTTTTGCGCCGACAGGTAGAATAAATTCACTTGTCTGATTGCAGTCGGGGGGCGTCTTTGTATAGAATGGTCGGCTATTTGGGCGCCCCAAAAGGAAAGGGTACCTGCCAGGTCTTCAGCGGATGGGCGCCCTCGCAAGTGAAGCTCCAAGGGGGGGCAGGCCGGTCCTATGGTCAAGCAGCGTACACTGAAGAACAGCATTCGCGCAAAGGGTGTGGGGTTGCATTCAGGCAAGAAGGTTTATCTGACTTTGAGGTCGGCACCGCCTGATACAGGAATCGTTTTCTGCAGGACAGACCTGGATCCGGTTGTTGAGATTCCTGCCCGGGCTTGTAATGTGGGGCAGACGACCCTGTGCACATCCTTGTGCAAGGATGGGGTGCAGATCGATACGGTCGAGCATCTCTTGTCGGCCATGGCCGGGCTCGGTATAGACAATGCCTATGTCGATGTGAGTGCCTCTGAGGTCCCTATTATGGATGGCAGTGCCGGGCCTTTTGTTTTCCTTATTCAATCGGCGGGTGTCGAAGAGCAATCCAGGCCCAAGCGTTTTATTCGCATCAAGAAGAAAGTGACTGTTGAGCAGGGCGACAAGTCGGCAACATTTCTTCCTTTTGATGGCTTCAGGGTCAGCTTCTCTGTTGACTTTGATCATCCTGTATTTCGCGATCTGGCCCGGGAGGCCAGTATCGACTTTTCCAGTTCGTCCTTCGTGAAGGAAGTCAGCCGTGCTCGCACATTTGGGTTTCTGAAGGATATTGAGCGCATGCGCTCCAACAACCTCGCACTCGGCGGGAGCATTGACAACGCGATAGTCATTGATGACTACCGTATTCTGAACGAGGATGGACTGCGTTACGAAGACGAGTTTGTCAGGCACAAGATACTCGATGCTATTGGAGATTTATATCTGCTGGGCAATAGTCTGATTGGTGAGTTTGTTGGTCACAAATCGGGTCACGCGCTCAATACCAGATTGCTGCATTCTCTGCTGGCTGATGAGTCTGCCTGGGAAGTCGTTACATTCCCTGATGCATCCCGTGCCCCTGCTTCCTGTGCTTTTCCTGTGCCCTTGCCGGCTTGAGTCTATGCAAGAGGTGCTCTTGCGACCCGCGCCATCCTCTGGCCTGTTGCTTGCAGGCTGGTGGCCGGTGCCTTCGGTTCTTGTCGTCTGTATGGCTGCGCGTTCAGGTGGCCTGTGTGATAAGGGTGCTGGCGGTCCCGGGTAGTGCGGTCCCTGCTTTTGCGGGTTCCCGGGGTGCAGGTCTGTGGGTTCGGGCTCTGTCACAAGAAGCTGTCAGGGCGTCTTGCCTGCTGCGCGCGGCGCTGCGATCTGATCGGCCCGATGGTGTCGTGCAAGCCCGCCCGCAGTGAGCTGTGCTGTGCCGGGAAACAAGAAGAACGGAGTCACAGAAGCGAAGCGATGTTGTGTGCTGCACAGGGGTTCGTTGACTGATAACAAGGTGCTCTGGAACCTGTTTCTGCCCGCACCTTGCGGTCTTCTTCCAGCAGGCTGTGTGAGGCACTGGTGTTCCAGACTGTGAACGTGTAGAACCGAGGCATTTAGGCAAAAAAACAATGTTTGCATCTCTCGTCAAGAAAGTTATAGGCAGCCGGAACGATCGCCAGTTGGAGAGGATGCGCAAGCGTGCTCGTTTGATTGGTCAGCTGGAAAGCGACTTGCAGTCTCTCGACGAGGATGCCCTGAAAGCCCGCAGCCTGCAGTTACGGGAGCGAGCCGGGCAGGGGGAGCCGCTCGATGATCTGCTGGTGGAGGCCTTTGCGCTCTGTCGTGAAGCCAGTCGCCGTATCATGGGAATGCGCCATTTCGATGTGCAGCTGATCGGAGGCATGGTGTTGCACGAAGGGCGCATAGCGGAAATGCGTACCGGTGAAGGCAAGACCCTGATGGCGACACTGGCAGCCTATCTCAATGCCCTGCCGGGCCGGGGCGTGCACGTGGTGACAGTGAACGAATATCTGGCCTGTCGTGATGCCAGATGGATGCAGCCTTTGTACGAGAGCCTGGGGCTGACTGTCGCGGTGGTCGTTTCTCAACAGAGTGCGGCAGAAAAACGTGCTGCCTACCAGGCGGACATTACCTATGGCACCAACAATGAGTTCGGATTTGATTATCTGCGCGACAACATGGCGTTCCGGCAGCAGGATCGTGTGCAGCGTGGTCTGAACTTCGCGATCGCAGATGAGGTGGATTCGATACTGATTGATGAAGCCAGGACGCCTCTCGTGATCTCCGGTCCTGCCGAAAGCAGTTCGCAGTTATACCGGGTCATGGACGGCCTGGCGCCGTCCCTTGTGCGCCAGCCAATACTGTCGGACGCGGAGCAGGAAGAGGGGGTTGAGGAAACAGGTCACTATACAGTCGATGAAAAGACGCGCCAGGTTGAGCTGACAGAACTGGGGCATCAGTTTATCGAGGAAATGCTGACCAAAGAGGGACACCTGTCAGAAGGGGAAAGCTTGTATGCGCCCCATAATCTGAATCTTTTGCACCATGCTCAGGCGGCACTCAAGGCGCATGTCCTGTTCCACCGGAATGTTGAGTACATCGTCAGTGACCAGGAAATACTGCTGGTCGATGAGCATACCGGACGTACCATGCCGGGCCGCCGCTTGTCGGAGGGGCTGCATCAGGCCCTTGAAGCCAAGGAAAAGCTTCCTGTTCAACCGGAAAGTCAGACGCTGGCCTCGACCACATTCCAGAATTATTTCCGCTTGTACGACAAGCTGTCGGGTATGACGGGCACGGCGGACACAGAGGCCTATGAGTTCCGTAATATTTACGGTCTGGATGTGGTGGTTGTGCCCACGCACAAGCCTATGGTCCGCGAGGACCGGAACGATCTGGTTTACCTGACGCTGCAGGAAAAGTACGAGGCCATCATAGAAGACATCAAGGAAACTGTGGCGGCAGGTCGACCTGTTCTGGTAGGCACGGTGTCCATTGATTCGTCGGAGGCGCTGTCTGCCGCCTTGAGCAGTGCGGGAATAGAGCATCAGGTTCTCAATGCCAAGTTTCATGAAAAAGAGGCCGAGATCATCGCCCAGGCCGGGCGTCCTGGCGCTGTGACTATAGCGACCAACATGGCGGGTCGTGGTACGGATATTATTCTGGGTGGCAACTGGAGTCTGGAAGGTGACAAGCTTGAGGATCCTGATGCGGTCGAGAAATTACGTCTTGAATGGCAGGAGGCGCACGACAAGGTTCTGGCAGCAGGTGGCCTGCACATTATAGGGACCGAGCGTCATGAGTCGCGTCGTATAGATAATCAGCTGCGCGGCCGCGCCGGGCGCCAGGGTGATCCGGGCTCGTCCCGTTTTTATCTTTCGCTTGAAGATGATCTGATGCGTATTTTTGCATCGGACAGAGTCAAGACATTCATGCAGGCCCTGGGCATGGAGCAGGGAGAAGCCGTTGAACATCGCATGGTGACCAAGGCGATAGAGCGTGCGCAGCGTAAGGTCGAAGGCCGTAATTTCGATATTCGCAGAAATCTTCTTGAGTATGATGACGTCGCCAACGAGCAGCGCAAGCTGGTGTATGCCCAGCGCGCAGAGTTGTTGGTGAAAGAGTCTGTGAAGGATAGTGTCGATGCCATGTTGGCGGAGGTGTTGCAGGATATTGTCGACACCTGTATTCCGCCCCGGAGTCTGGAAGAGCAGTGGGATGTGGCGGGTCTGGAGAAGGCATTGGTGAGCGAGCTTGACGCCCAGTTGCCGCTGCAAAAGTGGCTGGATGAAGAGCATGATCTTGCTGAGGAGGACTTGCGCGGGCGCATTATGGAAAGCGTGCAGTCGGCCTGGCGGGAGCGGGAAGAGCTGGTTGGTGCCGAGGCCATGCGCGGTTTTGAAAAGCACATTCTCCTGCGCATTCTGGATGAGAAGTGGAAGGATCATCTGGCAACCATGGATTATCTGCGCCAGAGTATTCACCTGAGGGGGTATGCCGCAAGAAATCCGAAGCAGGAGTACAAGAGAGAGGCTTTCGATCTTTTTTCCCGGATGCTGGCAGAAATACGGCATGAGTTGATACGTGTGCTTTCTCACATTCACATAGAAGGTGTAGACGCAGAGGAGGCCAGAGACAGGGTTCCCGCTCCCCAGAAGTTGACATTGCATCATGCGAAGGTGGATGAGGCAGACGCGTCCGCTGCCGGAGATGGTCGAGGACCTGCGGCTCCTCTGGTACGTAGTGGTCGCAAGGTGGGGCGTAATGAGGCCTGTCCGTGCGGTTCCGGGCGCAAGTTCAAGCAGTGCCACGGCAAGCTGGCCGACTGACAGGGACTGCGGCCAGGAGTGGTTCTCGTGCTGGTGCCTGTTTTGGACCGGCGTCAAGATGAGAGCCCTCCTGGATCACTTTGAGTCGGTTCAGTATTGATTCTCGGCTGTGCGTGGACCTTTCTATCCTTCGGTGATGGCGCTTTCTTCGCGTTCAGGACGGTTTCCCTTTTTCTGCTCTGTAGCGTTCTTTGTGCTGTTGTTTTTGTTGTTTGCCCGCGATCGCTTTTGCCCAGCTCTCGTCCCCACCCACACTTTCTTTTAGCACCCTGATGAAGAGCGGCCGACCCAAAAGCCATTCGCACACAGACACGCGCTCGGCGGGAGCGGTGCCGATAGCAGGCTCCCGCCAAGCTGTGTGTTCAATAAATATTGCGCAGAGCCCTTGCGGCAAGGACCGCGACTCAGCAGAGAGGGGCGACAGGCTATCTCTTGTATTCGCGCGGGACGAACGAGAAAGCCTGTCACAGATTGCTCAGAGTACAGTTGTTTTCCTGGGTGACGCTACTGGCAGTGAGCGCTTGCCTTTCCTCGCAGGACAGTCTCCCTTTTCTATGCACTCGACCGTCTGGGGCTCCATGGAAATGACGACAGTGCAGGCGTGTTTGTGGGTGTGTCCATGAAGTGGGTCCTCCTGGATCTCTATGGTGTTGACCATGTCAAGCGAGACGAGCGGATAGGGCTGGCCGTCTTCCCCGAACGCCCGAAACCAGGGCTCGTCCTTTGAACCGGTTAACAAGTCCATGACGTCTTGCCCCAACACCTGGAACCAAGCCTTGTCATCATCGTCTCTGCTGCTTCCAAAGTGGTAGGCTGCCCTGAAACGCTCCTGCGTGTTTTGGATTTGAAAGACAAAGCTTCCCTCAATCTCGTTGTCCTGGGGCTGACAAGAGCGCACCGTTTCCTCGTTGTCCTGAAAGTGACAAGAGTTTCGCGCCTCCTCACTGTATTGTGAGTAACCATGGCCTGCATGGATAGATGCGCCGGGCGCTATGTAATTGCCTTTCAGATCGAAATCTACCGTTTTGCCCCTCTTCCAGTATGGAGTCACCGTTGAGTGTGTAAGGACTTCCAGGGAGAAAGGGGTGGTGTTGAGTATAGTGATATCCACCTCAATTCTTTCGGCGTCAGCAGCCATGCTGTCAGTAGAAATGGCTCCAGCCAGGAGAAGAAGCAGCGCGCTTCTACCACAGATTGATTTTTTCATAACGAGCCTCGCAGGATCTGCATTGTTTGCGGTTGCATCCTGTCCGAGTTCTTCTTTGCTGGAAGGTTCCCGACAAGCTCCTGACTTTGATGACTTTGCAGGACAAGGTTGTTGAGTTTCATGCAACTGCAGTCGCGAAGGCTGTTGCGGGAGGGGAGGTGCCAGTGAACGGAGCGCACAGGCTTGTGCTTGCTGCCGGCCGGAAAAGAGATGGATCCATATTCAGGGAAAAACTCTGGAGAGATCTCTGCCCGGGAGAACATTATCCATATTGGCCTGCCAATTGATGGGGGCAGTGTGGTGGTCGGCGCTGTGTGGAGAAGATGGCATGCCTGCAGCAGAAACCAGGCTGTCCTTTATGCTGGAGTTTGCGTTTATCTGGTGCCGTTGCCGAGTTTGATGAGAACCCAGCCCTGAGAGTTGTAAGGCACCCGTGTCTCCCTTGAAGTGATAAATGCGCATCTGAAGGATTGTGTAAAACAGTCTCTGCTGTTGATGCTATCTGGATATAGCACGTTATCAGTGCGCGGGGGGGAGCTCCTGCAATCATAACGCGTTTGTCTGGCGGAGCATGAACTCTTGATGCACTGCTATGCAGCAGCTTGTCAGTGCATGAGAGAAAAGTGGGATGGCTTGGTTTCACAACTGTTTTATCTGCAGGAGAAGCGGCTCCTGGAGGGCTGCTGTATAGCACGTTATCAACGAAAGAGGGGATGAAGTTCTTCTTTCATACTCCTTTTTGCAGAAGGAAGACCACCTCTTGCAGGGCTGCTACTGAGCAGCTGATCTCCGCATAAGAGAAAAGCGGGATAGCTTGGTTTCACAATTTTTTTATCCGCAGGAGCGGCAGCTCTTGGAGGGCTGCTGTATAGCACGTTATCAAAGAAAGAAGGGATGAAGTTCTTCTTTCATAGTCCTTTTTTAAGAAGGAAGATCACCTTTTGCGGGGCTGCTACTGAGCACCTTATCTCCGCATAAGAGAAAAGCGGGATAGCTTGGTTTCACAACGTTTTTATCCGCAGGAGCGGGAGCTCCTGGAGGGCTGCTGTATAGCACGTTATCAAAGAAAGAAGGGATGAAGTTCTTCTTTCATACTCCTTTTTGCAGAAGGAAGATCACCTTTTGCGGGGCTGCTACTGAGCACCTTATCCCGCATAAGAGAAAAGCAGTATAGTTTGTTCACCACTTTTGTGTCTGCAAACAGAGCCCCTCGAGGGCCATTGAAAAGCACGTTACTCGCATATAGGGGAGGATGATTTTATTATTCAGACCTCTTTTTCTGACAGGACCATCAACTCTTGGGGGGGCCGCCTCGTGCACCTTATAAATGCACGAGATACAAGTTGGCTGGGTTTGCTTCTCAACTGTCCTGTCTGCCGGAGCAGGAACTCTTGGGGAGAAGCGTAGCACGTTATCAATATAGATGGGGTTGCTTCTCTTCTGTCGTGTATGCTGGGGGAGGAGCTTTGGGGTAACGGCGTAGCACGTTATCACAATAAAGGGGAGATGGTTCATCCTGGGCACTTTGTCTGAAGGTACAGAGGCAGTGGATCCGATACTGCGAAGGGGTTTGCATCAGGTCTTAACATCAGGTCTTAACATCAGGGGGCACATCTGCTTCGGGAGCGATGGTATCTACCTTTCGCTGGTAGGGGACAGATGAATCTGCACCAATCCGCCCAGAACTGAGCATGCTCTTTCCCGAAAAAGCATCAAGTTCTCAGCCGGTGCGGATGGTGCAGTCACTTCAGTCCATACCACTAACAAAGGTGAAGAAGTGCTGGTGGGTGCATCCGTTTAACTCATCCTCCTGCATAGCACTTGTGCGTCATCTGAACTGAGGCATGAGGACAGGGTCCCTCATTGCTGTCTACCGGCTTACACCAGATTCTTTCATCATCGCTTTTGCTTTTCCCAAGGCTGTCACTCTTCCCGAAGCTCTCGCCTGTGTTTTCGGTGCGGAGGGCAAAGTTTCCCGTCATTTGACATCTTCCCCGCCCTGAAGGACGGGGCTTGCCGCGCACCAGGTCAGTAGAGATGGCTCCCGCAGGAGAAGAAACGCACTTCTGCCACAGATTGATTTTCCCTGACGAGCCTCTCAGAGACTGGTTTGCTTTTCGTTGTGTCTCGTCGAAACGCTTGTCTTTGCGGAAACTTCCCGAAAGGTTCCCGGCTCGAATTACTTTGGGGGACAATGTTGTTGCGTTTCAGACAACAGCAGGCCGTAAAGGGCGTTACGGGAGGGACGGCACCCGCGAAAGAAGTCCGGCGACTTGTGCTTACTGCCCGCTTGATGGAAGGGGAGGTCCGGATTCAGAGAGTGACAAAGGGCAGGCCGCTGCCAAAGAGGGCCTTATCAATATGTGCTTGCCTATCCATGGGGGAAATGGAGAGGTCGAGGCGTCAAGGTTGTCAACAGCGGCAAACAAGCTGTCCTTTATGATGAGGAGGTGCTGTCATCGATTCTGGTTGCCGGGTGAAAACCCGGCTCTGAATTTTTAGAACTCCAGATGTCCTTTGGTAGCGGCTGGCGAGTCTTTGAATGTTTCTGCCAAACAACTTCTGTCGTTTATGCAGGCCTCTGTCACATTGTCCGTGAAAATGACTATGCTGCCCTGGTGGTGGTGACTTGCTCCGAGGCTGTTCTTGTTCACTTCACAGGTTCTTACCATGTGAACAGAAGCGAGGGCGTACGTCCGCCCGTTATCATCCAGTAACCTGAACCAGGTATCACCATCCTGGTTTGTGGCAAATCTATAATGCGCATCAAAATGTTTGCCAGTGTTCCTGGAGATGTTCTCACCGGCACCCTCAAAGTTGCGCGTGAACTTGAATATAAAGTGTCCCTCTATCCCCTCTTTCCGGGATTCAACCATGCCTACGCGGACAAGGTCAGTCGGTTGGATTGACCAGCCTTTGTCAGCAAATTCTTGGGAGGGCATGAATTTCCACCTGTGGTTGCTTTTCACTATAGAGTGCTCAACCAGTTCCAATGTGTAAGGCGTCTCGTTGAGGATACTTATCTCAGCAGTGAACACGGCAAAATCAACAGCCATGCTTCTGGTGGCCATGGCACTTGCCAGTAGCAAGGTAAGCGCCATCCCGGTATTGCTCGATCTTTTCATGGTGTGCCTCCCGCAAGGGGTCATGGTGGTCTGTCTATGTTGGAGTGAGGAGTTTCCTGAAAAGTTCGTCTTTTTTTGTCAGGCCAGTCAGCCTTTGTGCTAAAGGAGAGCGTCGCGGAGTATGACGGGGAATTCGCAGGGCGGGATGCAGGCAGGAGCGGGGCTGGGGTAGAGTACTGCTGGCCGTGAAGGCTGTTCCGGGAGAGGGCCAGTGGAAGGGGGGAGGACGACTCCTGTTCCGGCTGGTTTGTGGCAAGATGAGTCCGGATCCTGGGAGGGAATCTGGGAATGTCCCTGCCGAAGGGCAGTCCTGTCGCTACTGGCTTGTCAATCCACAAAGAAGACATGAGGTGGTCCAGGCTGCGTGGTCCAGAGCGCCTAGCCTGATAGTGGCAAAGCAAGCTGTCTTTCTATGCCAGATTTTATGCAGATGTGGGTTTATGGGGCCCAGCTGCCGAGTTTGATGAAAACACGGCAGCTGGTGTTTGTTAGAGTTCGGAGTGTCTCCTGGAAGCGTCAAGCGCGTGCCTGAATGATTCCTCCGAGCAGGTGCTGTCGTCTATACAGCTCTCTTGAGCATCGTTCGTGAAAATAACGATCTCGCTGCGGTGATGGCGATCTCGTCCGGAAGCTTTCCGGTATACGTCACAGGTGTCTACCATATAAGCGGAAGCGAGGGGATACTTCCGCCCGTTATCGTCCAGCAACCTGAACCAGGTATCATCGTCCTTTTTTCTGGCAAAACTGAAATGCGCATCAAAATGTTTGCCGGTGTAGTTGTCAGTGTCCTCATCAGTGTCTTCAGACTTGACCATGAAGTTGAAGAGGAAGTGTCCCTCTATCTCATATTTCCAGGAGATGGCATTGCCTACCAGGACGAGCTGGCCTGGCTCAATCGACGAACCGGCATCAATAAATTGTTGATCGAACTCGAATTCCCCTTTGTAACCTCTCTTTTTCTCTACCATGAAGTTTTCAGTCAATTTCAAGGTGTAAGGCGTCTCGTTGAGGATGCTTATCTCTGCCGTGAATATGTCACGATGAGCAGCAGTACTTTTGGAGGAAATAGCACTTCCCAGTAACAGGATGAGCGTGATCCAGGCGTAGTAAGATTTTTTCATGGTGTACCTCCCGTCAGGATTTATGGTCGATGGTCCTGTTTCATTGGAGTGGAGGGCGTCCTGAAAAGTTCCTTTTTCCAAACAGGTCATCCCTTCAGGTGCGGGGCACCATGGCAAAATGACTGAGTTTTCGCCGGGTTGCGCTGTGCAGGCTGTAACGCCCGCAGCAGCGCAGCATAATCAAGGCGTTCTGGAAGATCCTGGTAAATGAGTGAGTAACGCCCGCAGGAGCGCAGCGCAAGCTTGTGCCGGGCACCTGGGCGGCAGGAGGTCAGCCCTGGACGTTCTCTGGCTTGACTGCTGTAAAAAACACGGCTGCAAGGTCAAGGCATGGGAGAGCATCCGGGCAGGAATCTGGAAGTTATCAGGAGAGTGATCAAGTATGAGGAAAAAGGTATGGCCTGAACGAATTTGATAAAAACTCCCATCCATTATGCACTCGCAGATGCTTTGCCACTCCGGGGGGAGTCAACAGGGGTAAAGGAACATGTCTCGGGCCTTTTGTGTATCAGATTCCAGCACCAGGGGGATGCACGGTGTGTTGTCCTGCCTTTGTTGCGAGGGCTGTCGCCTTTTGTCGCTCCTGAATCTCAAGACCGACAGCCGCCCGCTTGCCAATGTTTAATCAGATTCCCGGTTGTCTTCGAATTCCAGCTGGTTGTAAATATCCTCAAGACAGGGGGCAGCGGAGCAGTGACGGATACGTGACTGCAGCGCGCTTAGCCGGCTTTCAATGCGTCTGAACTCCTCGGCCCTGGTGGGCAGGGGGTAGTCTTTGACTATTTTTTTGCACAGTGACTGGCAGCGCGCAGGATTTCCCCAGGCGTGCTGGGCGACAGGAGAGCTGCACCAGCGCATGGCGGCGATGCGCTTGTTCAACAGTCTCTCGTACAGGTCAGGAGTCCAGCTGTCTGGCAGCTGGATACCAGCCCGGGTGTGGTTGTGGGCATCGCGCAGGGCATCGCCTGTCGGCGGCAGCGGGCTTCCGGGCAGACTCACCAGGGCAATGTGTTGTCTGGCTGCCTGTAGTAACTGAGTCAGGCTGACTTTACCTTCGGCATTGTCACCAGCCAGATCTTGTATATAGCGGGCGGCTTGCGTTGTCATCCTGTTTTTTGTGGTGTTGATGATTTTACTGATGATGCGGGCGCAAAACCGGGAGGCTCTACCCCGCGTCCCCATGACTGAGAACTGGATGTTTCTGATCAGATCGTCAATGTGGACCTGGCCGGCTGTGACTTGCAATGGTTGCAGCTCCAGACGAAAGTGCAGGTTTTTGGTCAGGAAGCGGGTGAGTTTGAGCGCGCGGCGTTTCAGGCCACGAGCCGTTATCCCCAGCAGCAGGCCGATAAAGGGGGACAATGCGCCACTGGCAGCAAAGCCTATTCGGCCATTGAGGGCACTGTCCAGCTCCGGGTATAGCTTCAGGTCGCAGAGGCTTCCGAGGGCACTGTTTTGTACCTGCTGCCCCCGGTTGGCGAGCTCCAGCAGCTCCCTGACCAATTGAGGAAATTCCAGCGTTATCTGATTCTGTGGCAGATTGGGGCTGATGCGTATTTGTGAGGTGTTTTGATCCACCGTGAAGCCTATGTCGTATGCGGTGGCTTTTCCGTTCACATCTCCACTAACATCGAGCTCCATCGCCCCTATCTGCATTTGCGCTGTTATTCGCTCGGATTTGATCGCAGTGTTCGCCATGAAGTTCTTGCCTTCAGCGCACACCGCAATAGCGGCGCCCAGTTGATCGCTGGTCTGGTTCAGATTGAATCTGGCTGTATCCAGAGTTGCCAGGGTGTTTCCTTCTCCATCCTGGTTGAGGTGAGCATTATTTATCTGGGCTTGTACATGAGCGAGGGCCGGTGTGGCATCCGACGTCTCCGGGCCTGTCCGGGAGGCGGGGTTGATGCCGAAATTGCAGTCCAGAGCCGCGTCAACGATACCTATGTGTCTACGCTGGGTTCTGGTGTCCGCATGCGCCTCGAGACCATGGATCACTGCCGGGCTTTGCAATGCCACTTGAAGGGGCAGGTGGGAGGTCGGGTTGGTGTGCGCTTTGTTCACAGTGGCGCTGTCCAGAGCCAGGTCAGTGACAGTACCTGTGTCTGTCCGGGTGTTTCTTATCCGCAAGTCACTGAGCGCGGCGTTGCCGGTCAAGGCTCCCGAGGTCATGGCCAGCTCCGCCTGATGGGCGCTCAAATCGCTGGTGCGCTCGTTGTTTGCGCAGGCTCGTGTGCCCAGAACCACCTCTTCTGTATTGAGAACCAGGTGTTGTTGCAATGGCTCTGCCTTGCCTGTTTCATTGAGGTTCTGTGTAGCAGGTGCGGCTTGCCGCAACAGTGGTGTAAGGAGCACCTTTTGCCAGGCGGGCATTTGAGCATCAACGGCAACTGCCGTTGGTAAAGTTGGGAGGGTTTGTGCCGCTATCTGCAGCTGTGCTTCGGTTCTGCTGTCCTTTACCTTGACGCGCAGGTCCGGTCCGGTGCTCTGATTCGCCGTGCCTGCGTCAGTGGCAGGCCGGGGTATGGGAAGTTGAGCCTCTAGCTGCGGCTCGTGCAAAGTGCTGTTCAGGGTCATCTCGATCCCCTCGGGCAACAGGGCCGCGGGCAGCTGGACGGCTGTGGCCTCCAGGGTGTTCATGGCAATAGCACCGGTGACCTGGTCGGGATGCTGGTCTGTTCCTCGCTGTATCTGTGCGTTCAGGCCTTGGGTCTTGATGTGTCCCGGGCTTTCCTGGTGTGTGAGAGCAAGCTGCGCGTTGTCGCTGTTCAGGTGCAGGTATTCCCAGCCATGGTCTGCGTCATGGTGTATTGCCACAGAGGGCGCACTGCACACCAGCTTTCCACCAGCTATCGGCCTTTCTCCCGTCGCCTCGGGTCCTGTTTTGGACAGGGCTTTGGCATCAGCGACCAGTTTGCTGGCGTTCACCTTCAGGTCTGTACATACCACCCGGTCCTCTGGCTTTTGCCAGGGCTTGGGTGCCGTGGAAAGCTGGCGCTCAAAGTCAGCCTGCTCAGTCCTGGTGCGGGGGGCAGAGCCTATTTTGCAGTGCAGCGCGATGTCTTCAAGACGGCCCTCTGCTACCTGGAAGTGAGTGCCTTCCTGTAGCGGAATCTGTACCCCCTGGGTGGTAGCCTGCCTTATGCGGCCTGAGATGGTCTCTTCAGGGTAGGGCAAGGGAGGGGGCGAAGCTGCGGATTCTGCGACCGCTGGTTGGGAAGCGTGTATGTGTATGATTTGTGCCTGTTGCAGGTCAAGCAGTCCGGTGTTAATGCGGCCCTCTACATCCTGTGCTCTGATCCGGCCCAGATTCAGCTGTGTGTGCGTCACGTTCTTGCCTGACTTCCGGGTGAGCGTGACGTCCTCGATGGTGCCCTTGCCTGCCAGGGCAGTTGCCCCATCCGGCTTTGCACCGTCCTGGTGCGCCAGGGCAAAGTTCTCCAGGTTTATCTGTTCTACATGTGTGTGTCCTTCCTGGCTTTCAGAATCCCACAGGACGGAAATTTTCTGAGCCGCGCCGGTCAGCTCTACATCTCCCTTGATGTCAGTAGTTACCTGTTCCAGTGTGCAGTTTACCCGGGTGCGGTCTGCATCGGATCTGGAACCCTGCTTGCGGGAGAGCTGCAGGTCCGCTTCTTTCAGGTGTACAGCGCCTTCGAGATGAAAGGGTTGGTTCAGGCTGGCCCGGGGCACTTTCAACATTCCTATAAATCCGCCGAAGCCTACACTCAGCTCCGGCGCCGGAACCTGCGCACCTGGCACTGTCTCGCCGGGCGCTGAGCTGTCCTTCTGGACTCGCTTCGTCAAGGTCAGGTCGATAATGTCTCCGTCAGTCAGTTCTATATCACCTGAACTGTTGATCTCCAGCCTGGGGACTTCCAATTTCAGCTCTTCAGCGTTTTTCGTCAGGTCCACCCTGGGCGCCTTGATCTCCAGAGTGCTTTTGTTGTGACTCAATTGAGGGAACAATCTTGCCAGCTGTGGGCGCAAGGACTCTGGCACAAGCGCTTGCAGGTGACTGCCTTCTGCTTGCATATCAAGTCCGCGCACCTGGAGTCTGGTGGCAAAGTTGTCTTCTTGCACATCAAGCTGGGGACTTGGGCCCAGGTCCAGATCCAGGGAGGTGTTGCGAAGTTTGATGCAGACCTGGGCTGGCCCCTCGCTGTCGGAGGTGTGACCCGCCTGGGCTGAGGTGATGTGGGTCCGGATTTTATACGGTTTCACCATTTTGCCCGGGTGCAGCAGACTCCTTCCCAATCCCAGAAGGGTGGAGGAGAGAGCGCCTTTCTCAAGCAGATTGCGGACCAGGTGTTCCTCCTCAAAGAACAGCTGCAGCTCCATGCCGGAAATCTCGACAGGCTGCGGTTCGAGCGGAGAGTTCTCATCCCGCAGCAAGGTGCCTGCGGCATTGCCGCGCAGGGTAACGCAGGTGCCTTCACCGTCCGGTTCTGCCTTGTCCAGACTGACATCCTTCAGCTCAAAGCTGACATCCTCAAGCCAGATGGACGTATTGGGAAAGTGCAGGCGGTTGAGGCGGATCAGTTGCGGTTCTGCCTCCTGATCGTCGGCTTTTTGATTGTAGATAGAGGATGCAGCCTTCAGGGCATTGATGAGGTCATGCGCTGTCAGCCCTTCCAGCCAGGGGGCGATATAGGTGTTTAGATATTTGAAAAGTGGGGGGTCACTCCAGGCACTGAGGTACTGGTTTTTTAAGCGTGCGAACAAACCGGCTTTGCGCACCTGGGGTTGCGGTTTTTCTGTACTGGTGCGAGTCCACCAGCCAAGAGGGTTGATTGTCTGCCGCCAGCCTTGTTTTTGGGCGGGCTGGGTAACATGACGTGCGGCGATTGACAGGTCTGAAGATTGAGTGCATGACGGTGTGGATGCCATGGCATCGGGAAAATCGCGCTGCGAATCTGTCAGTTGGGGGCAGGTGGCGTCTGTTACAGATACGTCATGGCCCCGGTCTGAGCGCCCGTGCCGAGGCATGGGGGTCTCGAGGGATGGGCCCATCTTCGATGAGGGGTGGGGGCGGAGTGATGAAGGTTGTTTTGCGTCCATGTGCGACATACGAGTGGCTTCCTGCCGGAGGTGCACGGGGGTGTTCTTTTATTCTAGGGGCTAGACGGATTCGGGAGCAATAGCCTGTGTGGGTTATCTTGTCGGCTGTGGAGCGCGAATCATGAAATCTGTCGTCGCTGCATGCCTGGTTTCTGCTGACTGATCGTTCGGGGAGACCTGTCCAGGAAAGGTGCTCAAACCCTTGGTCGCCCTGGATGAGCGATCAGTTATGCAATCCTCTATGGAGCGGGAGCATCAAGGAGGCTCTATGAGGTGTCGTGATCTGGACGCAGCCGCAATCCGGCTGTCATAACCCGGGTAGCCGTTTCAGGATTACGGACGAGAGCGAGAGATAGAGTCCAGTCTGATGGTTGATCGCATCATCAAGGGACTCTGGGCAGGCTCTCAACCACCAGCTTTGACTTCCTCCCTTGTTGTCCCCTTCAAGCGCCAGAAATGACGGTCCCTTCCTGAAACCAGAGCCCGCTTGAAGTTTGACATCCTCCCCGCCCTGAAGGACGGGGCTTGCCGCGCACCATGTCAGCTCCACCCGCCGGGGCGGGGGAGTTTTCGCAGAGAACAAAAGCGGTCGCAAGTCACAGCCATACGGCTTGGGCGGGTTGGCGCCAACCATTTATGGGCACAGGAAAGCCTTTCGCGCGAAGGTATCCGGTAGACCAACAATCGGCTGATGCCTGTGGGATCCCATTCGTGCCCTGCTGGTGCATACGAAGCCGCACCACAGCAGAGCCGGGAGATATCGGATCCAGTGCCGCTTTTACGGAAACAGGTGTTTCGCCACATCAGAAAAAGTTCGGGCGAAGTGGACCGTTATGCCTTCACGGATATAGTCCGGCAGTTCTTCAAAATCACGTCTGTTGGCGTGTGGCAACAACAGAGTAGTGATTTTACTGCGCCGGGCCGCCACAACTTTTTCCCGAATGCCACCGACGGGCAAAACATGACCAGTCAGCGTCAGCTCGCCTGTCATTGCCAGCGACTGGGGCCGGCGATTTCTGGCGAGACTCAAGAGTGCGCTGGCCATGGTCACACCAGCACTGGGCCCGTCCTTGGGGGTGGCACCCTCGGGTACGTGCAGGTGTATAAAGGCCTTGTCAAAGAAGTCGCGGGATCCACCGAACCTGTGCAAATGCGTCGTGATATAGCTGAGTGAAATCTGGGCTGACTCCTTCATCACGTCTCCCAGCTTGCCTGTCAGTCTGAAGCCGGCTCGCTGAGTGTGGACGCAACTGGCTTCCACCGGCAGGGTGGCACCCCCCATGGCTGTCCATGCCAGTCCGGTCACTATGCCAACACCTTGTAGCACTTTTTCCTGGTTGAACAGGGGTTTTCCCAACCAGGTTTCCAGATCCCCCACGCCAATCGATATCTTGATATCCCGGTCTTCAAGAATCTTGAGTACTGTCTTGCGGATCAGGCGCGCCAGTTGCTTTTCCAGTTGGCGGACGCCCGACTCTCTGGCGTAGTTTTCAATCAGGCTCCGGAGTCCCGCATCGCTTATCTTGATCTGGGAACGGGCCAGACCGGCCTCTTGCAACAGTCTGGGCCACAGGTGCTTTTTGGCTATAGCCATTTTTTCTCTGGTGATGTAGCCGGAAAGACGGAGCGTCTCCATGCGATCAAGCAAGGGGGCGGGAATGGTATCCAGCTGATTGGCCGTGCAGATAAAAAGGACTTTGGACAGGTCCACTCTCATGTCAAGGTAGTGGTCAAGGAAAGCGCTGTTCTGGGCAGAGTCCAGAACCTCGAGAAGGGCCGAAGCCGGGTCTCCTCGAAAGGAATTGCCCATCTTGTCAATTTCGTCCAGCATGATGACCGGGTTGAGAACTTCGACTTCTTTGAGTGCCTGTACCAGCTTGCCAGGCATGGCTCCTATATAGGTGCGGCGATGCCCCTTTATCTCTGCCTCGTCGCGCATGCCTCCCAGGCTGAAACGGTAAAACTTGCGATTCAGCGCCGTGGCAACGGATTGTCCGATCGACGTTTTTCCTACACCGGGAGGACCTACAAGCAGGAGGATAGAACCGGCCACTTCTTCCTTGTAGGCACCCACTGCGAGGAATTCGATAATTCGATCCTTGACGTCGTCCAGTCCCGCATGCGCCTTGTCCAGAACCTGGCGTGCCTTTTGCAAGTCCAGATTGTCATCTGAGTAGCATCCCCAGGGAACCGACGTCGCCCAGTCGAGGTAATTGCGAGTGACACTGAACTCCGGCGAGCCCGTCTCCAGGATGGTCAGCTTGTTCATGTCCTCATCAATTTTTTTACGCGCGGCCTTCGGCACGTCGAGCTTCTTCAGACGGTCACGAAAGGTCTCAAGTTCAGCGGTTTTGTCGTCCTTGGCAATGCCCAGCTCTTTTTGTATTACCTTGATTTGCTCGCGCAGGAAAAATTCCCTCTGATGCTTGCTGATCTTGAGATTGACTTCTTCGCTGATTTTGCTCTGCAGCTTGGCAACTTCCTGTTCTTTGCGAACAAGTACCAGTACCTTTTCCATTCTGCGCTGTATTGACAAGGTGTCCAGAACATCCTGTAAATCCGGGCCCTGGGCTGACGTGATAGCTGCCGCAAAGTCCGCCAGGTGTGAGGGTTCCCGGGGGCTGAAGCGGTTCAGATAATTCTTGAGCTCTTCCGTGTAGAGCGGGTTAAGAGGAAGCAGCTCTTTGATAGCATTGATTAAAGCCATGGCGTAGGCTTTGACAGTCTCAGTGTTCTGGTCCGGATCCTCCTCGGGGTAGCTGACCTGAGCCAGGAAGGGGGGGCGGCGGCGGAGCCAGTTGACGATCTGGAAGCGTTGCAGCCCCAGTGCAATAAACTGTATCTGGTCATCAACTTCCACAATGTTGTGTACCTTGACAGCACAGCCTGTCTGCGGGAAGTCGCTGGATGTGGCTGTATCGCCGCCCTTGTCAGCGATGAAGCAGAGTCCTACGGTTTTTTCTTCCGTTTGGGTGACGCGTCTGAGTGTGTCTTCCCATGGGCTGGAGCTGAAGACCAGCGGTTGTACCTGGGCTGGAAAAAAAGGCCGGTTGGTGGTGGGAATCAGGTACAGCTTGTCTGGAAGGTGGCTGTCGGGCAGGGCCAGTGTCGTGCTCTCGGAGTCTGGTGCGCTCTGCCGGTTTTTTTTTGAGTTTTGTGCTCGGTCGTGCTTTTCGTTCATGTAGACTGTACTTGCTCCAGGGCAGATGTTGCTGCAGTGTTTCCTCCGGCTTTCATGGGGAGGTTGCAGATTGGTGCTACAAAAAAAGGGCGGCATGTATGTGGCCCCGGCTTGCGGCAGAAAATGGTGGCTCCGGTTGTATTTTTAAACATCACAGCAGGTTGTTGTCCTGTCTGGGGGCCTTTGTTCGAAACTGAGGTCCTCCGCTGCGACTGAATCACTCAGATTGTCCAGACTTTGACAGCCTGTGCACGGTTGTTGTGAACCTGGAGAACTTCCATGCGATAACAGCCTGTGCTGAGGCACAGGCCGGGGCCGGGTATATCTTCCAGGAGCTCTGTTATCAGGCCACTGAGGGTGCGGGGGCCTTCGGCTGGGAGTTTCCACCCCAAGTGTCGGTTGATCTCCCGGAGGCTGGTGGCACCCTCTATAATAACACTGCCGTCCGACTGTGGCTGGATACTGTGTGTACTGTCATCCATGTCTGTTGTGAAATCCCCGACAATTTCTTCCAGTATGTCTTCCAGGGTGACCAGCCCCTGGACTTCTCCGTACTCATTGACAACAAAAGCAGAACGCAATTTCTGCCTTTGGAAGTTGATCATTTGCGTATGCAGGGCCGTGCCTTCCGGAACAAAGTAAGGCTCGGCCGCCTCTTCCACCAGTTTTTCCGTATCCGGGTTTCTGTCATCCAGCAGTAATCGCGTCAGGTCACGCGTGTGCAGCAACCCCAGAATGTTGTTGATATCCTTGCGGTAGATCGGAACCCTCGTGTGCTGTATCTGACCGAGCTGGTGACGAATAGTGCCGGTGCCTTCCTCCGTGTCTATTCCGATGATCTCGTGTCGAGGCACCATGATGTCGTCCACGGTCACCTTTTCCAGATCAAGAATATTGACCAGCATACCTTTGTGGCTGTTGGGTATAAGGTTGCCAGCCTCGCGCACCAGCGTGCGCAGTTCTTCCCGACTGAGCTGGTCATTGCTGCGGGCCTGTGGTTGCATCCTCAGCAACCGCAATAGTCCGTTCGACAGGCTGTTGGCCGTGACTACCAGTGGGTAGAGTAGCCATAGCAATGGCTTGAGGATCAGGGAAGCAGGAAACGCCAGGGACTCCGGATGCTGGGCGGCCAGTGTCTTGGGCATGACTTCACTGAATATCAACACCACCAGTGTCAGCAGGAAACTGGCCAGGGCTATATGGCCGTCGCCCCACAGGCGGATTGCCAGCAGCGTTGTAATGGCAGCAGACAGATTGTTGACAAAGTTGTTGCCGATCAGGATGACGCCAATCAGGCGGTCCGGGCGCTCCAGAAGCTTCCGGGTGCGCAGCGCTCCCTTGTGCCCCTTGCGCGCCATGTGGCGCAAACGGTAGGGGTTCAGCGACATCATTCCGGTCTCGGAGCCGGAAAAGAAGGCGGAAAGAAACAGCAGAAAAATCAGTACGCCCAGTAGTAAACTGGAAGGTGCCTCGTTCAAAAAGGTGCCTCGTTTAAAATGGTATGCTCATCAGTTGACTCACACGCGCTGACAGTATCCGGAGCACAGGAGTGCCGGCAGCTATCAATACGCAACTCTCCTGCGCCAGTGTGGCGGGCGAGCCTTAAGTCCAGTGTTTGGGCCAGTGTTTGGGCCGCAGTCGACATTTTCATCTGATCCGCAGGATTTCGGGTTGCTTTGTCAGCTGGTCTTTCATCGCGATTTTTGAGGAGAAACTCCTGGCGGCAGCTTCTCCACTGCCTGTTATTGTTCGTGTGTTTGCTTTTGATTGGAGCCCTGGAAAGCTTTCCTGTCACAGGCGGGGCAGTTTTCCAGGGCGCTGAACAGTATGGGGGGCGACATAATAGATGATTTTCCAGCCAAGGGGGGGGGATTTTGACACAGCCAGGCCTTGCGGTGAAGAGCGAGACGGGCGAGTGCTGCGGTTCTGGTTTCTTGTGCCCCTTGAAGAGGGGGGGAATGGTGCTCCGGATGGAAAATTGTCTGCCAGAGTTCATACAAGTGCACGCCAGCATGCAGGTGATTGAATGCCTGTGCAAGCCAGCTACCTGGATGTTCATGAGCGTGATCGTGCTCCGTCAGTGCCAGCACCAGTGCGGCCCCCGTTAATCCCGCTCGCACGGAAGACGGGAGGGCGGCATCATTGAACCACTCTGCAGGGCGTGAAAGCAATATGAATTCCGGGATTCCCTGTTCGCTGTGGTATTCGCTGTGCTCAAGGATTTCCACAAAGTGAAAGACGAGGGAAGCCAATTCCAGAGAGGCGCCTGCCCAGTGTCCACTTTGTATCGCCTGTGCGACCTGTGTGCCGTGCTGTAATGTTTCCTGTCCGTGCCAGAATGTCAGCAGGGCGTTTCGCAGTTTATCCTTGTTGTCGACAAGCCATGCGTAGCAGTGGGAGCTGGCCACCCACATCCGTTGCATTATGGCTTCCTGCGAATACGAGGCCGAGCTCTGTTCCTCTGCTCTTTTACCGCCTTCTCCCTCTTCGTCGGTTTCCCTTTCAGGGTTCTCTGGTTCAAGCTCAGGTTCTGTGCCGACCAACAGCAGTACAGGGGGGGAGGGTGGATGCAAGGTTTTTTGCCTGGTTCCATCTGTTTGAGCCTGAGTTGCTTGTGCCTGACAACAGCTGACGGGATTATTGAGAAGATCTGAGTGAGCATCTAAAGAGTCTGCTCCGACTTCCGGAAAGCCTGCGCCGGACAGCGCGGCTGCCAGCCAGAAAGAGGATGCAAAGTATGGCATAGCGGGATCTTACAACGGTTGTGTCACAAAGATCAGCAGAAAGGCGCTGGAAAAAACAGCCGGGCTACCCGTGTTGTTTTCTACGGCCTCCCTTGCTGTGTTGGCGGAAAGGTGTCCAGCGAAAACACCTTCGGGCGTTCCTGCCCTCTCCCTGTTCCAGCCTGTGTGGCCGGTTTGTTACCTGGTCTTTCCGCTGACTTTCCTGATTCTGCGTGTGCTGACTCTGCGTGGGGGCTGCATTGACGCAGCGAGGACTTCAGGAGTCTGGTACCCCAGTACCCAGGCACTGCTATGCCTTTGTCGTCTTCGTGTGTCTCCACCTATTGGCTGGTGTTTTTTTGCTGACGGCGTTCAATGCAGTACGTTACGACCGACCCACCGCACTGCCCCACCAGATGAGCTTCTCATTGGTGTCTTTTGTTGGCTCTTGCTCAATGGCTTGGCTGCCACTATCCAACGCAGGCTCAGGGCAACGCAGGCTCAGGGCAACGCAGGCTCAGGGCAACGCAGGCTCAGGGCAACGCAGGCTCAGGGCGGGCTCCGGTGCAGCCCAGCTCGCTTGCCTGGTGCAGGTGCTGTCTGTCGCAGCGCGTGCACCAGGCACTTCGAGAGGTCAGAATGGCAAAGTTTCAGGGGGTTGTCCTGGAGTTTTTTGTATTGACTTTGTTACCGTTGTCCGGGGAGCTATCAAAGATAGCATCGGCGCTACGGGGCAGTGATTTCTGGATGTCCCTTTGATACTCCCCTTTGTGAATCAGTTTCAGTTTGGAGTACTTGTTGCTTGTCAGAAGATCTACATCGTCGGGCGTACGGACGATGCTGGGTTTTATAAACAGCATCAGATTTTGTTTCTCCGTACGGTCAGAGGTGTGAGTAAAAAAGCGTCCAATGACCGGTATGTCGCCCAGAAATGGTGTCTTGGCGACGCTTCTTCTGACAACGTCGCGCAGAATGCCGCCCAGGACCACGGTCTTTTCGTTGTCAACGGCGACTACCGTCTTTATTTTTCTTTGAGTCGTAATGGGGTCGCCGCCTTGTCTGGCGATCTGGGGCGTCAGGCTGGAAAGCTCCTGCTCAATCTCAAGGCGCAGCGTTTGTCCGTCCCCTATATGAGGAGTGACTTTTAATGAGAGTCCGACCGGTTTGCGCTCGACAGTGTTGAAGGGGTTATTGGGATTGCTGTTGTTTTGTTGAAAAGTGCCTGTCGTGAAAGGTACTTCCTGGCCGACGACAAACTCCGCTGACTCGTTATCCAGAACCAGCAGGCTCGGCGTTGACATCAGGTTGACGTTGTTCTTTGTGCTGAGCGCATTGACCAGCACGCCGAAATTGTTGTTACGCAACAGCAGTGAGCCCAGTTCCAGGTTGTTGGTGCCAATAGCTGCTCCCACAACGGAGGGAAGAGTGCCCAGTGGTGTGGCATTATTGCCCTGAAGCTGTTGGGCATGCTTGCCGCTGTAACCCCATTGTAAGCCGAGAGAGTCGTCCAGACCGCCTGATACTTCCACGATCGCAGCCTCTATCAGCACCTGGGATCTGCGGATATCAAGCTGGCGTATCAGGTGCTCCAGTTCGCGCAGCCTGTCAGGATCTGCAATCACAACAAGAGCATTGGTGGCCTCGTCTGCCCGGATGACGACTCCCAGCCCCTCTTTTCCAGTGCCGCCGGAACGAAAACGATTGTGGCCCTGGGAGGGCGCCAGAGGATTGGTGATGGAGCCTGAGTCTTTGCCTTTGCCAGGAAGGCTGCCAGACACTTCGCTCAGTGTTTCAGCGAGATTTTTGGCGGTGGCATGGCGCAGAAAAATAACACGGGTTGACGAGGTTCGTGCGCCAGCTTTATCCAGAGTCTGTACCAGCTTGCGAACGCGGGCCCGTTTGCTGACGTTGCCCTTTATCACCAGGCGGTTACTTCGTTCATCGGCAATCACCTGCAAGCCTGACGGCAGGTGGCCCTTGTTGCTGGCCAGTGTGTCCTGGATAATGCGGGCGATGTCTCCTACCCAGGCGTGCTCCAGAGACAGAACCTCGTAGTCGTTGTCACTGGCCTCGTCGAGCTCCCGCACCAAAGTTGTGATCCGCTCTACATTGTCCAGCTGGTCGCTGATGACCACGGCGTTGCCGGAAGCAGACGAGGCCGCGTGGCCAAATTGGGCAATCAGAGGGCGGATAATGGGGATCACTTCGATGGCGGACACACTGTGCAGCCCTATAACCCGGGTAACGATGCTGGCTCTTGTCGGTTCGTCCTGCTCTTCGAAGGTGGAGCCAAGAGTCCGGGCGGTGGTATTCGGCGTAATGCTGCGTACTTTGCCCTTCGTGACGACGGTGTATCCGCTGGCATTCAGCACTTCAAGAAATATGTCGTATATCTGTGATTTTGTCATGGCCTGTGACGTAATCACGCTGACGGTGTTACCTGTTTTGATACGCGGGTCGATCACGAAGCTCTCTCCGGTGATGGCCGCAATCTGGGCAATGAATTCTCTCAGGTCAGCGTTCTGCTGGTTCAGTGTCCAGCGCTTTTGTGCGTCACCGATCCCGGCTGCTGTATCGGCAGCCGGGGGGGTTTCCCGGGGTTCTGCAAAAGCAGGGCCGCCTGGCAGACAGAGACAGCTGATGGCCAGGGCCAGTGCTTTCATGGGTATTCCCGGGTACTGGGAAAAGGGTGCTGCAAAGGAGCGTAGTTTCATTTGAAGACCAACCCGTACGTTTTTGTATTCCTGGAGTGAAGATCCCGGCACCGCAGTGGTTGTCCGGGAACAGGTTCCTGTTGCGCACAAGAAAGGTGCGGCAGATTGCTTTTTATTTGTGTTCAACAGAGTCACCGTACGCCTCAAATCAGCGTATAAACTGCCTGAAGCCGGACTTCTTCCCACTGCGGGATCCATCTCCGGACAGCTTTCTGATAAAACCTGTTTGCCATCGTTGTTTCCCAGTCATGGAAGGTCAAAAGCCGGGTCGGCATCTGAAGCCGATGAGTCTTTGGGTGCGTGTTGTGCCAGCGGGGAGTGTGAAGCTGGCGGACTCTGGCTCAGTGGTCCAGCTGGCAAAGCGAGTGTGCTCCGGGACGATGCGTTCTGCTGCGTGGGTGCCTTGTCTGTCAACTCAGGAAACAGAATGCGCTGCAGCCGCCCCTTATGGTTGATGACAACGGAATCCTTGTGGACGCTGAGAAGGATAATGTCCTGAGCCAGCCTGTCTCCTACGTTGTACAGATGGCTTTGGCCATTCTGGTTCTCGATGATGGCACTGGAGAATGGGTCGCCTGCCAATACCCCGCGTAGCTTCAGATTGAGTGTGGTGGCAGGAATGTTGCGCGCTTGCAGCTGGGAGCCAGACCTTTCGGCTTGCCCGAACAGAAGAGGAGCGCCAGGATCACTGATGTGTGCCCTGGGTTTGGAGGTGTTGTTGTGGGATTTTTCCAATGGCTGTATGTTGATCTCCCGATGAAGATGGATGCCATGCGAAGTCCAGGACCAGGCCATTGCCGCGCACAAGGCGGCGATGGTCAGTTGATGAGCTTTCTCTACGAGCCATTTGGGAATAGTATCCAGCAGCACAGTGTTCATCCCGTTCACAGGAAAATAGGTCATCACGTTTTTCAGCGGGGCTTCTTGTTTCGTTCAATACCTGATATTTGTAGATAATAGCAGCCGTTGAAATCCGTCAAACCATGACAGCGGCGCACTCGCTTCTTCAATAGCCCCGTTTGCTTCTTTGAGTGTTTCCTTCAGCGTGGTTTGCTGTGACAGGCGCGACGAAACAGGAAACAAAACAGGAGAGGCGACAGGCCAGGTGTCCTGGCAGCCCATCTGCTGCGGGTGGGTGTTGCTTGAAGAGTTGGCGAGTGTCCGGTCAGTGGAATCAGGAGCCTGGATGTGAGTGAGATTCCCTCTGTAACGGCAGGATGGACTGAGCGACAACGCATACTGCCGTTCTCCTTTGCCAAGCGTCACCGGGTGGTTCTGTCTGAAGAGGAGGGGGTGTCGGTGCTGTCTGTGCACGGACAGCCCCGACTGGACATTCTGTCGGAAGTGCGTCGTTTTGCCGGGCGGACTCTGGTCTACAGGGACCTGGACAGCCACGCCTTTGCTGAGCTGATGGCGCGTTGTTATCACCAGAACAGTGGCGATGCGCTGCGTTCTGTGGCAGGCATTGGTGATGACCCTGACCTGTCCAGTCTGGCCGATGCGGTGCCGGAAACGGAAGATTTGCTGGAGCAATCTGACAATGCGCCGGTCATTCGTCTGATCAACGCTCTGCTGACCGAGGCTATTCGTGAGGGAGCTTCGGATGTGCATGTTGAAACTTTTGACAGCCGGCTGGTGGCCCGCTTCCGGGTGGACGGTGTGCTCCGGGAGGTTCTGGTTCTCAAGCGCAGCCTTGCGGCCCTTCTGGTGTCGCGAATCAAGGTGATGGCGCGTCTGGATATTGCAGAGAAACGTATTCCCCAGGATGGTCGCATGTCTTTGCTGGTAGCGGGCCGGGATGTGGATGTTCGGGTTTCCACTTTGCCGTCCAGTAACGGTGAGCGGGTGGTGATGCGTCTTCTGGACAAGGCAGCGGGCCGTTTGCACCTGGATCATCTGGGCATGCCAGACCAGCACCGCAGTCGCATTCGTCAATTGCTGGCCCAGCCTCACGGGATTATCCTGGTGACAGGGCCGACGGGGTCCGGAAAGACGACCACACTCTACGCGGGACTGGCCGCATTGAATGATGGCTCCCGCAACATATTGACCGTGGAAGACCCGGTGGAGTACAACTTGGAGGGTATAGGGCAGACACAGGTCAACACCCGGATAGATATGACTTTTGCCAGAGGCTTGCGTGCCATTCTTCGCCAGGATCCGGATGTTGTGATGGTGGGTGAGATCCGGGACAAGGAAACGGCGGAAATTGCAGTCCAGGCTTCCCTGACGGGCCACCTGGTGCTTTCTACCCTGCACACCAATACTGCTGTGGGAGCCATTACCCGGTTGCAGGACATGGGCATAGAGCCTTTTTTGCTGTCATCCAGTCTGGTTGGTGTTGTGGCCCAGCGGTTGGTGCGCTTGCTGTGTCAGCATTGTCGTGAGCCTGGCGTACCGGATGAAGCCGAGTACGCCCGGCTGGGAGCGAGCGCCTCTGATGATCTGACTATGTACCGTGCCAAAGGCTGCAAGGAGTGCCGTTTCAGTGGTTATAAAGGGCGTACTGGAATTTACGAGGTGGGCATTATTGATGAGGACATGCGCCGGATGATGCACTCCAATGCGAGCGAGATGGATCTCGAGGTCTGTATGCGTCGACACACACCGGGGATTCGTGCAGACGGCATGAACAAGGTACTGGCGGGTGTCACCACCCTGGAAGAGGTTTTGCGCGTGACCCGGGACACTTGAGTTATGGCAGCCTTTGAATATACGGCGCTGGATGCCGCCGGCAGTCAGCAGAAAGGTACGGAAGAGGCCGACAGCGCACGCCAGGTTCGCCAGATTTTGCGCGACAGAGGCTGGACGCCGCTGGACGTGAGCGATGTGTCCGGGGCCAGGGAGAAGCGGGGGAATTCCCTTGAGGCGGAATCGGGTGCCGGGCGGGGGTTGTCGGCAACGCAGCTCGCTATGGTGACCCGGCAGCTGGCAACGCTGATACAAGCTGCCATGCCGGTGGAAGAAGCCCTTCTGGCTGTGGCGGAACAGCAAGAAC
>MPMQ01000132.1 GCA_002238585.1 Kistimonas sp. bin40 | reverse complement strand
AACAAGATCTGTCGCCAAAATATCAGTGGCGAATTGACAGATAGTCTGCTGCCGCCCGGCGGACGCCACCGGTGGCAGCGCGGGACAGGCATCAGCCCGGCGGTAGACAGAGCGGGAGGCCAGAAGGGTTGTTGGGTGTATTTTTTTGCCGGCCGGGGCACAGGCGGACTTGTCGACCGAACCTGATGTTGGACAAAAGACTATTGGAGGCGCGTCCCGGCGAGAGGATGATAGAGGACTCATGCAAAAACTCCCTGTAAGTGGTGAAAGAGCAAAGACTTCAAAACGATCTCTTTAGTCGTTGGACCAGCACCGGGGACCATGGTTCACAGAGTTCGGGCTGGCGCAGACTGTTGCTTGCCAGCTGAACGGCGGGTCGATCACCAGCTTGCGTGACCGACTGCTTCCTGTTAATCCTGATTGTTGCCAGCTGAACCTGCGGTGGCAGTATCTGTGCCCTGCCGGGATCGATTGCCGCCTGTTGATCTGCTCCCGTCTCAGCCGGGCCAGTGGCCTGCCCCATAGCCAGGGAGATCGGTGCCAACAGCAGCACAGGGAGCTCTTGAGGTCTGTCAACGTGCCTTCTACATCAGAGGTGGGCAGATCGGAACCGTACAGGAGGAAAAGGTTTCATGGCACCAAGCGGGCCAGCTGTGCTCGCCGTTTTGTCCGGGGATGGCACCGTCAACTGCCAGAGTGTTATCAACCCTGATGGCGTCTGTGCAACGATAGAAAGACCGTCGGGACTGCTTTCCAGTCGCCGTACGGGCAGTCCCACTGGCATGTAGGCCTTGCGCAGAAACCCACCTTGATTGTCGGGGCCGTACAGTGCCAGCTCACCACAGATTCCCGTGACGGTCAGACAATGGGTGCTGCATGCGCCCAACAGCAGGGCATCTCTGTTGGCCAGACCTTTCTGATCCCGAAGTGCTGCTTCATCTTCATAGGCCAGCTGGTTCTGCCAGCCGCTGTGCTCTTGCCAGTGCCAGATGTTCAGGCCGTACAAGGTAGCCAGAACCAGAAGCTGCCCGTTGTCGGACACGAGCGTGTAATGGGGTTCGTCAGGGGCGCTCGCCTGCCTCAGGATTCCCGGCTGCGACAGAGGAACTTCAAGCCGCTCCGCAGCTGTCCACCGCCCTTCCTTGCAATGCCACAGTTGCACAGCCCGGGCGGAGACAGGCAGTGCCAGCAGGCAGCTGTCACCGCTGAACGGCTGCCATTTGCCGTACACTTCCTTGCGTGAGAGCACCGTCAGGGGGAGCTGTGTCAACCTCTCTCCTTCATGAACGTGACACTCTACTGTCTGTTTCTTGTGCAGGACATTCGCTTTCAGGTCCAGACTCCAGATATCAGCTGCCCCCCCCGCCAACAGCACCAGCAGCCAGTTGCCGTCAGGGCTGTAGAGTATCCGCAGGACCTTGCTGGCAAGAGCCACACCATGGGTGCAGTGCCAGGAGCTGTTGCCTTGCGTATCTGACACGAGATTCCAGGTCCCCAGAGCGTCATAGTCCTCGTTTGTGGCATGAATACATAAAGCCATTTGGTAACGGGAGGGTGAAACAGCCATATCTACCAGGCTGTGCTGGCTGTGGATATACTCGAACCCGGCAGAGGGTGTCCAGGGCTGTTGCGCCTGCTGAGAGTTCGCGCGTTTGAGCACCATGATACAGTCCGATTCACTCATGCCTTTTTGCTTTTCCTGGTCGGTGAGTTCCCTTCGGGACAGGCCAATCAGATAGTGCCCCCCCACTGTCAGGAACAGCATCAGGATCCGGGTGTTTGGCACACCGCCCACCACCGAGACGCACAGGTGCCCAAGATCCTCCTTGTCAGGTTCCCAGACAGTGACCCACCCGCTTTTGAAGCCGTTGAAAAAACACCCTTGCTGACGGGTGTCGAACAGCGTGCAGGAGGGAGGGATCAGCATCTCGTATTCAATATTCCAGCGTCCCATCGGGTTGCAGGACAGAAGACGGGGCGGGAAAATGTCATACCGGTCCACGACTGCCAGCCAACGACCGCAAGGGCTGAAAACAGTCTGGCAGCTGCCTTCGATAAGCGTGTTTCCTGCCGAAGAAAGTGTCAGCACCCTGGCGAGGGTGATCTGCTTATGCATTTCATGAAGCAAAGTGCCCGGTAGCCAGAAAGAGCCCTGTTGGCGTTGCACCCGATGCAGGGCTTCGACAGTGCAGGACCTCAGGAAGGGGTATGCGCGGCTTTCGCTTCCCGCCACCAGGGCATACGCCAGCCTTCTCTGTGTCGGGCTTGTGTTGCGGAGCCACAAGCTCTGTCGCTCTCTGTCCAGGGGAAAAGACTGATGCCAGTGGCGGCATACCCGCATGCACTGACTCTGATCGCCGAATGATAACCAGCATGCCATCTGGACGATGACGGCTTCGGGCAGGCGCGCCCAGTCTTTCCCCCCGGGCGGTGTTATGTCCGCAGAGCGGTGGTCACCGCTGTCCGGGCGGTGTTCTTGTTGCTCAGAGGCGCCTGTCACTGGCCTCTCGGGCAAAGGCTGCGGTTGTTGCGCGCGCGGGTGGTGTTCCTGCACCTGATGGACTTGACGAACAACCATCCCGGTTGTGGCTTGCGTCGCGATCACGAGCCGACTTGAAGTCGGCAGGACAGGGCTCGCTGTTGGCAGGGCCTGCGATTGGTCAGCAGGCATCAAGGGCGTTTGACGGCTATTGCTGGCAGCAGGTCGCGGCACATTGGGTTCCATTGTTTTCTCTTCTCCCCGTCTCTGATGTCCGGATGCCTGTCAGGAAATGCTTCGCACGGGAAAAGCTGTTGTGTCTCCAGACAGCACACTCAAGGCGTTGTGCACCTGCAAGTGCAGGAAGTGCAGGCTGCACGGGGTCGGGAAGCCTGTTCGTTAAATCAATCTTCAGAACATGCCCCCTGCAAGGCAAGACAGGAACTTCTGACCGATGTTCATGTGCCAATAGCCGAGGCCATCGTGTTGTTCATTTTGCTGACAAGGTTCAAGAGTCGCAGGCAAGGCAACGGGACGAAGAGAGCAGACAAAATGCTCTGGAGGTACTCAGTAGATTGAAAGGTGAGGGAGGCGTTCGGGAATAACCTGTGGCGGTAAAAGTCTGGACTGGCAAAGGGAGGGCTGTGGGCAGCAGGAAGGGCTGATGTCTGGCGCGAGGGACAGGGAGCAGGCTTGCTGAACAGGTCGCTGATCGTGGCTTGCCGGCTTCGCTGCCGTGTATATGGCTGTACGGCTGATCCAGGTTATGTATGTGTTCTGGTCAACCACAAAAGTGTACCCATCCCTGACTGAATTCCGGGCACATGTGACCCTGTTCCGAGACATTTTCCAGGCGCGACCTGGGCAACTGCTTTCGCGTGCCCCCCGGTGGGAGAAGGATCGGAACAAGAGAAGGCGGTGGCTTGAAACAAGGAAAACAGCGAGAGAAACAGGTGCGTTCAACAGGCGAGAAAATGCTCGGTAACTTTCGCTCACTGAAGACTGAACGCTGAA
>MPMQ01000131.1 GCA_002238585.1 Kistimonas sp. bin40 | reverse complement strand
TGATCCAGTGATCCAGTGATCCAGTGATCCAGTGATCCAGTGATCCAGTGATCCAGTGATCCAGTGATCCAGTGATCCAGTCGCGAGAATATTGCGCTCTTTCCGCCAAGTTCCGGTCAGCTTTCAGCCCTGTCTGACCTCAGCGAGTGTCAATTCCCGGTTCTGTTTCGATTCAGTCTGATTTCTGTCCCAACTCGAACACATCACTGTCGAATGGTGGCCGGATCTGCTGACAAGATTTCAGTTGCGGACCGGGCACGACCTTCTGGCGTTTTTTCTTCACGCAAGCTGCGTGTAGGCATCAGACGGCATAGCAGGCCTTTGGCACCTTGCTCCGGAGCCTCTTGTTCATTTGAGATGGTGGACGGAACTCAGTGTAGTCAGATTTGGCTGGCGTGCAGGTTTTTTTCTACTGTGGATTATTTCTGTCAAGGACAGGGCCGGTGGCTTGGGGGGCAAGTATCCAGACACGGCAGAGAGACGAACCGGGCGCTCGTTGGATGCATAAGCCGTGGCTGTATGGCTGTATGGCTGTGTTTCCTTCTGGAGTGGCACAGCCCGTGCCGGGCCGTCTGCGAGCGTCCTGACACGAGTCGCGACTCTCAGTACCATGGCATCGAAAATGCCGGAAGCAAAGAGACTCTCCCTTTCGCCTGATTGACGTCTATCTACTGTTTCCAGGCTGCGTCCATGGCTTCCAGCCGCGCTTTGTGTATAGCCTCGCCGAGCGCTTTACCCTTGATACCCTGGCGTGCCAGGACGGCCGGCTTGACTGTCTGACAACTTTCCAGATCGCGTTGCAGTGTCAGGGATAAAGCAGAAGTGACACCCGCTTCCTGTTGCAACAGGGAGCAAGCAGTCAAGACTTGTTCGAACCGGTGAGGGCGGCGGAATCCATCGAGCATCTGAAGCAGACGCAAACGTTGATCAGCAGGCGGTGTGTCAGACGCCATCCAATGGGGGAGGGCCTTGGCGCACAGGCTGGCGACTGCGCTGAACTCTGTAGGCACTTTCAGACGCTGACACAGAGTCTGCACTGACGTGAGGGCGAGGCTGTCAGCTGTGACCCATGCACAAGCCAGCCGGACAGGAAGTCTGGTGTTTTCCTGCGCGGCGCGTTCCAGGGCCCGGGCAGAAAGGTTGCTCCGCTGGCTGAAGAGCCCGCTGATCTCCGGCATGATCACCGACAGGGCACCGAGCCTCTCCAGCTCCAGAAAATAGACAGCCGGACATGCGCTGGCCAGTGCGCCCTGGGTTTCCTGCCAGATCCGCTCGGGCACCAACCAGTCCGCCTCACCAGAGGCGACCATGGCGCGCACCAGGGCGCAGGTGCTGTCTGCAATGGTGAAGTCCCAGGGGGCCAGCCGCGCTGCGAAGCGGGCCAGTCTTAGTATGCGGACCGGGTCTTCGCAGAATGCCGGTGACACATGACGAAGAATGCGGCTCTCCAGATCTTTCTTTCCGTTACAGGGATCTATCAGAATGCCCTGGTCGTCACGCGCCATGGCATTGATCGTCAGATCCCGGCGCTGAAGGTCTTCTTCCAGGGTCACGGAGGGCGCGGTGTGAAAAACAAAGCCCTTGTAGCCACGGCCGGATTTGCGCTCGGTTCGGGCGAGGGCATATTCTTCCCGCGTCCGGGGGTGAAGGAATACGGGAAAATCCTGGCCAACGGCTTTGTAGCCGGCCCGATGCATACCATCGGGTGTGGCTCCGGTGACGACCCAGTCCCGGTCATGGACTGGCAGACCAAGAAGTTCATCCCGCACGGCACCACCTACCAGGTAGATCTTCATCCCAGTGTCACCCGGTTAATTTCTTCCAGGCTGGTCAGGCCTGCCAGCACCTTGATCAAGCCAGACTGACGTAAGCTCGGGAAGCCCTCTTTACGGGCCATCTGTGCAATCTGTATGGAGTTACCGGCTTCCATGACCAGTTCCTGCAGCTTGGGTGTAATTTTGACGACCTCATACAGGCCAATACGGCCCTTGTACCCTTGGCTGCACTTGTCACAGCCTTCATGCCGGGGGCTGTAGATTTCGGCAGTGGCGGCTTGCTCTGGGGTCATGCCCTGTTCCAGCAGGGTCTCTTCAGGCACCGTGCGCTTCTCCCGGCAGTGCTGGCATAGCATCCGGGCCAGCCGTTGGGCAATGATCAGACTGACCGATGAGGCCAGGTTGAAAGAAGCCACGCCCATGTTCAGCAGGCGGCTCAGGGTTTCTGCGGCGCTGTTCGTGTGCAGGGTCGAGAGTACCAGGTGGCCGGTCTGGGCGGCCTTGATCGCGATGTTGGCCGTTTCCAGGTCACGGATCTCTCCCAGCATGATGACGTCAGGGTCCTGACGCAGAAAGGCGCGCAGGGCATGTGAAAATTCCAGCCCTTGTCTGGAGTTGATGCTGACCTGGTTGATGCCCTCGAAGTTCATTTCAACCGGATCCTCCGCTGTGGAAATGTTACGGTCCGGTGTATTGAGGATGTGCAGTCCTGTGTAGAGAGACACGGTTTTTCCCGATCCGGTGGGGCCCGTCACAAGAATCATCCCCTGGGGCTGAGCCAGTGCCTGGAGATATAGCGCTTTTTGATCGTTCTCAAACCCCAGGGCATCGATGCCACGTCTGGCATTGGACGCGTCAAGAATACGCAGGACAACTTTTTCTCCCCAGAGCGTGGGCAGCGTACTGACCCTGAAATCAACAGCCTTACGCGAGGAGAGTTTCATTTTGATGCGACCGTCCTGAGGGCGCCGACGTTCGGAAATGTCCAGGGCGGCCATGATTTTCAGACGCGAGGTAATTTTTTGTGCCTGAACGGCAGGTGGATTGGCGACTGTCTGCAGTAAGCCATCGAGACGAAAACGGACTCTGAAAAGCTTTTCATAGGGCTCGAAATGAAGGTCGGAGGCCTCCATCTTTATGGCAGTCAGCAGCATCTTTTTGACGAAACGAACGACAGGTGCGTCGTCTTCCTCGTCAACATCAACAGGCTCTTCATCGTGGGAAGCATCAATCGTTTCCACGTCGAGGTCATCCAGGCCCTCCAGATCCCCATCATCCAGAGCTTCCAGCTGTTGGTCCTGAGTGTCCAGAAGTTTGTCTATGGCCTCAGTAAGACTGGCTTGTTCGACGAGAATGCTTTCAACGGAGAGCCCGCTGGCAAAACGGACATCTTCAATGACCTGGGGGAGAGTGGGGTCTGCTACCCCAATAAAAAGGCGCTTTCCCCGCTGGAACAGCGGCAGGCAATGATGTTGCCGTATCAGCTTGTCACTGAAGGCCGCACGGGGTATCTGCTCAAGATCCACGGCGGCCAGACTCAGTAACGGCATGCCAAACAATTCGGCACTGCTCTGGGCCAGTGCCTGGCTACTGACCAGCGCGTTTTCCGTCACATAGCGCGTCAGGGAAAGGTCCTGGGCCCGTGCTGTGTTGACAGCCTTCCGGGCTGTTTTCTGGTCGATCAGGCCGTCAGCCACCAGTTTTTTTGCCAGGCCGAAAAGTGTAGGGTCTGCCATAGTGCCT
>MPMQ01000130.1 GCA_002238585.1 Kistimonas sp. bin40 | reverse complement strand
GGCAATGCCGTCAGGACTCTGAGGTCCCTGTCGAGGTCAAAACGCTGTGCGCGTCTGACTGTCCCTGGGAATCTTTGTGCGAGGCCTTTCGTCAGGCGCGCATCCAGGGGCAGGTGCTGGTGATTTCCGAGCTCAACCTGGTGGAAAGTCAGTATCTGGAAGGCGAGCTCAATGCCGCACTGGCCGGTGAGGCGGCGCCCGGCTTTCACCTGTTCGCCACCATCAACCCAGCGGACGTCGGATTCAGTGGACGTCACAACTTTTCGCCGGCCTTGCTGGGGCGCTTCAGGCGTCTGGTGGTGCCGGACTACAGCCACGACGAGCTGACCACCATTGCGCTTCAGGCGGCGGCCGGTCAGGTGGAGGAGGCACAGGTCAGGCAGCTGACCGTCTGGCACAGGCAGCTGTGCCAGGCCGCGCAGGGCAAAGGGGTGATGCTGCGGCCGGTGAGCAAGAATTTGATACAGCTGGTGCAGGCTTGCAAAGGCTGCTCACCAGAAGACATACAGGTCCTGTTCGACACTCACTACAAAATGTATCTGCTGGCTGCGGCTACCGACCGGGCCGCACTCTGTGCTGTGACACCGATCAAGCTGGCGGAAGAAATGCCTCATGGCGAGCTGACGGCATGGGTCAACCGCTGTACGTGGCTGGACCGGCCGCTGACTGTCTGGACAGGGCCTGTAGCACGTCAGGACTGGGAAAACGGACGGCTGGTGCTGCCGGCCGGGCTGCCGGATCAGCAAACGCTGGCGCTGTTGCAGCGCGAGCTGATCCAGCTGCGCTGGCAGCAGGAGACCGGCTTGCCGCTGACACTGGGGGCCGCTTCCGGGCTGGAGGCGGTGCTGTACGTGCGTATGCAGCAGCTGTGGTGCCAGCAGTTGCCCGAGGCCGAGCGGGAGCCGGCCCTGGCGCTGTTCCCCTTGTCGCCGGCGCAGCAGCAGACGCTGAGCATGCCCTGCAACAGGCCGCAGCTGCGGGGGCTGGATGAACTCTGCCCCTCATGGCCGCAGCCCTCATGGCCGCAGCCCTCATGGCCGCAGCCCTCATGGCCGCAGCCCTCATGGCCGCAGCAGGCCTGGCAGTGGCAGTCGCTGTGGCGCCGTATCCAGGCACTGTGTTGGCAGCCTGGTGCGGGATGGGGTCCTGAGCAGACTGCCGGGACGCAATCTGCGCCTCGTCGGCGGCCCGACGAGGGATGTGATGCCTTGTCGGCGGCCGACGCGCCCTCTTCTGGTTCTGTTCCTCGTCAGAGCCTGCTGGACGGCCGGACAGATGAGGATATCCAGCCGCCAGTTGAGCTGGTGTTTCCCTGTACCTTCGGCAGTCAACATGATGATGCCTTGTCGCGTCTTGCCGTTTTGCATCCGGTCGGTGTGGACGGCTGCCTGCGAGCAGACTGGGCACAACCGGGACGGATGGGGTTTGAGGTGATGCTGCCGGATGCCATAGACGCCAACGAGCCCTTGCGACTGGATCTGAGGCAGCACTACGGGGCGCATCCATTGCGCTATTCGCGCGATTGGCAATCCTTGCCGGGTGTGCATGCGGCGGATCGCCTGGTGCAAATGCGTACAGATCCGCCCTGCCGCACCCGGATCCTCAGGGACTGTGATACCGGGTTGCACTATGTACGCTTTCTGGACGCGCCCCCGCATGCCCGGGAGTCGGTCGTGGTCCATTTTGTGCTGGAGGAGCCTGATGCATCGAAAGCCGGGCGGGCAGGATCTGGTCCGCCGGGCCTCCATCCGGATGCCTGCTGTGACCCGATTTTGCGGCAGCGGCTGGATGCCTTTCTGGCTGCGGACAACCGCGACCTTGTATCGCGACAAACGCAATGGGCACTCCAGAAAATTTTGATAGCCCGCTCGCAGGAGGAACGGGTTCGGGCCATTTACCAGTATTGTTGCGGTTTCAAGGCAGAAAAGACACCAGAAGCTGGTGAGGATCTGCTGGAATTTCTGCTGCGTGAACGGCAAGGAAGTTGTCGTCACCGTGCCTGGATTTATGTGCTTTTGTGCCGCAGGTGGGGGATAGCGGCACGCATTGTGGAAGGCGTCTGCCACAGGTTCGGGGAGTACAGTCTCGATGGTGGATACAGCTGGAAGGTTCACAATCCGGGAGGAGGTGGCCAGATAGAAATACGTCAGGAACCGCTTGCTGCCTTGCAGCCGCATTGGTGTGGTTCGCCCAGCATGCACGATGGTGTACGGGCGTTGAGTGCTGACGACCAGACAATACTGTTGGCCAACCTGAAGACGACCGACTGGCAGCCGCTGGCCGCACATCTTTCCAGGTATGATTGCGCCATTGAGCCTGTCGCAATCCTCAAGGGGGAGGTCTGTCTTGAGTATGCATGCCGTTTGAGTGAAGTAGCACTTCTGGGGAGCTTGTTGGCCAGTCGTGTCATGGAGGCGTTTGTGCTGGGTTGCCGTCTCATACAGGAGAGAGACAGGCCGTCAGAAGCGACTCTGGGTCTGGTGGGCAGCCCGGCAATATCCTTGAGTTTTCTGGGTGACAGTGTCGCCCGCCTGTGTCTGGACGGCTCGAACGCACAGATGCAGGTCCGGCAGCAGCTGGCAGACCTCAAAAGTTGGCTGTGCCGGCAGGGACAACACCACCTGTGGCGCCGTATGGTGCACACTTGTTGCGGCAGAATTTTGTTGCTGATTCATCAGAACAATGACCTGGCGGCGCTGGGTGAGGCTATGTTGTGCTGGCTGCTCGAGCGGGGGGAGTTGCGGTTGCAGGCGCAGGAGTTTTGTACCATCGATGTCTTGATGCACCGCGAGCTGCAGAATATGGCAGAGCAGGAAGGCTGCCGCCGTCTGGCACAGCAGCAGCTGCGTCACTGGTACCAGGCCTGGTTCAGGCTGCCTGCTCTGGCAGATCCTTTCACAGGTGACCGGGAGCCCATGGTGGGAGATATTGCGTTTCGGGCATGGAAGCCTTCCTGCTACGGTGGTCGCTTGCCGAGTCTGGAATCAGAACTCTTTTCCCATGGTGTGGGGGAGGCCTGGACAGATCAACCGGAGGGCGTGCCCGATGTTGAGCGACTGTTGATGCAGAGGCCGGCTTTTCGCACCAGTCGCGCTGTCATGACCCGGGGCAGGCAGCTGGTGATTCTGGGGCAGTACTCCCTGGGCATGCGATGTCTGCAAAATTTTGTCACCCGGGTGCTGGACCGGATTGCTCCGGAGGTGGCGTTGGATTCGGCATCGGAAAACTGCTGTGCCGAGCTGGTGTTGTGGGCTTTTTGTTGTTGTTTGTACGACACGGCTTGTAGGGGGAGGGGGACTTTGAACCTGCAGACAGTATGGAAAGAGTGTGGGAGCAAGAAGGGAAAAGAGGGCTCAACATCCCATTCCTCGGGCTTGATGTCTGTCACATCGCTGGAGCAGTTGGTAAGAGCCCTTTTGATGAGCCCGGAAGGAATGCAGGCTGGCTGGCATGCGGATGTGAACCAGGAGGCCAGCATACAAGAAGCCTGTAATGTGCCAGACGCCCTGGTGCTTTCCGTTGACAGAAAGTGGGAACTGCTGGAGGAGTTTCTGGATACGA
>MPMQ01000129.1 GCA_002238585.1 Kistimonas sp. bin40 | reverse complement strand
ACAACCAGCTGCTCCTGTAGCCTGTGCTGCGCATCTTGTGTCAACAGGCAGAGCTGCCTGTTTTCCATCAAAGCCATAAGGTATCGGTAGCTCGGGGTGTATTGGATTTGGCCGCACTTGCAGTCTTTACGGGGAAGGACAGAGACCTGGCAGTGCCACTGTGGCAGGCCTGCCGCATCCGGCTGCCTGTACCAGATATGCACTTCGTTGCGGAAGCCGTCAGCTTGTCGATTGCGAAGGCACAGTGCCAGCTGGCTTGTCAGTTCTATTTTCAGGGCCGCTGATATTCCCGCAGTTGCTGTACTCCTGTGTGATACTGGCTGTTCCCAGCCTTGTTCTTCATTGATATAGCGGAAAAATTGCAGCAGATACTCCAATCCTTTTCCTTTCTTGAGGCGCCTCGTGGACAGGACAACAATGTCGCCGCCATCCATGGAATAGATATACCAGTACTCGTAAGGGGGAATATTCCACGACTGCCTCCGCTGCCAGTGTTGCGCGTCCGTGGCTCTGTGCCAGACCATCAGGCTTCTGTCATGGACGCTCATCAGAGTGTCCGGATCAGTCCGGCTGAACATCACACCATGAACTGGCGTACTCGGAGCGGGAACCAGTGTTTGCTGGTGCCAGCCATCTTCTTTCCAGCCATGTACCATCATGACCGGGTCTGCGTGTTGGTTGACGGTCGGCCATTGGCTGGCGTGCCAGCGACCGCAGGGGCTGATAGCGCTCGGCGCGTCAACAACGCGCTCCGGGATGCCGAAGGGGACAGGAACCAGAGCCACCTGCGAAGTTCGGGCCATTTGCCAGTGCAGGCTGTAGTGCACCAGTGCGGACAGCAGACGGAAACTTCTTTCCCGCTGCTGCTGTAGCCGCTGTCTGGCGTCCGGCTGCGCAGGAGGGGGCTGGAGCAGTGCCTGCAGGCGCACCAGCTCCTGATGCTCGCGGTCCAGCACCGGCAGCAGCGGGCTTCTGGCCGCCTGTAGAAAAGGACGGGAACGACTGCTGTAACCGGCAGCCAGCAGGCGGCTGCGCACGCTGTGCTCGACGGGTTGCGTGTCCCGCCAGCGGGCTATCTGCAGGCGTATGTCGGGGAGATTTTTGTACCAGCGGCGGCACACCAGCGCACAGGTATCCTGCGCCGAGACTGGCAGAAAATTGAATATCTGGTACAGCACCAGATCAGGCAGGTTTCCGGCGTTGGCCAGACCGTCGGGACAGACAGCAGCGGCAGCCGCATCCTGTGGTCGGGCTGCGGGTTCTTCCGCCGGGCCGGGTTCCTGTTGTGAAGCGGGCCGGTCCTGCTCTTCATCCTGGACTTGCGCTGGCGTACCGGTACCCGCTGTGGCCATGATGTCAGCGGCCACAGGCGCAGGACTGGCGATATCGCGCTCTGTCCGGGTGGCGAGTTGCAGGAGCTGCAGATTGCGGGACTCACCACTGATCACGCCCACCGAGAGTCCGTCCTGGCTGGTAAAAACATAGGATACGGGGGCCCCGTTGGCGAGACAGGCGCTTTGCATGCTTGTCCCGTTGCGGTGCGACCCATACAGCCAGAGCCGCCCCTCCCGCCAGAGAGCAGCCAGGCAGTGCCGGTTCAACGGGGGCAGCCATAGGGCAGTGAGCAAGGGCGCATAGGCATCTTCCCGGGTATGCCTGGCGCAGCGGTTCCAGCGATTGTTGCTGTCCTGGCACCAGATATCCAGCTGCCAGCGGGTCACTCTCACCAGGGTGCGGCCATCAGAAGACCACAGGATGTAACGCATCTTGTCGTCAGTCTGGTCACCGGCATCAGGCGGTATATCCAGCCTGGCGCCGGCGAACCAGTGCCCTCTGATGTGTTTTACCAAGAACTGGATATGGTGGGTGGAGAGGGGCAGTGCCAGTCGTTTGCCACTCTGGTGAAACAAACGCTGCGCGGACAAATCCCGGTAGTCTTCGCTGAAAGCACAGCTGATTTCCAGTTTTTGCTGCAGCCTGCGCTTGTCATCCAACTCCCAGAGCACCGCACGCTGCCCGGTCATCAGACCCAGAAGATGGCAAGCGTCCGGGCTGTAGTACAGCATCAGGGGATGCTGGCCGCGTGCGAGAAGGGTTTCCTGAAAGCCGCAGATACCAGAGGGCGCGTTGAGATTGCGCTCCCAGATGCTGATCGCCAGAGTATCAGGGGCAGCGCCGCTGGCGGATGTGACCGTAGCCCATTGGCGCCAGCCGGGTGCATGGATTAACAGCTGGAACCGGTCATACCCGTTTGAAACTATAGTGCTCCAGCCCCGCCCTGAGCCCCGGTCATGGAGAACCAGCATACGCTGCCCGGGGCTGCCCAATTCCCGCAGCCGTATAACCAGATCGTCCTCAGCGGACAGGAAAAAACTCTCTATCTTGTTGCTGTCGGCCACATTGAGCACAGGGGCATGGTTCCAGATGCCTGAATCCGGGTTTCTGTGCCAACTGGCGATCTGGTTCCCATCGTAGTCGCACAGTAGAGTATCAGGCTGCCTGAGACTGAAAATGCATCTTTCCACAGAGCCCTGCGTCCTGGGTGGCAGCCCGTTGGGGGGATTCAGGGTTTGCAGGTGCCATGCCCCCTCTTGCCAGCCGTACAGGCGCAGAAGGTTGCGGTTGTGTGTGCCTGGCGGTTGCAGTTTCGTGGCCAGCCAGCGACCGCCGGGGCTCATGAACAGCCGCATCACGGTGCCCTGACAATCGGGAAGGGGAGGCAGCGGTTGCAGCGTCAGATGATCGGCCTGTGCCAGTTGCTGATGCAGGCTGTACTGCACCAGAGCGCAAAAAAGGCGCCGGGCTTTCTGCGTCTGTCGTTGCAGCCGTTCGTGTCTGTGCGGCGACTGTACTTGCAACAGGCAGTCCTGCAAGCGCAGCAGTTCTTGATGCTGGCGTTCCACGGTGGCCAGCAACGGGCTTCTCTGAGCGCGCAGCCAGGGACCTGTGCGATAAGGGTAGCTGGCACCCATCTGGTCGCTGCATTGAAGATATGCAGGCCTGAGCTGTGCAATCCATTGGGCCACTTCCTTTGTGGTGGAGGGCACACTGGCATGCCAGTGTCGGCACACCAATGCGCACTGGCTGTGCGACGAGAGTGGCAGATGACTGAAGATGCGCTGTAATACTGGCCTGGGCAGGACTGCGGCGGCCGCCTGCGGCCTGTGGGGGCTGGCAAGGGAGCGGCCAAAGGCTGTTGGCCTTGAGGAGGCAAAGGGGGCAGCGGCAGTTGAGGTTTGCTGCTGCGGTGTGCCGGACAGTCTGTGCGGCTGATCATTGTACATGGCGGGCAGTGCTGGTTCCTGGCTGGCGTTCCCGCCTGGTTGGACTCCGGGACGGTCCATAAGGTTCCGTAGCGACTGGCTATCCTGTCACCAGCTTTTGAGGTGGTGTTCCGGGAGAAGGGCAACCGCAGCTTCTTGTTCTTTCACGGCTGTTGCGGTGCATCCTCCGGGTGTGTGCCATCGGGAAGGGGGACCAGTTGCAGTGCCCTGTCTGTGGTTGTTGATCTGGCCACCACAGACAGCCCATCGTTACTGAAAACCAGGGCTTCTATCCGTTCGCCAAGATGCGTGCTCACTTTCCTTGTGGGCACACCCCGGGAATCGGGAGCGTAAAGCCACAGGCTGCCGGTGGCATCGCCAGTCGTCACGCACAGAACACCGTTCGCAGACATGAGAACCGGGACTGACGGGGCA
>MPMQ01000128.1 GCA_002238585.1 Kistimonas sp. bin40 | reverse complement strand
CCGCATCCAACTCAGCCCCAGAGGTCCGCACCTGCTGGGTCTGACACGTGACCACTCACTGTGCCTGTGGCAACTCGACACCCACAACAGAATTCTCATAAGGCGACTGGAGATTCCCTGGTGCCCCTCCGTGCCACCAACAGTCCTGTCCGACCAGACCGCCTTTCGGGGCGATGGAAAACAGCTGGTCGTCCCCTGGTACCCCCACAACACAATGCTGCTATGGAATCTGGGTGAGGACGGTAAATGGCGACAGGGGAGAACGATAGAAACAACAACGAGTACCAAAGACTATTGCCACTGCGATCCTGGGTACTGGGATGAATGCGATCGCGACCACATGCTGCTCAGCATAAAATCGTCGTGCGACGGACGCATGCTGACCAGGAGCACCGACAAAAGCACCTGCCTCTGGCACAGGATCAGGGGGGGGCACTGGCACTGCCTGATGCAATGCCGAAAGCCAAAACCCCATGGCCACAGGCCCCCTCCCTGCATGTTCCCACTGCCCCTCGGCCGGACGGTCTGTACCTCAGCGCAAGACCGCGGGGGCCAGACCCATTTGTGGTTTCACGCAATCAACCCGTATGGGCAACTGGACAAACTGATGATGGCGCCCATCAGCGGCCCCATGACCCATGCCGCACCAGACGGCCTGACGCTGGTGTGCGGCCACGAGCATTGCCTGCAGTTGCAGCAGCTGACCGGCCCCGGCAACACCCCTCTTCTTCACCGCAATTGACGCTCGCCCTGACACAAGCACAGGCCAGGCGGAACTGACTGGCCTGTCAGCTTGTCAAACAAATCAACACGACGTTTTTCCTCTGAATGGATGACCGCCCTATGGCCATGCCTCCCGTCCACTCACCTCCGGCAGGTGCCACGACAACAGGGGCCCCGGTGTGCGGTGGGCAGACCGGGTATTCGCCCCGTTCACCAGGCTCAAGCTCCCGGCGCCTCAGTGCCAGCACGGTGCCCGCAGGCTGCGACCGGCAACCCCTGACAGGGCCGCTGCTGATCAGTGCCGGCTCGTCTGTGCACTTGCCAGGTCCGCTACCGCTGCCCCAGGCCCTGCCCACCGAGGTGCTGTACCGGATATTCTGCTATCTGCCGGCCGCAGCCCGTCATCAATGTGCACTGGTCTGTCGCCACTGGTACACCAGCCAGCCCGGCACCGATATGCGGGCTCTCGCCCGCTGGGTAGTACAACGCCCGCCCCTGATGCGAGCCGCAGGTGAAGGACTGGCACTCGGCTACAGCAGCCGCGCCTACCCCTTCCTGCAACGTCAGGCGTGTGAACAGCTGCCGGAACTGCTGCGACAACACCGGCAAGCCGCGCACAGTTTCCCGGGTTTGCTGCAGTACAGCCTGGTTGAACAAAGGTGTGGAGCGCCGCAATTGACGCTGGAGCCCGTCGCTATCGACTGGAAGAGCCGTGTCCATGCCAGCTCCGCCGATTTCAGTCCCTGTGGCCGCTGGCTGGCTGTCAAATGTCACCCGGCCCGCAAGACAGACAGTGCCTGTATAAAAATTTATGGCTGGCGCAACAACAGCTGGCATACCGAATCTGTGCCTCCTGGGCCACAGGACCCGCCTTCGGGTTACACCTTCTGCCTCAAACCCGCAGCCACCATGATCAGTGCCCATGGCTGGGAAATCATGGCCTGGAGGAAAGCGCCGACCCAGGCACACTGGACTCGCACCTGTCTGCACAGACAACCCAGGCCCTACGCGCCCTGTTTGCTGCACACAACACCCGATGGTGATTTGCTCGTGCTATGCGGTCATGGGGGCCAGGGGCAGGGTGCCCTGCTGCTGTTTTTCCGCTACACGCAGGACAATCAGAGGTGGCAAAAGCTCAGTGCGCATGCCTACGTCAGAACGCCTGATGCGCTGAGCTGGAATCTGTCCACTGACTACGGCGTGGCACTGGGCTTGGCAACACCCGCCCCGGAAGCCGGCTTTTATGAAAACCTGGTGCATGTCTGGAGACGCAACAGGACAGTCGAGGGTTCGCCAGTGTGGAGCTGTCAGTCGTCGACGCTCCACATTTCCCACGCTGCCTTGCAGCGAATAAAAACCAGCCCCGACGGGCGTCATCTGCTGATTCTGCTCAGTCATGGGCGGGTCTGTTTACTGGCCGTGGACGCGCAGCACCGCCTGCCAGAAGAGCAGTACATAGATTGCGGTCTCAGCCCGGCCAGGCCGCATATGCCCTGTTTTCAGGCCGACAGCCAGCAACTGGTTGTGCCCCTTTCCCGCTGGGAGCTGATGCTGATGGCCAAAAGTCAGGACGGCCACTGGGGACAGGAGTTGCTGATAAAACTCCCCTCACTTGCCGGAGACCTCCTCCAGACCCCTCTGCTTGCCATGCAGCTGTCTGGCGATGGGCGCACACTGACAAGGATCTGTTCCGGCCAGGTGGATATATACGCCATGAACGGCGCCAGCGACTGGCAGCGGCTGGTGAAAAGACAGATAGAAAATATCGATGATCCGGCACCCCTGGCCGCTTTTCTGCCGCCGGACAACATTCACTGCGCCACAGTCAGCGGCCCCAGGGGCGACTTGTGGATTCATGGGCCTGACAGCAACGGACACTGGATACAAAAGGCCAGTTTTCGTGTCGGCAAGCCGGTCTCGTCACTGCTTATAGGCCCGGATGGGCTATCGCTGGTGCTGGAATGTCGCGGCACACCGCCCATCCTGTTTCAACTGACCGGGGGTACCGGGGCAGCGGCAAGGCTCTCTCCCCGGCCACAAAACGCACCCTGACCTGCGAGTCAGCAAGGGGGAGAACTCTCAACTCTTTGCAGGAAACGGGCTGTCCGACCGGTTCTCACTGAGTGCGTGCAGCTGGTTGTCCGTCCTGTCGCGTCGCGCGCTATTTTGCATACTGCTGCATCGACCCGTTTACCGATCAGCTCAATCTCGCCGGTTCCAGGAGTCATCTACCTTTACTCTGCGCGAAGATGGTCTTTACTGTGCTCGAGGCTGGTGCAGGTGCGGGTCCGGATGCAAAAGTGCAGGCATTGCGGCACTTATCCGTGGAACAGATGTCCGTGGAACAGATGTCCGTGGAACAGATGTCCGTGGAACAGATGTCCGTGGAACAGATGTCCGTGGAACGAAAGAGGAGCGCCTGAGCGTGTCTGTCGACGAACTGAAGATAGAGCTCCTTCATAACTTCAAGGATGCTCTGCTCGCGCGCGCGGTGACTTTCTCCTGTCCTGTGCGATATGCGGGAACTCAGACAAATTTGGCGTGCCGCGAGCCACCGTGCCGCGAACCACATTGGTCCCAAAAGATGCGGAGCGGCTTATTGTTGTCTGCGTACCCCCTGGCCAGATCCATCGTTTCAGGCGGGATCTCGTTGAATGTTGTGTCGAGAAACACGAACGGAACCAAAATGAAAAAAAATGATTCCAATGATATAAGAGTGACGGGAGCTGGAGGATCACCTGTGGATAAGTTGGAAGAGAGGGTCAGCACTCTGGAAAATGACACTCGGGAAATGAAAACCGACATAGCAATAATGAGATCCAACTATGTGACCCGTGAAGACTTGCATCGGGAAGTCGGCAACCTGAAAGAAGATTTGCAGCGGGAAGTCGGCACTCTGAAAGAAGATTTGCAGCGGGAAGTCGGCACCCTGAAAGAAAGCATTGAGAAAATGGGGCGCGTCATGATCATGTGGACTGCGGGCTCCATGCTGACCGTTGCTACCTTGACACTTGCCATTGTGCGCTACATGTCTTGAGTTTTGCGTGCGTTCAAG
>MPMQ01000127.1 GCA_002238585.1 Kistimonas sp. bin40 | reverse complement strand
GGGAGGTGGAGAATAATTTGCACTGGATGCTGGATGTTGCGTTCTCAGAGGATGCCTGCCAGACCAAGAACGAAAATGCTGCGGAAAATCTCTCATCTCTTCGTCGTATAGCCTTGAATATCCTGCAGCTTGACAAGACCAACAAGCGCAGTATCAAGGGCAAGCGGAAGAAGGCTGGCTGGAGCAACAACTATATGGCAAAGCTACTCAAGGCCTTTGTAACTGGTGCGTAAGCCCTGAGTGCCTGATACAATCTGTTGCCAAAAGATCAAAAACCAACCGCGCCATGGATGCTGTGCTGGAGTGTAAAGCATCAAAACCACTAAACCTCGCTCCTGTTCGCGATATTGAATAGTGAAAACAAAGGCTTTGCAGTGTGAGACACAGTGCTTAACTGCAGAAGAACGGGGCTACTACGGCCCGATCAGTAGAGTATCAGGGATCTGATAATGTATCGCCACAAGGCTCCTGGAATCACCTTATGAAGGACTTTGTGGCCCTCAACCAATACTCGCTTTTTATCCTTCCGCCAGAATGATCCATGATCATTGTCGTACGTATTGATTTTTCGTCTCTGGCGGAGTATAAAAGGCTCACTAAATTTTCTACCACATAAAAATCCCAATAGAGGCCCAGCGTGCTATCCAGCCCTATCGAATTTGGCATCAGTACCATTGGTGCATCCGCACTTACAGATGTATTTCTTATCATTCTTGTTTTTTCTTTTGCTCTTTCTGCATATTGGAAAAAGAATGACAAACACGCTGCCTTCACCCAGTACACTCCAACCCTGCTGACCTCTCTCGGGATTCTCGGTACCTTTATGGGGATCGTGGCAGGCTTGCTCGAATTCAATACCGCAGATATCGACAAGAGTATCGGGCCTTTGCTCGATGGTTTGAAAACTGCATTTATAACCAGTCTGTCTGGTATGCTGCTCTCTATCATCTACAAAGGCCTGGGGGCTTCAGGATTACTGGCCCCAAAGACAGACGAACAGAGTCTTGCAGCAGACGATGTTACCGGAGCCGACCTCTATCAGGTTATGTCTAAGCAGGCGGAGACCCTTACCCAGTTAAAACAACACTTCTGTGAAGGTGACAGCGGCAGCATCAATGATCTCTATCATCTGGTGAACAAACAGGCCACCAGCCTGGAAAAAATCCAGACCGCAATCGGCGGCGATAATGAATCCAGCATGGTCGGACAGTTCAAACTGATGCGCTCTGATATCAACGATAACCAGCGTCGTTCAGAAAAACACCTGGAGAGCTCTGTTGAAGCGTTAACTGAAATCAAAACTGTTCTTAAAGAGCAACAAGAACACTTTGTCAGGACAGAAAAGCACATGGAAGGATCCTTCCAAAAGCTTCTTTCTATCCAGAATGCACTTGTTGAACAACAAAATAACTTTGGCCGTTTTGAGGATCGCCTGTGGATCAAGCTTCAAGAGTTTGCCGATATGATGTCCAAGTCGGCCACTGAGCAGGTCATCGATGCTCTGAAAACCGTTATTCAGGACTTTAACAACAAACTGACTGAACAGTTTGGCGAAAACTTCAAGCAACTGAATACCGCAGTCGGGGAACTGGTCACCTGGCAGGAAAACTATAAGCAGCAGCTGGTGGAGATGAAGGTTCAGTACGACCAAGGTGTACAAGCCATCACCCAGACTGAAACCTCTGTCGCCCATATCGAAGAAAAAGCCCAGGCGATACCGGTAGCCATGGATACGCTGGTCAAGGTTATGGAAGTGAACCAACACCAGATTGATGAACTCACCCGTCATCTGGGTGCTTTTGAGCAGGTACGCGATAAAGCGGTTGAGGCTGTGCCTGAAATCCGTCAACAGATTGATATGGCCATTGCCGGTGCGCGTCTGGCCAATGAAGAAATGGCCAAAGGGGTTCAGGAAAGTTCTGAACAGCTGAAGGTTGTCGTACTGGAGAGCGCTGAAAACTACCGGGATGCCGTTGACCGTACCCGTGGCGCACTGGATGATGCAGCCACCACAACCGCCAATTGCAGTGTAGAGATCAAAGATCAGTTCACGGCCGTTATTTCCGATATCAACAACAATATGCGTAACCTTGTTGATGAGCTGCAGACGGGGGGCAAAGAACTTAACAAAAGCTACATAAATGCCGGTGAAAAGCTGGTTGAGAATATCGAAGCCAGCAGCAAGGCAGTAAACGACAGCTATATAAAAGCAGGCGAAAAACTGGCCTCTGACATCAGCAACAGTGCAGAGGAGATCAATACCGGTTACCGCAAAGTCGGTGAGCAGATGATCTCTGATATCAAGGATAGCGGTGAAGCCTTTAACCATAGCTTTAAAGAGCTGAGTAGCTCCTTGATTACCGGTGCCGAGAGTATGAACTCTCACTTTGTTCAAACCGGTGAAAAATTTGTGGCCAACCTTCAGGAAGGTGGTCAGGCCCTGAACAAAAGCTATCAACAGGCCGGCGAGCAGCTGGCATCTGACATCAAGAACAGCGGTGACAACCTCAACAATGCATACAAAGAACTGAGCACGGCCTATATCTCTGATACTGAGAATATGAGCCGCCAGTTCCGCAAGGGCGTTGAGGAAATGCAGAACACCCTGGCCAATACCATTCAGGAGCAGGCACAAGCGCACCGACAACAGGCTGATAGTATCTTTGCCAGCCTGGATAAAGCGATTAGCAATGCTCTTTCCGATACCGGTGAGTCTGTTGAGAAACAGATCAATATGATCGACCAGACCATGGGACAGGAAATTGATAAGGTTATGCAGGCGATGGGCAGCGCCTTGGCATCGATCAGTGGCCAGTTCACCAGTGATTACACCAAGCTTGTTCGACAGATGCAGCAGATCACTCGTGAGATAGCATAAGCGGAGCATCGATGAATAACTTACTTCGCACATCCACAGACGAACAGGAAGAGAACCATTGGTTGTCAGTCTCTGACCTGATGGCCGGCCTGATGATGGTCTTCCTGTTTATGTCCATCGCCCTGATGCGTAATGCTTTTGTAGAGCGCGACAAAATCAAAGAGATTGCTGTCGCCTACCAGGAGAATCAGCTTTCCATCTATAACGCCCTGAACGATGAGTTCAGGGACGACCTGAAAAAGTGGGATGCCGCCATTGATGAAGAGACGCTGACTTTTACCTTCAAGTCACCAGAGGTGCTGTTCAAAACCGGTGAAATTGAACTCAGTCAAACCTACAAGACGCTTCTCAATGACTTTTGCCCACGCTACATGGAAGCTCTGAAGCCTTTTTACTCTTCAATCAATGAAGTTCGTATTGAAGGCCATACCAGCAGCGTTTGGAACCGGTATGTCTCCAAGCAGGAAGCGTATTTTAACAATATGGAACTCTCGCAGGGGCGAACCAGAGCGGTTCTTGATTATGTCTACAGTCTTAAGAGCAGCACCCCCTACAGAAGCTGGATCAATGGTCACATTGCAGCGGTTGGATTGTCCTCATCCAAACCCATGCTTAAAAAAGATGGTACAGAGGATCATGCTGCATCCAGACGTGTCAGTTTCCGGGTGATAACCAACTCCGATATCCAGATCAAACGGATTCTGGAGGGGGCCTGATGAAGCTTTCGGTTAGCTTTGACTCCCTATGGCATAATGTCCAGCAGATGGGCGCAAAAAACATCACTCTGGATATTGGTGATGTGTGGAAACCTGAACTCGATCCTCTGGATGCTGAGCTGGCTAAAGGCCGTGAAGTCAATATCCATGAGCTCGAAGCCGACAATGGGGTTCTCAGTTTTAAGGGACGCCAAGTCGTTTTGTATATACCAGA
>MPMQ01000126.1 GCA_002238585.1 Kistimonas sp. bin40 | reverse complement strand
GTCAGCCAGCCATCGCATTCAGCCAGACTACCTGAATTGGTGTGCGGGCCGGTGTGGCAATCCCCGCTCTTGCGCACGAGAAGGCGTGCTGTGACCGGAGTAAAACACAGCCCTGGTGTGGGGCTCTGTCGATGATGAGGAAAAACCGGGATAATCAGCGGCGATTCTGGTTTTTGATACGGAGTGTTTTTCTTATGTCCATTGGCTGGACAGATCCCGACAGCTACAAGGCCCGACTGGCTGAAAAAAAGGAATATCTGGAGAGCTTGTTTGCGGATTTCAAACCGCCGACTCCGGTTGTATTTGCCTCGCAACCCCAGCATTTTCGCATGCGTGCCGAGTTTCGTATCTGGCATGAAGACGGCGATCTGCATTATGTGGTTTTTGATCCTGATACACGGGCGCGCATAAAGGTTACCCGCTTTCCCACGGCTTCGGAGCGTATCAATGCGCTGATGATGCCCTTGCTGGAAGCGGTGCGCGGCCTTGCGGTGCTGTCGCACAAATTGTTTCAGGTTGAATTTTTGACTTCCCGGTCTGGTCAGGCTCTGGTGACCCTTGTGTACCACAAGCCGCTGGACAACAGCTGGGAGGAGGCTGCCCAGCGTCTGGCTGCCAGTCTGGATGTCGCGGTAATTGGCCGTTCCCGTCGTCAGAAGTTGATGACCGGCCAAGACTGGATTACAGACTCCTTCACTGTCGGTGGACGGGTTCTGGAGTACCGGCAGTACGAAAACAGCTTCACGCAGCCCAATGCCGGGGTCAACGAACAGATGCTTGATTGGGCACGGCGGATGACCGAGGGCAGTCAGGGTGATCTGCTGGAGCTGTACTGTGGCAACGGGAATTTTACCTGTGCCCTGGCGGATAATTTTGACCGGGTGCTGGCGACTGAAGTGTCTGGTGTGGCAGTCGGTGCTGCTCAATACAATCTGGAGCGAAACGGCGTCACCAATACGGCCGTGGTTCGCTTGTCGAGTGATGAACTGGCGCAGGCATTGGCAGGCACGCGCCCTTTTCGCCGCCTGGCTCATCTGGACCTGAAAAGCTTTCGGCTTGATACAGTATTTGTTGATCCGCCGCGCGCCGGTCTTGACCCGGCGACCCTGGCGCTGGTGCAGGGGTTTTCCCGAGTGCTCTATATGTCGTGTAATCCTGCCACTTTGAAGGAGAACCTGGCGCATTTGATCCCCAGTCACCAACTGCACGCGCTGGCGTTGTTCGATCAATTTCCCTATACCGATCACATAGAAACAGGGGTTTTGCTTGTCCGCCGCTGAAGGGTTTGGGCTTGGGCCGGAGACGTAAAATTCAACAGGCCTGATCCGACGGGTGTGAGGCAACAGGCGTGATGCAGGATTCACCCGTCGTGATCTACTCGTCGTGACCCACCAAGCCTGATCTTCCCGTCGTAAGCCACCAGGCGATACCAGGGCTGCGCGGGGCGTCGTTCAGATCAATGCTGACTGTATCGGAGTCTATGCCTGCGTTGTCCGTCACCTCCGGCACCAGCGGCACCAGCGGCCTGCGCTTGATCCTGTCCGTGATGTCCTGCGAAGTCCCCCCCCGTATATCGAAAGCCGGACTTGTATTCAATCCTAAAGCCGGACCTCTTTCCTGTGCCTGGTATCGGCCAGTGCCGGCAGCACAACCCTTACTCCCCTTCGCATCCTCCGCTGCCAGCATGTCAGATACCTTTTATGCTCTCTTGTATCGCAGCTCCACCTGCCGTGTAACAGGCTCCAGCTTCTCGCTACTACTTTTCGCTCTCCTGTTGGTTCTTGCGTTGTTCAGCAGAGCACCGTATCTTGCGACGCCTTGGGAGGCTTCCCTCTTCCGCTCTGTCTCTTGCTGCGACTTGCCAGGTTCTGCTGCCTTTTCTTTGAATGTTTTGACGGTGCCAAGATACGCCTTCCCATGGATGACTCCTATCACCCTGCTTATACCAAGTATTTTGTCCATGTCTGATTCTCGATTATCTAAAGAAAACGAACCCGGCGAGTGGAGCGAAAACACCAGAATCTGGGTATGTGGAATAGCCTGTTATACGCTTTGCCTTTTGGTCACGGCTTGCACTAACAGCCAGGAAGAGTTCAACGTTATGGCTTGGCTTGTTACCAGTTTATTGTTATGGATGCTTGTAGCCTTTCCGTTCTCCTTTCTCTGGTCATTTACCGGCGACCCTATCGCCCAGTTCCTGTACTTAAAACTTCTTGTTCCACTCTGGCGCATGGTTTCCGAAGAGACCGACACCCCTATATGGCTTCGCTTTTGGTATGGCTTCAGGGCCTGTTGGCAGAGCTACCGCCGCAACATGCTGGGAAGCAATGCCTGCATCCTGTACGTGCTCTGTCTGCTGCTGGCAAGCGCGGTGTCTACAAGCGGGATAATAGGCACACTGGCTCTGTCATTCGAATTGTGGGTTTTAATAGGGGTGAATCTGATCCTTCACTGCGCCATGTGGGTCCGCACCTTCCAGGCTATACGACGCCACGTCCAGCGGCGTCGCGCGGCACGGCAGCCAGCCATGCCTCCAGCTCCTCCCCGGTCAGGTCCAGCAGCTCCTTCAGGCCCCAGCCGGTGTGGCTCGCCAGACTGACACAGGCCTTGCGGGCATCTTCCGGCCTCAGGACAAAAAACTCTCATACGCCTTCTGCAGCTGGCGGTAATCCTTCAGATCCAGTTCTTCAATGGCCGCTGGTGAAACCTCGCACAGGGTCGCAAACATGTTGATTTCTTTGCGGGCCTCACTCCCCTTGGCTCCCTCCGCTGCCAGCATGTCAGATACCTTAGGTCTCCGGATGTGCAGAGTGTCTGTCTCTACCCCATCGCTCATGATCGGGTAGGTCAACTGGATTGTTTCACGCGCTACGGTGCTGCTCATTGTGCTTTCTCCTTCTTGTTGTCGATTCCATGTGGCTTGTCCGCCAGGGGGCTGGCCGCCAACGCCACCTTGCCACCGGATACCAGAAACACCGCCTGTCTCGGGCTCATGCGCACCGTCTCGCCGGGAGCGTGCTTCCGACCACCGAGCACAAAAGCTCCCAGCACCTGGTACGCCGGGAGCACTGGCGGCTTCTGCGTTGCCTGGACTACAGTCATTTTCTTTTCCCCCTCTTTACATGCCTATGGCCGTGCGCAGTTCGGCCAGCTTGTCGATCCCGGAGATCACCCGCTGCATGTTCGGGATATCGATCACAACCACTGGCAGCTTGTCTATCAGCAGTCCGTAATAACGGGCAGAGCCCCTGATCTGGACCGGTGGTTCGTTGTCAGCTGGTGGCTGATGTTGTTCTCACACACAGTGGCATCCCTGGCGATAACCAACAGGTTCGTCAGGCTCTGCTGGCGGATTCGGCCAAGCTTTCTCTCAAGGGTTTCAGGCGAAGGTGGCATTCCGGTACAGGGGGCTGTGCAACAGAGCTTTTGTGAGCAAATGCACTCCGGTTTCCCGTGCAGAGAGAAAAACACCTGATGTCAGCAGACGGGCTTTCTGTGCTTCGTCGTCGTATTTCCTTTTCGTGACAACTGTCTTTTCTCTTGATGATCGTGACTGCAGAAAGATGTTGTTAAACAGGAGACGTCTGTTTTCTGGCAGGTCACACAGCCTTTGTTTCCTGGATAAGCCCGTCAGCATGCCGTGAGTGAATGAGGTCGTGCTCTATTGAGCGCAAGGGCGGTGAGTCAGGTCTGGCGGTGCCTTGACTGCCAGGTTATGGAAACCTGGGCCTTCTTTCTGGACGCTGGGGCGGTGAGCGTTGCGAACTGATTCCATCGCTCATTGTCGGGAGCTGCCTCCGGGTGGATTTCAGGCATTC
>MPMQ01000125.1 GCA_002238585.1 Kistimonas sp. bin40 | reverse complement strand
CGGTGCTCCCGGGAGCGGCAACGGACGCCTTGCGCCCCTGCTGAGGCACCAGGTCTGTAGCCTGCATTGGCAGTCCGAGCTTGATCACTGCTTTGGCTTGCGCGCGCATGCTTGCTGGACCGGTGGCAAGTGGGGTGCCGGAGGCTGGATTCCTGTTGTCTTTGGACCGCCCTTTTGTGCGATCAAAGGTCCTGGAGCCTTGCGGTTGGTATCCCGTGGTTCGATGCTTTTGCCTTTCTGTACTAGACTTTCTCGGTCGTGTTTCTGCGTGGGGGGACTGGTAATGATCCCTCAAAGCCTCAGCAGCTTGGTTGGCCTTGTTTTCATGGTCGTGTCTTTGGTGGCTGGGCAGCCTGTGTATGCTGGAGAAGCGGGTGTGGCCAAGATGCGAACGCCGGCTTGCGTGCGTGGCGACTGCCGGCCTGGTCCCGGCGCGCAGATGCAAGGTCTGATCTTGCAAACAGCGGCCCTGTCGGTGGCCAGGAGCCCCGGTAACCTGCCGGCGGTCAAACAGAAACTTCGCAATCTTCCCCAGAGTCGCCGTGCCCGGCTGCCGTCCTGGTACAAGCGGGCTCGGGCGGCCGAATTACGGGGCCAGTCTTCTTCCGTGCAACAGTTGCGTACAGGTCCGGTGCAGCCCCCTGCCCGCACGCGTGTAAGAGAATCGGTCAAGCCTGCGGCGAGTGGGCAGTCACAGGGGCGCGACCTCGTTCGTCCGGAGCGGGCCGCCGTTTCCGTTACCACAACTTCTGAAGCCTCCCGGGTGCGCAGTGCAGCAGGACCCCGCCCTGAGACGCGTGGAGTGCGCCACCGCCGACTGGTGCAGGAGTCGCTTGATGCAATGAATGATGATCTGGACTGGGACGCCGGTGGCAGGGAGCCGAGGAGCGCATCGGCTCAGTCAATGTCTGATCCCGCCGCAACACCGCTGGGAAGTGCGAATTTCACCAGTGGTATAAAAGCGAACCTGTCCGGAAACTACAGGCTGGTGGAGCCGGTGGCACTCAATTCCACAGAGGGATTGCCTTTGGGTAATGCCAGGGATCCCTTTCGTGGGAACCTGACGGGCACTGGTGAGCATAGCCTTCAACTGGATCTGGCCAAAGACGAGGGTGGTGACCTGTCGCTGTTCGGTGGGTTGGAGGGAGCCCGTGTCCATATGACGGTGCGCGATAGCCGACTGACGAATACCAACGGCAGTGTGTCCTTGTTTGGTGGACGAACAGAAGGCAGCCATCTGGATTTGAAAGTGCATGACAGCACTCTGGTGGCGCGAGCTGGCAATGCCAGCCTGGTGGAAAAGATGGGGAATGGAAGCGATTTCACCCTGGCGATGAGCAGGAGCACACTGGATGCACAGATGAGCGGAACCGACACGGACAGCAGTTTTCTGGTAGCCGGTCCGGTGGCACATACCAACGGAACCCGGACTGTTATGCGTGTGCACGACAGCAGCGATAACACTGTGCAGGCCAGGGCTCTGCCCGGTGCCGTACAGAACGACAGCTCGCCCTTGGTGGGGGCCAGTCTGGGCTGGGGGCATGTGGACATCCAGGGCCGTGATAATGACTTGTGTCAGACCAATGTCAGCAACAACACCGTACGGGCTGTGCTCGACGGGGCCTTCAGCCGTTCGCAGAAGGGGCGTGCCTATGCCAGCCTGGCGGGCAGCTATGAGCCTGATCGCAACCCGAACGAACTTGTCGAGTGGCTAGTAGATCACGCTTTGCACAGGCTGGAACAATGGGGCCTGCATGGCAACCGGATCGACGCGGAGGTGCGCAATCAGACCGAGGGTGTGGCGGTGGCGTCTTTGGGGCTGGTGTATGAAGCACACCAGCGCGGAAAGAGCGAAGATCCGGAGCCTGTTTACCAGGGCGCTGCCAGGCGTGCGGGAGGTTTCAAAACGCGACAGCAGGAGTGCATAAATAACAATGTGACGGCAGGTGTCAGTCCGCATTCCAACAGTAGCATGGCCGTGACCAGCGTGGCGGTGGCCACCGATGACAGCTCGTGTGGTTACAGATGTCGCCAGCGGTGTTCGGGAGGAGGCTGTGTCTGTGGAGGAGCATGTCCCCCTGCCAATCCCTCGTTCATGCAAAGGGATGTCAGTGGCAATCGGCTGGACGTTGTCGGTGGCAACCCTGATATCAATTCCAGAACGCTGTTGGGTAGCCTGGGCAGAGAGGCGCGCGAGCGTTGTCCTTATCGTGAGGGCTTGCGCTTTGACGGGATGGAGGTGTTGCTTTTTTCCGGCGGCGACCCTGATCTTCCTCTTTCCGTACCAGGTGACGCTGTCCTTCAGTGTCTGAGCTGGCACTGGAATCCGACCCTTGGTAGAGGTTGGCTTCCGTTTGGCGTTGTGGATATGTCAGCTTACCAGTTCAAATGCCCTGGGAAACCTGACAATCCTGGTGCTTGCATTGCGGGTGAGTATCTTGAACGCAATACGACTGATCCAGCGGGCTGGAAACGCATCCACGGAGCCTGGTGCTCGGTCATGCATGAGGCTGACCTTTTCCCCCAGTCAGAGGCTCTTTCAGATTGCCAGCCGCGCAAGTGCACTGGGGGTGAGATTTGCCACAGTCCGGGTGAACAATTTCATAGTCTGGTGCCTGCGAACGATCAGTGGTTGCTGGTGACGCGACAAACCTGGCCTGACGGATCGGTAGGGAATACGACAGACGTAGATCTGTTTCGTGTCTTGTCCTTTTCTTCACCTGCTGTCACCGGCAATGGGCTGCAATGGAGCCGCCAAAGCGGGGGCGCAGGACGTCTTTATACCGGCGGCCGGGTGGTGCCTGTGGGAGCTGGTCCCGGGGCGGTGCTGGCTGACGGTTGCACCCTTCTGCATTTTTACGAGAAACCCGGCGCAGGCGACTCAGGGCAGCCCCGGCTGCGCTGGATCTCCTTTCCGCACTACAAGGCGGGCGATGCCGATTTTGATCGCCGTGATTGGCCGCTGGCACAGGGTTGCCGACCGCTGTTGCTGTCGCAAGAGGATGACGGGGTCAATGTGTGGGTTCAGCAGGAGGCGGGTTCTGTCCAACGCTTTTTGCTGAAGGATATGGAGCAAAAGGGTGCCAGGGCCACGGCGGTCGAAAGCTTCGAGCTCACGTCAGGAAACAATGGGGATGCCAGGCTGCAGGCGTTGGCGCGCGACCAGGATTGGCTCTACAGCCTGCACGTGACGGGGGGCGAAGGCGTGGGTGCGATGCAGGAATTTGAGATCCAGCGCTGGAATATATCCAATGCCACTGCGATTCCCGATCCGGCTTGTCATCACAGGTTCAATGCCACGGAGTCTGGCCGGCTTGTTGTCACAGGCTCCGCTGTGCTGCTGGTGCCAGAAGGTAGCCTGCCTGTGCAGCAGGGTGATGAGTATGTCGGTTTCAAACCACATGTACCTGAGGAAGGCGGTTGCCTGAAGTGGTTGCGTCAGCCTGCTGTGCACCAGGTTCACTGCCCATCCAGTGCCATAAACTCCTCGCAAACGGCCCAGGTATGCACTTCAGTGGCTGACTCGTCGTTGCCGCCTTCTTCTTTCGGGTTAATTCTGCCATCAAGTACGATGGGTGCCCCGATGACCCCGATGACGCCGCTTCAGTCTTCCAGCTCGATGGGTACCAGGATCACATCAGAGACTCCGGTCCAGTCATCCCGTTCGATGGCGAGCAGTGCGTCTGAAATTCCTGTTGCGGCAGCCTCCAGTGTGGTTGCGCTTCTGGTGCCCATGGCCTGCGGTGGCGCACTGGTCACTGCCGCTTGTGCCAGGAAGTGGCACAAACACAAAGGTGAGGTCTTGCCAGACGACAGTATGAAACTGGAGGATGTGCGGGCGTCATCGGATGCTGATGAGGATGTCGGGGGCATCAATGTATACGAGTCGGTCGACGACAAGGCTGTTGCTGGTGCAGAGCAGCCGCGCGAGCATGTTCCCCCTTCGCTGCCGCCCTCTGGCGCAAATCCGGTTGGTGAGAGCCAGACTCTCCGGGAAGAGCGGTCCTCTCCTTGATGGGGCGCGCATTGGTGACAGGTCGGGCACCGGGCAATAGCAACGGATGCCTTGCGATCCTGTTGAGGCACCACGTCTGCTGCCTGCATTGCCAGCCCTGATTTGATCTCTGCTTTGATTTCCGAGCCTGTGCTCACTGAACAGATGGCAAGTGGGGTGCCGGAGGCTGGATTCCTGTTGTCTTTGGGGTCCGCTCGTTCTGCAATTCCCGAGTCCGGACGATTGGCATCCCTTGAAGCGATGATTTTTGCATCTTGAACTAAACTATCGCAGTCGTTTTTCTGAATGGAGGGGCCGGTCA
>MPMQ01000124.1 GCA_002238585.1 Kistimonas sp. bin40 | reverse complement strand
ACTGACGGCCCACCGGGGCCAGTACAGGGTATCAGTCCATGATGAATCGTCTCTCCGGCAGTGCGCCTTTACACAGGCTCTCACTCGAAACACCAACACCATCGGCTGAGCCAGGTGCAACAGACAGGTCAGCACCAGGGGGCAGGGGGCGCATCTGCCTGCCTGAAGATCAAAACACCACCGACCGGCCGAGCCTCGCCCAGAATCTGCCCACTCTGGTGCTGGAAAAGATATTCAGCTACCTGCCGTCGCACGCCTTGAGCCGGTGTGCCCGGGTCTGCCGCCACTGGCACAGCTGCCTGCCCGCGCTTGAGCCAAGAATTGCTCTCTGGCTGCAAGAGCACCCCCTGCCATGCCCGGCAGACTCGCAACTGGGACGCGGCTTCAGCAGTCGCATCCAACCCTTTTTACAAGACGGGAACAGCCCGTTTTTGTACCCACTGATGCAGCTCCAGCAGGAACAGCAGGAACACAGATCTGCTGCTGTCCGGCAGGACACTGCGCACAGGCTCCAGCCATCCACTGCCTGTGATCCGCAATTGAGTCTGGTATGCGCCGCCCTGCACCACCAGCTCAGCCAGGCCCCTGAGCTGCGGCTGCGTCCTGCTCCCCTCGATTGGCCAGTTGGTGGCATATCAAATCCAGAATTCTCCAACTTTGCCTTCAGTCCCTGCAGTCGCTGGCTGGCCATCTCGTACAAACTCCACCCAGACGCCCCTCGCCAGTTGAGACTCTACAACTGGGAGAACGGTGTCTGGCAGAGGTGTCGGCAGGTCCCTGAGCAGGACCCGCCTGTCGCCCACCTCCGGTTCTCCTCCATGCCACCGGACACGCTTCTTGGCATTCGTGGCGCAAATGTTCTGGCATGGAGCAAGGAGCCAGACAATCACACCTGGCACGGCACTCTGGTGTGCAGCATTCCCCAGTCAGACCCGATTCTCCAGCTTCACTCCATGGCCAATGGTGATCAGATCATCATGACGAAAAGTGCACAGGAAAGGTTTACATTCCCCCGCGCCCGCTTTTGCCGCCGCACCGGGGATGGCAGGAGTTGGAATACAATAATGACAGTCAGGCTTGAACCCCAAATCTGGGACGCGATGACAGTTTTCCATTGGGCAGCGGATCCGCAGTCGTGCCAACTGGCGTTGACAACGACCCGACAGCAGGAAGACCCTGACCAGATCATCAATGAAATAGCCATCTGGCACACAGGGCCCACCCGCCCGGAGCCGTGGAAATGTCAGCATGCGGTGCTCCCCTTGCACAACATCAGTCTGTCCGCCATGGTTTTCAGCCCGGGCGGCCATTATCTACTGGGAGTTCTGTCCGATAGTCAGGCGCGCCTGTGGAAACTGGATGCACAACACCGCTTACAGGAACAACTGGTTGTGCCCAGCTGTCATTGCAACCTCGAACGCAATCTCAAACAGCAGGTCGCTTTCCGCAGCGATGGAAAACAGCTGGCACTCTCCACGGCTCCCTGGCAGATTCAGATCTTTTACTGCGATGCCAACGACCGTTGGCAATATGGACCACAACTGGAAATACAGCCAGCGCCAGATCTGCCGACCAATGACAGCCTGAAATACATGCGATTGTCGTCAACCGGACGAATCCTGGCACGAAAAACCAATCATCAAGTGGACATCTGGCATCAGGACCCTGTTGAGGGATGGCGGCATGTCGTACAGCATCAATGGAAACCGGGCCAGCAACATCCGCCGCAAATCTGCCTGCTACAACCCGGTGATCTTGTCTGCACATCAGTAGAAAATCCGGAGCTCTCACTGCAGGTTTATGGGCCGGACAGCCAGGGAAAGCTCGTCACCAAAAACTGCATGCCCATCACAGTGAACATAGACGGTCCTGACGCCGCCAGCCCGGATGGGCTGTCCTTGCTGCTGGGCTCCACGAAGACGCTGGCGATCCCGCTGCAGTTGGTCGCGGCGAAAGAAGATGATGGTGATGCTGATGCTGATGGTGATGCTGATGCTGATGATCAATGCAGACTGCTGTGAGAACTATCTCCAGTCGCGCTTGCCTGCCTGACAGCACAAGGCGCGGCTCCGTGGGAACCATCACCCGGGCTGCGTGTCTCTACTGGCTGAAACAGCCCGGAGCCTCGCGAAATGATTCATCGCCATTCAGACAGGGCACCTGGCCCCGGGCTTTCGCCTGCTGCCCCAGGCGCATCGCGTGAACGAAGCGAGGCGCAACAGCCAACCGCACGCCCTGAGCGCTCTGTCTTTGGCCGCCCTGTCTCCACAGTTGGTGCCTCAGCCGAATCCGTGCCGCAGATCGGCGAAGGCAGTGCCCTGCCTGAAAAACAGGACACCATGGATAGATCGCGTCTTGCCCGGAATCTGCCCACTCTGGTGCTGGAAAAGATATTCAGCTACCTGCCGTCGCACGCCTTGAGCCAGTGTGCCCGGGTCTGCCGCCACTGGCACACCTGCCTGCCAGCACTTCAGACAAGAATTGCTCTCTGGCTGCAAGAGCACCCCCTGCCATGCCCGGCAGACTCGCAACTGGGACGCGGTTTCAGCAGCCGTACCCAACCTTTTTTACAAGACGGGAACAGCCCGTTTTTGTACCCCCTGGCGCAGCTCCAGCAGCTCCAGCAGGAACAGCAGGAACAGCAGGCACAGCAGGCACAGCAGGCACACAGAGCTGCCGCTGTCCGGCAGGACACTGCGCAAGGGTCCCAGCCATCCACTGTCTGTAATCTGCAATCGAGTCTGGTATGCGCCGCCCTGCACCACCAGCTCAGCCTCACCCCTGAGCTGCGGCTGCGTCCTGCTCCCCTCGACTGGCCAGCTGCTGCCCAATTCAAATCGGAACTCGTTGGCTTTGCCTTCAGTTCCTGCAGTCGCTGGCTGGCGATCTCATGTCATCTCCAGACACACCCCTGCGCTCATCTGAGACTCTACGGCTGGGAGAACGGTGTCTGGCAAAGATGTTGGCAGGTCCTCCCAGAGCCCTACCCGCATGTCAACCACCTCCAGTTCACCCCCATGCCACCGGACACACTTCTTGGCATTCGTGGTGTCTATGTTCTGGCATGGAGCAAGGAGCCAGGCAGTCACACCTGGCATGGCACTCTTGTGTGCAGCACTCCCCAGTCGTACCAGATTGTCGCCCTCTACTCTATGGCTAATGGTGATCAGATCATCCTGACGCAGAGTTCACGGGAAGAGCTGGTGTTCCCCCTCGCCCTGTTTTGCCGTCGCACCAGGGATGGCAGGAGTTGGAATACAATAAGGACAGTAAGCCTTGAGCCCCCCAATCGGGACCTGAGGTCGGCTTACTGTTGGGCAGGGAATCGGCAGTCGTGCCAACTGGCGCTGGCAACGTCCAGGCGGCAGGGAAACATTGGCCCTGTCACCAATGAAATAGACATCTGGCACACAGGGCTCAACAGTTCCCGCCCGGAGCCGTGGAAATGTCAGCATGCGGTGCTCCCCTGTCACAACAGCAGTCTGACCAAGCTGGCCTACAGCCCGGGCGGCCATTATCTACTGGGAGTTCTGTCCGATAGTCAGGTCCGCCTGTGGAAGCTGGATGCACAACACCGATTACAGGAACAACTGGTTGTGCCCAGCTGTCACTACCTCCTTGCACGCAACCTCAAACAGCAGGCCGCTTTCCGCAGCGATGGAAAACAGTTGGCACTCTCCAGTTCTCCCTGGCAGATTCAGATCTTTTACTGCGATGCCGACGACCGTTGGCAATATGGACCACAACTGGAAATACAGCCAGCGCCAGATCTGCCGGCCAATGACAGCCTGAAATACATGCGATTGTCGTCAACCGGGCGAATCCTGGCACGGAAAACCGAGCATCAAGTGGACATCTGGCATCAGGACCCTGTTGAGGGATGGCGGCATGTCGTACAGCATCAATGGACACCGGGCCAGCAACATACTCCACAATTCTGCCTGCCACAACCCGGTGATCTTGTCTGCACATCCGTAGAAAATCCGGAGCTCTCACTGCAGGTTTATGGGCCGGACAGCCGGGGAAAGCTCGTCATCAAAAACTGCATGCCCATCACAGTGAACATAAACGGTCCTGACGCCGCCAGCCCGGATGGGCTGTCCTTGCTGCTGGGCTCCACGCAGAGGCTTCCAGTCCCGCTGCAGCTGGTCGCGGCCCAGGACGATCAGAAACATCATGGATACAGACAGCCGTGAGGACCAGCTCCTGGCGCGCCGGGGCTCCGGACGGCACAAAGCATCAGCCCCGGGCGCGCCTGAGTGGGAACCATCAGCCGGCGTGCGTGTCTCAACTCACTGAAACAGCCCGGAGCCTCGTACAATGATTCACCGCCGTCCAGACAGGGAACCTGGCCCCGGGCATCCACCTGCAACGCGAAACGCATCG
>MPMQ01000017.1 GCA_002238585.1 Kistimonas sp. bin40 | reverse complement strand
GCTGACTGCTGGACGCTGAAGGGATTCATGGTGCCGGTGGCCGGGATCGAACCGGCACGCCCCGAAGGGCAACGAATTTTAAGTCCGTAGCGTCTACCTGTTCCGCCACACCGGCACGAAAATCAGTCAGCCACTATGACTGATTCTTAAAACACTTGGAGGGGTTTTTGTACAGCAACGCTGTTTTGTTTGGAGGCGAGTACCGGAGTCGAACCGGTCTGAATGGAGTTGCAGTCCACTGCATAACCGCTTTGCTAACTCGCCCTGTATTAGAGCCCAAGCCGAACGGGTCTAGCTGGACTTGTCAACGATCTCGCGTAAATGGAGCGGGAAACGAGACTCGAACTCGCGACCCCAACCTTGGCAAGGTTGTGCTCTACCAACTGAGCTATTCCCGCTTGCGTTATCCGCATGACAGGGCGCTATTGTATCGCTGCTGGCAGCCCTGTCAACCCTGGGTGCCTGTTATTTTTTCTGGTGACGAAAATCCATGAGGTCAGGCCAGGAGGCCACCAGGTAAACACACATGGACCACAGGGTCAAAGTAGCGGCCAGCAGCAGCAAACCCAGCCCCAGGCTGCCCACCACCCCGGCACCCAGCTCCCGTGCCAGCAGCAGAAGATTCACCGCGCTCATCTGGGCCACAGTTTTGACCTTGCCAACATAACTGACCGCAACACTGGTACGCTTTCCCAGCTCTGCCATCCATTCGCGCAGTCCGGAAATAACAATCTCGCGACCAATAATGATCAGGCCGGGAACCGTCATCAGCGGGTTGTTGAACTTTTCAATGAGAACCACAAGCGCTACCGCCACCATGACCTTGTCTGCAACAGGATCAAGGAAAGCTCCAAAGGGGGTGGCCTGATTCAATCTGCGTGCCAGGTAGCCATCAAACCAGTCAGTGCAGGACGCCAGCAAAAAAATCGCGGACGCAACCCAGTATCTGCAGTCGTAGGGCAGATAGTGGACCACGACTATCACCGGAATAAGAAACAGACGAACACAAGTCAATCCATTCGGGATATTCATGCCCCCTCCCTGGCCACGGAACCGGTTGCAAAACGCCACTCGTCCCGGGAACGGGTCAGTGTACAGGGTCCTTGCCGCCCACTGCCGGCAGCTGCCCTGAAAAGGGCTTTTTTTCCGTCAAAAAGATTCACTACCCGCCTCACAACAGTGAATGTCGTTTGCAATTCTTGCCCTGCGTTCGCCTCTGGCACGCTCCCTGTACCTGGTGTCAGGGGCAGCCCGGGGTCAATCCGGCGCGACATCAGTGAAGCTCATCCACAATAGTCTGGGCCAGTGCCCGGCTGATGCCTCGCACCTTGACCAGTTCGTCCAGTTCAGCCTCACGCACGGCCTGCAAGCTGCCGAAGAAAGACAGCAGTGCTGCACGACGTCCCGGCCCAACGCCAGCAATGTCCTCCAGATTGGAGTGGGTACGTTTGCGATCCCGACGCCGGCGATGTCCGCTGATGGCAAAGCGATGCGATTCATCCCGTACCTGCTGCACCAGATGCAAGGCCGGTGAGCTGCTCTCGAGCCTCAGCTCCTGACCTGTATGCCCGTTAATCAGTACTTCCGCGCCAGGTTTACGCGCAGCGCCTTTGGCTACACCAAAAAATACGAGAGTTCCCAGCCCAAGACTCTCAAGAACTTCCCGCACGCGACGCAGCTGCCCGATACCACCATCGACAAGCAGCAAATCCGGTACCGGGCGCTGGCCCGCCGATGAGGGCGTGAAGCGCCGCCGGACCGCCTGCGCCATGGCCGCATAGTCATCTCCAGGCTCAATGCCCTTGATGCAGTAGCGCCTGTAGTCTCCGGTTTGTATACCTTCACGATCACAGACAACGCAGGATGCCATAGTCTCCTCACCGTGGGTGTGACTGACATCGAAGCATTCTATGCGCTCAGGCATGGCAGTCAGGTGCAGCGATTCCTTCAAGGACATAAAACGCTGTAACAGGGTGCTTCTGTCAGCCCGGCGTTCAGCCAGTGCCTGGCGGGCATTACGTTCCGCCAGCTCAAGCCAGGCCTGACGGGTAGAGCGCACACTGTGACGCAGAACCACTTTCTTGCCCGCCAGTTGGCCTATGGCTTCTTCCAGCCCTCTGTACCCCGGCACCGCACAGGGCAATATAATCTCGCGCGGGAAATCGCGACGTCCCGCCATGCGCACATAAAACTGCCCCAGAAAATTTTCCAGAGCTTCGACCGGCTCTTGCTCATGAAAAGCGGGGAAAAAAGAGCGCGTTCCCAGAACACGCCCCTGACGTACAAACAGTGCCACTATACAACAAGCCTCGGCGGTCTGTATCTGGGCAAATACATCCACATCACCTGACTCCACAGCAACAATTTGTTGCTGCTGTATCTTGCGCAGTCGCACCACTGTATCCCTGAGGGCTGCTGCCGTCTCGAAGGCTTGATGGGCTGCCGCTGTCTCCATGCGCGCGATCAAGTCATGGATCAGCCCCTGACAACAACCTTTGAGGAAGTTTACCGAGTCTTCTACATCCCGCCTGTATTCCTCTGCATCCACCAGTCCCACACAAGGGGCCTTGCAGCGCTTGATTTGATATTGCAGGCAAGGGCGGGTCCTGTTACGGAAAAAACTTTCGGAACACTGACGTACATGAAATGTTTTCTGTAATAACGCCAATGTTTCCCGGACGGCACCCGCATCCGGGTAAGGGCCAAAAAAACGATCCGACTTGTTGCGACCGGCTCTTCCACGGTGCAGGCTCAGAGAAGGCCATTCACCACCTGACAGCCGAATGGATGGATAAGATTTATCATCCCGCAGCAGCACATTGTACGGAGGACGACTGGCCTTGATCATATTTTGTTCAAGGAGGAGCGCCTCGCCCTCAGTGCGAGTCACTGTCGTGTCTACCGCACGCACCTTGGCCAGCATGGTCTGAATCTTGATGGTCTGACCACGCGCTTTCTGGAAATAGCTCGCCAGCCTTTTTTTCAGGCAGCGGGCTTTGCCGACGTAGAGAACGCCACCTTCGGCATCCAGCATAAGGTACACACCCGGCTCTTGCGGGGCCGTTTTGAGAAAGGACTCACTGTCAAAGCTTTCTCCGGGCGAAACCGGAATGTCCCGGACCGACATAAACAGATGCCATTGCACTTGCAGATTACATGAAAACGCCTGGAAACCAACCAGGTTGCACAGAAAACAGAACAATACCAGGGCGTGTCGGGGCACTGTCCCCCGCAGTTCCAGTCACAGGCTTGCGAGCTGAACAGCAGTGGTTCATGGTCGGAACAGACCTGCCGTTGCTGTCTGGAAACCGAAAAAAACCGGCGCACCCAGCTTCTGGCCGCAGGGCTTATGGATGCTGTTTCACTACTGGCACGCAATTGTCCTCCACGCCGGCGGCAGGTGCAAGGTAAAGGACAGCGCCACGGGTCTGTCACCAGACGCCGGGCAAGTCATTTGCCTGGAATCAGGGAATTTCGTGCCATGACAGGGCATTGGCACAAGTTTCTTTGCACTGTACACTGGGTCAAAGCAATGGCAAGAAGACACTGGCAAGCAGAGTTCGACAGGAGGTCGCTCGTGACAGAACAGCCAACGCAAACCAGCCTGCCCCCCTCCCGGAACCCGGACCGGAGGTTGTTGGGCTGTCGTGTACCCAGGGGGTGCTCCTTTTTATCTTGTCAGCAACCAGAAAGTGGGCAGCACTTCAGCAGCGGGTCGATTCGGCCTGATGCCGGGGCAGCCGCTGACGCCCTCAGGCAGCCATGCGAGTGTTAGAGCACTGGTGGCACCAGAGCCGCTCTCCGGCGCACAGTCTGCCTTCCAGCAACAGCTGTCAAACAGGGGCGCTCCAAAACGTCCAGCACATTGACCTGCAAACAACTGTCACAGGAACCCCGGCCGGCGCAGGCAATGCCGGATCAACATAACTTTCGACGCAACATAGAACACAGTAACCACTGATCCCGATGAAAATGAGGCGACAGCCATGGAAATAGAAAGCGTGCTATGGATAACTGGTCTGACAGGCTTCATCACGGGGCTGGTCCTGGGCTCGGCTTTGTATCATCTGCTGCGGGGACGTCACACGGGTGTCCGCGCAGCCACACGGCTGTCGGCACAGGAGCAAGCAATCGACGCATACAGGAAGCAGGTTGCCCGGCATCTTGACACCAGCACGGAACTGTTCGATCGACTGACCGACAGCTGGCGTGATCTCCAGAGCCACCTGGCCTCTGGAACGCGTACGCTCTGCTTTCCTGAAAAACTTCATTCTGTGGATGACAGTCCGTCACCTCCTCTGACAGAGCCTCCCAGAGATTACGCTCCCCGTAATGAATCCGGTGAAGGCACATTGTCGGAGGGATTCCGCATTAATAAACCCAGCGGCAGCAACAGACAGGCACCAGAAAAACAAAACGCCCCCGGTAGCGTCTGAGAACAAGGATCTCGCTCGCCATCAACAGCACCAGCATACCAGCTCTTGCGTCACACAGGCTCGACGCAAGCTGGCATGCTGAACCCCGGTACTCCCCATTCATAAGGCATAAGGCACGAGGCATGAGGAGGCCCGGTGGCTGAAGGTGTCCTGTTATGGAAAACCCTCTTCAGCTGGTTTCCTGCATCTCAAATATCCAGTGTTTTTTCTTCCCGATACGAACAAGAAAGAAACCTTGGCACAGCGCCCTGTCACTGGAGAACAGGCTCTCCAGCTGCATGTTGTCATCCATTGAGGCCGGTGTGTCATTTATCCAGAGAGCCCCGCGCCCCATGGCATCCCGTACCGCACGCCCTGGAGCCAGTCCCGTGTCAGTCAGCAACTGGACCAGAGACTTGTCTTTGAGCATGTCTGGCGACAGACGGGAACAAGGTAGTCCGTCCAGGCACAGCTGCTGCCACTCTTGTGTCTCCAGGTCCTGAACCCGTCCAGAAAACAGAGCCTGCGTAATGCGTTCAGCCGATGCCAAAGCGTCTGCACCATGAACCAGACGTGTCACTTCACGTGCCAGCAATGTCTGTGCCAGAGGACGGCCACCCTGGCGGGCATCGTCCTGCCTGCAGGATTCGATTTCATCCAGCGACAGAAAAGTGAAAAAATGCAGAAAATTATAGACATCAGCATCGGCCACATTCAGCCAGAACTGGTAAAAGGTGTAGGGTGAGGTTTTGCGCGCATCCAGCCATACAGCACCGGCTTCCGTCTTGCCAAATTTGACACCGTCGGAGCGGGTGACCAGGGGGGTCGTCATGCCGAATGTCTGCAGCCCACGGCGTCGCCGCACGAGATCTATGCCACCTACAATATTTCCCCACTGGTCAGAACCACCAATCTGGACGGTGCAGTCGTAGCGACGGTTGAGCTCAACGAAGTCGAGAGCTTGTAACAACGCATAGGAAAATTCGGTGAAAGAAACCCCGCTGTCAGTGCGCTCAAGGCGTTGTTTGACGGCTTCTTTCTGAATCATGGCGTTTACGGAAAAGTGCTTGCCAGTGTCGCGCAAAAAATCCAGCACTCCCAGTCCATGGGTCCAGTCCAGGTTGTTGGCCACCACAGCGGCATGAGAACCGCAGTCGAAATCGACAAAGCGGGCCAGTTGACTGCGAATCTTGTCACTCCATTGCGCCACGACATCAGGCCCGTTGAGCTTGCGCTCGCTGGACTTGAAGCTGGGATCTCCGATCAGCCCTGTAGCCCCTCCGACCAGGGCGACAGGCCGGTGCCCAGCCTGCTGAAAGCGCCTGAGCACGAGTAAAGGAACCAGATGGCCAAGGTGCAAGCTATCGGCAGTGGGATCAAAGCCGCAATACAGGGTGCGTGATGTGCCAAGATGGCTGGCGAGTGCCTGAGCGTCTGTCACCTGATTGATCAGGGCGCGTTGTTGTAGCTGGTTGAGCAGTGGCGAGGTGTCCAACATGGTTCAGATAATCCGTAGAAAAGTCCATTTTGCAGATTCCCCGCGCCCGTGTGGTGGTCATGATGGGACGGGCGGGGGCAATGCAAAAGTGAAAATAAAAACCGGTTTTCCGGCATGATTCCCGGCATCGAAACAGCACCCGCGCAGCCTCTTTGTCGCGCCTTGTCTATTGACAGTGACAGCAGCTGCTGTGACCAGGCCATCCTGACGCGCAGCGATCCGTTTTCCCGACGCTTTGCTCTCGCTGTACGGCTCTCCTGGCTATTGGGTCTGCTGCAAAGTGGTCTGCTGCCGTACCGGTTACACGAAATTCGTTGCGCCACCATACCGCAAGCATCATAAAAGACAAGCCGTGCACCGGATTGATGCTTGCTGCGCCAGTCGATGGCATTTGTTTGCAGTTCCTGTTGAGTACTGGCTTTTACGGGCAAGGATGCCGCCCGGGATAGACGCCTCCCAGAACCCTGAATCCCGTCGCATTGGTTACAGCCGGGAGATTGCCGGGCTGTCCAAGACACGCCCGGCGAGCCAGCCAGGCAAAAGCTGTCGCTTCCACCCAGCGGGGGTCAAGCCCAAGCGCACCGGTATCGGCGATATGACAACCCGGCAGTCGGGCCCGAATCCTGGCTACAAGCCTGTGGTTGAACACACCACCGCCACATAAATACACCTGCTGGCAGTCCGGCGCATACGTCTCGATGGCCTGGGCCAGCGTGCACGCTGTCAACTCCACCAGCGTGGCTTGTACTGTCGCTGCTGCCAGTCCTTCTTTGCCGATCCGTGCCAGGGCTGCGTCCAGCCACCCCAGATGGAAATACTCCCGCCCTGTGCTCCTGGGGGGAGAGAGAGCAAAAAAAGGATCGGACAGCAAAGCCTGCAGCAGGGCCGCATCCGGTGTCGCCGTCGCCGCCCAGTTGCCACCTGCATCATAGGGGAGCCTCTTGTGACGAAAACACCAGCCGTCAAGAAGTGTGTTGCCCGGCCCGGTATCGAATCCAGTGACGGGCCGTTCCTGCGCGCCTGGCAGCACCGTAATGTTGGCTATACCCCCTATATTGACAAGCACTCTCGATAAGGAGGGCTGGCGGAACATGGCTTCGTGAAAAGCAGGAGCCAAAGGCGCACCCTCGCCACCTGCTGCCATGTCCCTGCGGCGAAAATCAGCCACGGTCGCAATGCCAGTCTGCTCGGCAATCAGGTTGGGGTCACCTGTCTGGATGCTGGTGCCCAGGGCAGGCAGGTGACGAATGGTCTGTCCATGGCTGCCGATGGCACGCACCAGACAGGCGGGCGTTTCAGAGTCATTCAGTAATTTTTTGACAACAGTGGCGGCCAGGCGTGCCCATTCCAGGTCAGCTCGACACAGCCTCTCAAGCTCGTTGTCGCCAGGATGGCACAGCGACAACAGCTGCGTCCTGAGCCGGGAGGGAAGCGGCTCTGAAACAGAGCCGACAACAACAGGCTTGTCCTGGCGAAAATCAGCAAGGACGGCGTCCAGTGCATCCATGCTGGTGCCCGACATAAGGCCAATATAGAGTTCCCGGTCATCTTTGGTGATCTTCTGATGCGGTCTGTTCACCAGGCGCAGGTCCTCAATAAAGCCGTATGGGTTGTCCAGCAGAAAAGCTTTCGTATCACAGTCTGTAGTTTGGTTGACAGCGGCACTGTCGCCTTGCAACACGCATTCCCAGCCATGTCCGGCTTTCGCCTGGCAGCGGCTCCCGGCTTTCTATCCCTGGTCTGGATGATACGCATCTTGCGCGACAAGGGAGTCAATCCGGTCATGTTCCAGGCTGGCTATAAGGACCCGGGCCAGTTTTTTGAAATGCGGCATTTCATGCGCCGGAAGCGGCTCGGCGCTGGGCAATTTGACTGTCAGAGGGTCACGGTGCCTGCCGTTGACGCGGAATTCATAGTGGAGGTGAGGGCCCGTGGCCCATCCCGTTTGTCCCACGTAGCCTATGACTTGCCCCTGAGAGACCCTGCGTCCTTTTTTCATGCCGGCTGCAATACGACTCTGGTGCGCGTATACCGTCACTATATCGTTGGGGTGCCGGATATAGACCACCTTGCCGTAGCCGCGCTGACGTCCAGCAAAGTGGATGACACCACGGCCTGCCGCCCTGATGGGCGTACCTGTTGCAGCTGCATAATCGACGCCCCTGTGGGGCCGCCTGGTTTTGAAAACAGGGTGTAGACGATCAGGATTGAAACGGGAACTGATACGCGTAAATTCTACCGGCGTCCTGATAAACGACTTGCGCATTCTTCTGCCCTCGGGGCTGTAATAGTCGCTGCTCCCCTCGCTGTCGGTGTAGCGCACTGTATTGAGAACACCTCCTCGATTGGTGAAGCTGGCAGCCAGTATCCGGCCGTAGCCTATCAGTTCATCGTCCAGATACTCTTCTTCGTAAAGCACCCGGAAGGTGTCTCCCTTTCGAATGTCCATGACAAAATCTATATCCCAGCCAAAAATTGTGGCCAGATCCATGGTCAACCTGTGCGAAAGTCCCGCAGCAGTGGCCGCAACGAAAAGGGAATCCTCAATTTTGACGACGGCCAGAGCCTGCCGGACCTCCGGCTTGCGAACAACTTCTTTTGATACAAATCCTGTGTCGGTCAGCACAAATTCAAGCGAACGGAGTCGGTTGATGGCATAGCGCAGAGCAACCAGCTTACCCTCCCTCAGGCCCCAGTGCAGCACGGCCCCGGGATACAGCCTTTTGAGTTGCCCTCCGGCTTCTGTACGCAGCAATCTGTACAGGCTGTCTGTGTCGAGTGAATTTTTGACAAAAATGTCAGACAGCGTGTCACCTTTTTGGATAGGGCACTTCTTCCAGACAAGGGTTTGGGCATCGGAAGACCGCCGGGTATGCGGGAGCGCAGCCGCCGCAATCCGGAGGGGGAATTCTTGATCCGTACTCGTGTAGACAGCATCGAAAGCCAGAGGTATCTCAACGCCTTTGGAACGCCCGGTGCCAGCAACGACTACCAGTGCCGTCAACAGCAGGCAGAGCAAAAGCGCCGCTACCCAAAACAGCATGCGAGGCCAGGCCATGCCCGTTTTCTGTGGTGCCGGGACTCCTCCTGGCAACAAAGTGGTTTTGTGACGTTTATCCATAAAATACAAATCTGTTGCCCAAGCGACAGCAGCCGAAACCGCCGTGTATAAAAAAACACGGGGCGTAAGGAAGAGAAGACCCGCCGTCCGTTTCGGCCACTCCGGCCCCCGCCGTCAAGAGAAAAAGCATCAAGTGTCAGCTACTCAAGTAGCCCAACTTACTCAAGTTGGGGCGTGGAGTCTATTCCCAACAGATCCAAAAATCACCCAGTACAGATATTCAGGTTCTGAATCTGGCGAGAAAATCTCCGGACCTGCCTCCAGCAGACCGAGAACCCGCAGGGAGCCCTGTGGTATCAAGCCCGATGATTCATTGGCTTCATGGTGTCGTTTCCACCTGATTACCATTTCAGAAATCAGGTGCGCTGCATGCTCTTTCCTTACCTGTATCTCTATGTTTTTCCATGCATGATGTCGTTAAAGACAGGTGCGCCATCAGGACTCTCCACTTGTGGGAAGAAAGACTTTACGCAAATCCGGAGAGTGTGACCGGGAGAGCATGGGCCGGAAATATACGGGAAAATTGGACATGACTATAGGCCTTGTGCCGCAGTTCAGCCAAGTCACTCACGCAGAGCTTGCCAAAGCGAAGAAGACCGATCACCAAAGAGCCGGTCGATGGGCCCCCTTTTTGTGTTACGGCTACCATGTCCCGGTTTGAATTTCACATGTGTTGGTAACTTGCTGGAAGACTGCACTACTCTGAGCGACTTGCTGTCAGAAACGCCGGCAGCATCCAGAGGTTTTTGGCGGGTGTCGTTTTTTTGTGCAGGGCTGGATCGCTGGATTTATGCGCGAGTCCGAGGGGCTCAGGGTGTGTTGCTGCCTCATGAGTTGGCTCCTGCGGTGGTTCAGGGTTCATGACAGCTTGTGGGTTGCAGTACGCCAGGGGATTCAAATCCTGAAGCGGGACGCCATTAGCCCGTGTTCGACTGAAAGAAGATTGCACTCACAAAGTGCACTCTATGCTCAATATGCTCTTGCCTGTGTCCCAGATACTGGTGCCAGGATCTGAGGGGGATAACCATGGCGTGTCCAGGGTGGCAAAGCCGTCAGCGAACGCCAGGTATTGCGCCCTTTCAGTATTTCCTTCTGATTACTTCTCTTTCTGATTGGGTCGGAGCATAACCATGCGGCTGGATTCATCAATGACAAGAGACAGGGGGAGGAAAGCTGGTGTTGTGCAGGAGGAATCAACAGGAAGTCAATACAAAAACATCCGGGAACGACATTTGATTGGGGGGGCGTCGTGAACCGGTTGTCGGCTTGTGCTCGAACCCATCCCTGCCGGATTATCCAGAGTTATCGCCACCAGGCACTGTCTGGTGCCTACAATCGGGTGCTCGGGAAATCAGGATGTTACTTGATGAGTTGTGTCGTGCAGTTGCGCTCTGGACAGCCTCGGCGTCTGGAGGCTATTTATTCGGATTTTTCTCCAGCTTCGGCCAGACCTGAATCTTGCGACAGCATCCTTCTTCTTGCACCCGAAATGCCAGATATCACTGCCTGTCAATAGTCCAGCATTTTCAGAGTCAGTCATTCCTTCAGCGAGATTGACTTATTATTGTTCAGGAGGTTTTGAAGTTATGGGTATATGGTTTTATGAGCATGTTTCCGGTATAGCAATGCGCTACATGAGTTTATCGCGAAAATCACCGGCGCAGAGCTCGCGCCGGTGTCTTTGACCAGAATGTACAGCCTGTTCGCGACCCTTGCGCACTTGATGCCAGCGCCACGTCATCAGCGCGAGAGCCGCATAATAGAACACTCTCGCATCTGCGTGTTTATGGCCTTGTCGCAGGAGTCACTTGCTTGGAGGTCGTAGCAACCTGTCCCTGTAGTGTTATGACTGCAGAAGCTTCAGGAGAAGCTTTGGGCCTTCAGGTATATTCTTTTCAGGCTGTCCTCGTGCAAAGCGCTTGTTTACAAGCGGGTTGTCTCTATACCTAGTTCGCGATTGATGCGCAGGTCGCTCAATTCTTCGTCATCCGTCGAATCTTGAAGCTCCCGAATGGTACTTTGCTCGATCACTTCTTCATTCGTCGAATCTTGAAGCTCCCGAATGGCTTTTTGGATGTTGGCCAGTTCAGACTCCTCTCGCTCTTGCATTTCCACCATTTCGTGCACAACCCTTGTCCACTGATTTATCTTCTCTATATGCTCTTTTTCTTCTCTTTGAAGGTCCTCTATTTCAACCTGCTTATCGTCAAGAAATTCCTGATACCATTGAATGTGTTCTTCTACCGCTTCTCTTGTTTCTTGAGTGACGTTTCCTTGCTTTTCCCGCTCTTCCAGCTCTTCTTTCCTGCCAGAAATATGTTCTTTTTCAATTTGTTCATTCTCATTTTGGCACAAGGCAATGTCTCGAGATATCCTATTTTTATTTTCAATCATTTCGCCTACGAGTTCTTGTAGGGCGTCAATGCTTTGGGTCGCATAAGTTCTATGCGCTATGGCGGCATCCAAGTTCTCTTGTGCGTTTTGCAGCTGGCACCCAAATTCCTCTACGACTCCCCTGGAATTCCCAAAGGTAGATTTTTTGATGAATTTCATATGGTCGTCGAAAGCTTTTTTCATTCGTGCGTTGCTTTCTTCGCAGGCCTTCATGTGTAGGTTGATAACGTTTTCATAGGCAGCTTTTTTGCTTTTATCTGTTAGCTCTTTTCCGATGTACTCTATTGCATCGCGGGGATTCCGAATTGCTCCCCTGGAAAACAGACTGAATTTGCTCTCGTGGTTTTCATCCTTGTAGTTTGTGATAAGAGCAAGCTTTCTCAGAGAGCTTTTGTTTTCCTCGCAGTCTTCTGCCAACTGGCGGAGGACTCGGTGGTAGTTAAAAACGTCTTTTTGAAAATCAGCTTTTTGAGAATCAGCGATCAGCGTCTTTATTCGCTCCGCCAGCCGGATGTCATTGGCGTCCAACGACAGCTTTCTCAGCTTTTCCTTGTTTCCCGAAAATTCTTCTTCTGGGTGAATTTGTGTCAACTGATCAAAAGCTGATTTTTTGTTGGAAACGTCTGATTCTTCAATGGATTTCGCTTCCTGCAGGTACTTTGACCAAAGTGCCTTGTGCTCTGTTCTTATTTCTTCCAGAGCAGAGTTTATTTCGTTAATTTTCCCTTTCTGGTAAGCCTTCATGAACACCGGGGCCCCCACGGAAGAACAGGAAAACCGACTCGCTTTTTTTTCGCACTTTTCAAGTTTGGCAACCAACTTTCCAACGGCTCTGGTCACTTCTTGCGTAGTCAAGAAGTCTGCAGGTTTATTGTGAATTTCGGATATTGACTTGGTGAGTTTGTTTACGCTGCCAATCAAGTCGTTTATTTTTTTGGTATTTCCTTGCTTACCGGGCAGGGGGTGGCGCTGCCGCCAATTTTGCGAAAGAGTCTCAATTTGCTTGGCTGCAAGGTTGGGGACGAGGAGTTGCACTAAAATTCACCCTTATAAGTGTAAGGCCGTTCATACATTCGGGCGAAAACAGGTCGCCACAGGCGAGCATCGCGCGCCGATATACAAGGACAGAGGCGTGTATTCTTGCGCCGTCTGCCAGACAATGCAAGTCTTTTTTCTTGTCCGCGTCATGAAGTTTGCCTGTGGCCTGCCTGGCGTTCCGGGGCCATGTGGAGCGGTACGCAAGCTGCTCTCACAGGATCTCCGGCGAAGCGGAGCTGAGCGTGGCTGTTGCTTCTTGCTGGCTCTCATCGTCATGCAGGACGCTGCGGAGCAGGGTGTCCGTAAGGGTGCGAGGGTAAGTCTTCTCCAGCAAGAGTTCATTGTCATGGAAGCCAGGTCGCAGTCTGCCGGAAGCCCGCCGGGAAGAGCTGAAAGCGTACTGTCGAGACGCCTCCAGCTCAATGCAACTTCAGTATTAATACGTATTGCCTTCTGTTATCCATACCCCCACCATCCGGCCTCCTTGATTTCAGGCGGGATGGTGGTCGTTGACTGCCTTGTGGAGGCTGTTTGACTCTACGGAACCAGAAAATGCTTGTCTGTCTCGTCTGAAAGAAGGCTGCGCCTTGTGCGTTGTAGTTTTTTTAGAGGTAATGAAATGCTGAACCCCCATCTCCCAGTACCGACCATGCCCACCATTCAGGGGCTTTCTTCCCTCGGAGCGTCTGCCGTTTCGGGTGCTGGCGCGTTGGCCAGGAACTTTGGTGCTGCCGCGCTCGCTGCCGGGATAGTAGCTATCAACAATATTCCTGGCGGCGAAGCGGCCGCTCTGCGGGATAATGGCGATTTTGCAACGAAGGAGTTTGTCCTCAACATGACAGAGCCAATGCAAGAGCAAATCGCGATTCTCAAGGATGGCATGAATGCCAACCGCGATGCTTTGGCCCAGATGAATGAAACTTTACAGGCAGTGCTTGCACAGCCTGTAAATCAAGCACGGCCTGATGCCGGGATGATCATGGGTGCCTGTGCTCTGGCTGTCAGCACTGCTACTGCTGCTGGTGTTCTGGCGTATCAGAATCGGGACAAGATCAGTACAGCCCTCAGCAGTCTCGGCAGCGCGATTTGTTCTGTGACCAGTGTGTGTCGGAGCAAAGAGGGAACGGGATCAGGGGGTGGCGTGTCCCTCGCGGCTCCAAGTAACTCTTCTACTGTGTGATGCTGGCTTCGCCTTTATCTGAGCAGTTGCCTTAACTGTTGAGTGGAGGCCGGGGGGCCTGACTATCAGAGCCCCCGGCCTCAGCATTCCCACAAACCCTCCTTTCCCTTTCTTCCTCCTTGCTTGCGTTGATGCTGTTTACCTGTGCGCTGATTGACTGGGCGTCGTGGGGCCTGAGCGCTTTTGGACAGCAACCAATAGCCTCGTCTCCCGTGCTTTCATTGCGGTCAACGGGGTTCGAGCTCACCCTTTGCCGAGCCAGATGGATTCTTTCCTGTTGCCCCTTGCGGCTGGAAGCGGGTTGGTGGCACACTGCGCTGGCTGGCATAGTCTTCACTATTGTCACCCGAGTGATTCAAGAAGCAGATCTCCCGGATTTTCATGAAAAAAGAAAATGTTCCTCATTCGAAGGAAGAGCCTCTCTCTGCCTTGACTGGGCTGCGCCAGCGCATCGACAAGATCGATGACTCCATTCTTCAGCTGGTCAACGAGCGGGCGAAGACTGCCCTGCAAATAGGGGAGTTAAAGAAAAAAACCGACAGCGAACCTCAGTTCTATCGGCCTGAACGGGAAGCGCAGCTCCTGCGCACTCTGAAGAAAAAAAATACAGGCCCTCTCGATGATACGGCCGTCGGCGCCCTGTTCCGTGAAATCATGTCTGTTTGCCTTGAGCTTGAGCAGCCGACACGTGTCGGGTTTCCTGAGTTGGATGATATGTTTCCCCGACAAGCAGCTTTGAAGCACTTTGGTCGTACGTCTATCAGTGTTCCCCTGCAAACAACAGAAGATGTCTTTCGCGGGGTGGCTGACAAGACCATCCCTTTCGGCGTGATCCCTGTCCACAATGTACCAGAAGGCGTTGTCAGTGAATCTCTGGAACATTTTCTTGAATATCCGTTGTTCGCTTGCGGAGAAGTCTCAGTCCCTGTGCGCTACTGTCTGTTGAGCAATGAAGGGACCCTCCCGGGGGGAGTGATGCGTATTTGTGCGCCCGCCCGTGCGCAGGTTCGCTCCCACCGCTGGCTTGATGCCCATTATCCGGGCGTTGAAAGGCTGGTGGTTTCCAGTCAGGCAGAGGCCATTGACAGGGTGCGCAGCGAAAAGGCGACGACAGCCATAGTCGACAAGATGGCGGCAGAACAGTGCGGGTTGAGCTGTCTGGCTTCTGATGTAGGGAGCGAGGGAAAATGTGTGGCACGTTTTTTGGTGATAGGCAGAACCCGGGTTCCTCCCAGTGGGCAGGACCGGACGTCCCTGCTGGTTTCCGTGCCGGACAATCCCGGAAAGCTCCACGCGTTATTGACGCCCTTCAAGGAGCATTGTATCGATCCGGTGCACATTGCTGAGCTTTCTGTACGTTCGGCCGATGGTCGCTGTTGTTTTTTTGTTGTCTGCCCCGGCCACTGCGAGGATCCAGCCTTTGAGGCTGTAACAAGTGCTTTGGCGACACAGGCGGCTGACTGTACGCTGTTGGGCTCCTACCCGGTGGAGGCGTGTTGACGGCAGTGCGAACGGAAAATCAATCCTCCGATTGGCCCGCCCTGCCTCATGCCAGCCTGTTTGTGATTGGGCTGGGCTTGATGGGAGCTTCCCTGGCTGCAGCGGCCCGAGCCCGCAACATCTGTCGGGAGGTGACAGGCTGGGATGCGGATCAGGCTGTCGTTTCCCAGGCGCTGGCACTTGGTCATATCGACAGGGGCATTGACTCGCTCAGTGCGGGTGTTCAGCAAGCGGATGTGCTGGTGCTGGCGGTGCCGGTTCTGGCACTGGCTGACATTATAGGCCAGCTGGGTACGCTCGACAGCGCCGGCAAAATCATCACAGACCTGGGAAGTTGCAAGGAAATACTGGAGACCGCTGCCAGGCAGGATGGCGGCTTTCCTCTGGCCGGGTTTGTACCAGGGCACCCACTGGCAGGTTCGGAAAAGAGTGGGTGTACGGCGGCGTCAGCGGCTCTTTATGAAGGGTGTCGTGTGATTCTGAGCCCCTTGCCAGAAACAGCCCCCCCGGCACGCGCGCTGGTTCTTTCGCTCTGGGAGAAGCTGGGGGCGGTGCAGGTGCTGGAGATGCCGGCGGTTAACCACGACCAGGTGCTGGCTTTCACCAGTCACTTGCCTCATGTTCTTGCTTTCTGCATGATGCTCGCTCTCGACAAGGACGCGACGCCCGATGAAGTCTGGTGCTGCGGGGCCGGTGCGCTTGATGACCTGACGCGTGTTGCCGCCAGCAGTCCGGTCATGTGGCATGACATTCTGGTGTCCAACCGGGAAGCTGTGCTTGCAGCTGTCGACAGTTTTTCCCGGGAATTTGATTTTTTTCGCCGGGCCATCGCAGCAGGAGACAGCCAGGCGCTGCTGCGCTTGATGGGCAGGGCCAGCGATCTCCGACGTCACCTTTCGAAACCATCAGACTCAAAGACTTTCAACCAGTGTGTCAGCAGGACCAGAGGGACCCACAGCACCATGGTTCATTACAAAGCCAGCCCCGCAGGGGCGCTTGCCGGCAAGATTCGGGTGCCGGGAGACAAGTCGATTTCCCACCGTGCCCTTATCCTGGGAGCCCTTGCCGAGGGCGAGAGCTGCATTGACGGACTCCTGGAGTCGGAAGATGTGTACTCCACACTCCATGCTCTGCGGAATCTGGGAGTCAGCATTACAGAGCCTGACCAGGGCAGTGTGAAGGTGGACGGCCTGGGTGCAGGAGGCCTGAAGCCGCCGTGTGCGCCTCTTGATATGGGGAATGCGGGCACGGCCATGCGGTTGCTGATTGGCGTGCTGGCGGCTCAGGGCTTTGATGCCACTCTGACCGGTGATGCCTCCTTGTCATCTCGCCCCATGGGCCGGGTGGTGGACCCCCTCCGGCAGATGGGCGCACATATAGAGACAGCAGCCCGGGACCTTCCCCCTGTTCGCATTCAGGGGGGGCACTCGCTTCAGGGTATCGATTATACGCTGCCGATTCCTTCAGCTCAGGTGAAATCCTGTTTGCTGCTGGCCGGGCTTCAGGCCCGGGGCCGGACCCGGATTATGGAACCGGTTCGCTCGCGAAATCATACCGAGCTGATGCTGGCGTCTTTTGGTTATAATCCGGAGCGAGCTGATTCAGTGCTGGAGGTTGGCGAGCATGTGCGACTGAAAGCAACCCGCATCAGTATCCCGTCTGATCTCTCCTCCGCTGCGTTTTTTCTGGTTGCCGCAACCATTGCGCCAGGCTCCGAATTGGTGATAGAAGGCGTTGGTGTCAATCCTTCCCGTACAGGTGTTCTGGACATACTTCAGTTGATGGGAGCTGACATAGTCCTGGAAAATACCCGTCAGATGGGGTGCGAGCCGGTGGCAGATCTGCGCGTGCGTGCGACGCGACTCAAGGGGATAAAAATTCCGGAGCGACTGGTTCCTCTGGCTATAGACGAACTGCCTGTCCTCTGTATTGCAGCGGCCTGTGCCGAAGGCGAAACAGTGCTGACGGGGGCGGCAGAACTGCGGGTCAAGGAGAGTGACCGTCTGGATGCCATGGGCTCCGGGCTTCGGATGCTGGGTGTGTCAGTCGAAATGCGGCAGGACGGCTTGCGCATTCAGGGAGAGCCGGGACGGCATGTTTTTTCTGGAGGCACTGTGGATAGCCGGGGGGATCATCGCATTGCCATGGCGTTTGCGGTGGCATCCTTGCGCGCCCGCGACAGGCTGCGGATTCTCAATTGCGCCTGTGTCGCAACCTCCTTTCCTGGCTTTGTCGAGCTGGCGTGCTCGACAGGGTTTGATCTGGACACAACGGACGACAGCAACGATTGTGAGTAACTCGACTTTTTCTGTTATAACGCTGGACGGACCGGCGGGGGCCGGCAAGGGGACAGTCGCTTCCCTTGTTGCGAACAAACTAGGCTGGCGTCTTCTCGACAGTGGCATTCTTTATCGGCTGACGGCACTGGCGGCCATGCGTCAGGGTGTGCCCCTGGATGACGAAGCCAGCCTGGCTGATCTGGCAGAGCATATGCCAGTTGATTTTACGCCTTCCGGAAGAGTGATGATTCCCGGAACTGATGAAGAACAAAGCCAGATTCGTGCTGAACAAGTCGGCAAAAATGCAGCTCTGGTTGCCAAACTGCCGCAGGTTCGTCAGGCTTTGCTTCTGAAACAACGCGGTTGTGCCGCAGCCCCGGGGCTGGTTGCTGAAGGGCGGGATATGGGCACTGTCGTTTTTCCCGGGGCCAGATTCAAGTTTTTTCTGACCGCCAACGTGGAAGAACGTGCGCAAAGGCGCTATCTCCAGTTGCGTAACAGTGATGCTGCTGTTAGCCTTGGGCGCGTCCTCGCAGATCTTGTGGAACGTGATGAACAAGACAGCAGCCGCAGCCTGGCTCCGCTGAGGCAGGCGTCAGACGCGGTTTTGCTTGACAGCACCGGTCGTTCGGCAGACCAGGTTGTTGAGCAGTTGATGGGTTTCTTGCGAGACCAGGGTCTGGAGTGAGGGGCACCTGGAGCCTTTTTCCAGGGGGGAGGCTTGTCAGGATAGCCAGCCCGTAGCGACAAACAAGACGACAATAAGAAAGTAAGCGGTGAGAACAAGGTCTGACAGAAGGATGTGTGGCGTCTTTTTGCGACCAGCGACCTGTTTTTAGCGTGATATTTTGCCGCAGCGGCAGGACGGTCTATCCTCGGACCGGCTTGCTGCAAAATTGTGATGCTGTCCCCCGGAGATGAAAGAGACTCCGGGGCAGTGTTTGACATTAACTGGGTGCGTCGGCTGGTGACGCGCGGCACTACGGAATAAAGAACGGCCAAATCGCAGTAGCCTTGTGCAGATGTTCCTTCCTCATTCGAACAGGACCATCGACAAAGGTAGGCCGGGCGGGATTGATTTTGACGATGACTGACAGTTTTGCTGAACTCTTCGAGGAAAGCCTGAAAGAAATAGAAATGCAGCCGGGGTCCATCATTGATGGAACTGTGGTAAGCATTGATGGTGACTGGGTCCTTGTATACGCGGGCCTCAAGTCTGAGGGCGTGATTCCTACGAGCCAGTTCCGTGATGAAAATGGAAATGTCACCGTTTCTGTTGGCGATGTAGTACAGGTTGCTCTCGATGCTGTTGAAGATGGCTTCGGTGAGACACGTTTGTCTCGTGAGCGAGCCAAGCGGGCGGAATCCTGGAAGCGCCTGGAGACAGCCTTTTCTTCAGACGAGATCGTGCAGGGTTGTATCAGTGGCAAGGTGAAAGGTGGGTTCACTGTTGATGTCGACAGTATCCGGGCTTTCTTGCCGGGATCCCTGGTTGATGTACGTCCCGTGCGTGATACCGCGCATCTGGAAGGAAAAGAGCTGGACTTCAAGGTCATCAAGCTGGATCAGAAACGCAACAATGTTGTTGTATCCCGTCGTGCTGTTCTGGAGGCGGAGAACTCGGCTGAGAGAGAGCAATTGCTTGAGTCCCTGCAGGAAGGGATTGAGGTCAAGGGCGTGGTCAAGAATCTCACAGACTACGGTGCTTTTGTCGACCTTGGTGGCGTTGATGGTCTGTTGCATATCACCGATATGGCCTGGAAACGCATCCGGCACCCCAGTGAAGTCGTGACTGTAGGTGATGAGATCACCGTCAAGGTTCTCAAGTTTGACCGTGAGCGCAACCGTGTTTCCCTGGGCCTCAAGCAGCTGGGCGAAGACCCCTGGATCAATATCACCCAACGCTTCCCCGAAGGCGTCAGAGTCAGTGGTCACGTCACCAACCTGACCGATTATGGCTGCTTTGTTGAGCTTGAGGAGGGCGTGGAAGGACTGGTACACGTCTCGGAGATGGACTGGACCAACAGGAATGTGCATCCCAGCAAGGTTGTGACCCAGGGTGAAGAAGTTGATGTAATGGTTCTCGACATAGACGAAGAGCGTCGTCGTATATCTCTGGGGATCAAGCAGTGTGCCAAAAATCCCTGGGAACTCTTTGCCGACAGCAGCCAGAAGAACGATGTCATCCGGGGCACGGTCAAGTCCATCACAGATTTCGGCATCTTCATTGGCTTGCCGGGCGGTATTGATGGGTTGGTGCATCTATCAGATATCAGCTGGAACGAAGTCGGAGAAGAGTCGGTACGTGAGTATCGTAAGGGCGATGAAGTCGAGGCGGTTGTGCTGTCTGTGGACGCCGAGCGTGAGCGCATTTCCCTGGGCATCAAACAACTGCAGAATGACCCCTTTGTTCAGTACGTCAGTGCCAACCAGAAGGGCTCTATAGTCACGGGAACAGTTCGGGAGGTCTCCGCCAAGGCAGCTGTAATTACTTTGGCCGAAGAGGTGGAGGGCGTATTGCGCGCTTCCGAGATCAGTCGTGATCGCGTGGAAGACGCCAGCACGGTTCTTGGAGCCGGGCAGGAACTGGAAATCAAGATTATCAACGTGGACCGCAAGAGCCGTGCGATCAGCTTGTCGATCAAGGCGAAAGACGAAGCTGAAGAAAAAGAAGCCATGGCCGAGCTGCGTCGTGACTCTTCCGTTGGCAGCCCAGCCACTATAGGTGACCTGATCAAGGCTCAAATGGAAAACAAGTAGAGGGTGCTTTTACCCTCAAGATTTCTTTTTTATCTGTAGATGCTGTGGCCAGGGACAGACGTCAGGCAAAACAGAAGAGAAGGAAGTTGCGGTGAATGGGATGGCGGCTGATTTTTTTGTGCTACGCCGTCCTGTCTCGCCCACCCCTTGTGAAGGGGCGAAAGCTTGGGTTCAGGTACGCTGTATTTTGAAGCAAGCCGTGCTTTGTAACGAGAGGCAACCGGGCCTGGAAGGCCTCGCTCGATAGCCTCCGTAGCTTGCGCCTCTTTAAGGGGATTGTTTTCGGAGGGATAAAGCGTAACCGCTGCCCTCGTTCGTGCTTTCAGGACGCATGCGTCACAGATCCTTTTCCGGGAGAGTCTGGCTGGAGGCGCGGGGATTCTTGCTGAGGGACAGGTGCGTCCCTGCTAACTGGCGACCGGTTCTGTGCTAAAAACGGATTCGTTTTGCCCAGTAGCCGGTCTGTTCTTGGGCAGGCTTTTGGGTGCCCTGGAGTGGAGGATCAGAAACTGTGACTCGATCGCAACTGGTTCGGCGTCTCTTTTGTCGCTATAAAGAGGACAGGCAGCAGGCGCCAGTGGATATCAAGGATATCGAGCGTGGTGTCAAGACCATCCTCGAGCAGGTTTCATCGTCGTTAAGCAACGGGCGTCGTGTCGAGATACGGGGGTTCGGGAGTTTCTTCGTTCACACACTCGGAGCGAGGACCGGACGCAATCCCAAGACCGGGGATCCCGTCAGTCTTCCCGTCCGGTGTGTCCCCAGGTTCAGGCCGGGGAAGGCGCTACGGGAAGGCGTCAATTCGTGTCGGTGAATCTATGCTGGGAGTCTGACCTGAGGCGGTGTTGCCACAGGTCTTGGCTGCCGGGTAAGCCGGGTGGATAGTGTTTCTGTGCGGCAGATGGTTCTTCGGTGCGGCGGGGCGCGAATGATTTCTCCGGACACCGGATGATTCCTCTGTACGGCGGATGGTTCGTCTGTACGGCGGATGGTTCGTCTGTACGGCGGATGGTTCGTCTGTACGGCGGATGATTCCTCTGTACGGCGGATGGTTCGTCTGTACGGCGGATGGTTCGTCTGTACGGCGGATGGGTCGTCTGTACGGCGGATGGTTCGTCTGTACGGCGGATGATTCCTCTGTACGGCGGATGGTTCCTCTGTACACCGGATGATTCGTCTGTACGGCGGATGGTTCCTCTGTACACCGGATGGTTCCTCTGTACACCGGATGATTCCTCTGTACGGCGGGTGGTTCGTCTGTACGGCGGATGGTTCGTCTGTACGGCGGATGGTTCCTCTGTACGGCAGGAGAACGGATAGAGCTTATACGCAGCAGGTAGTGTCTCGTACAGCGGGCCTCCGTTAAAAGGAAACCAGCGTGACACTATCCGATGGCCCCTTATGCGGCCTTGTACGGCAAGGCGACTCGGTGAAGGGCAAGTTACTGGGGTTTTCTTTCAGGGAGGCTTTCCAGGTCTGCCCATGTGTCTGGTTTTCTGTTCGAGCAGGTGGTCGCAGTGCGGTTTTTGTTACGTTGCAAAGGCTACGTCCTTTTTGCCTTGGTGTTAGCAGTGTGCTTCGCGGGATTTCTTCCCAATCGGCAGCTGGTTTCTATTAGCTTCTGGCATTACGTATTCGAGCAGTGTTCTGTCTCTTTTGCCCTTTTCATCGCTTTCCTCTCCGGTGCTCTTTTCGGAGTGATTTATGGATCATTCGCTATATTGGCTTTGAAAATCCGCAATCGTCGCTTGAGGCGAACGCTTCGCCAACATGAAAATGTGATTGAAAGGCTGCAGGTCAGAGCCTTGCGGGAACTTGTCCCCTGAAGATGTTTGATCCTGGTCTCTTTTTGTTGGTGATGGTTTCCTTGGCTATAGGGTTCGTGGCGGGGGTGTTGAACAGCAGGGATAAACAAAAGAGACAAGCCGCAGGGAATCATCCTGACAAGAACTTTGCCGGGCTTAATTATCTTCTCGACGATCCTGTGGATCTTTCGCTTCCCCGTTCCGATCTTTCCCGGGATGCCGTTGGCGGAGCAGGTGAAACTCAGCTGCTTCTCGGGCGCATCTTTCGTCAACGCGGGGAGTTGGATAAAGCCATACAAACACATCAGGAGCTTCTTGCTCGTCCCAGTCTGAACCGCTTCCAGGTCCTCGAGGTGCAGCTTGAGTTGGCGCGCGATTACCTGAAGGCGGGGCTCTTCGATCGCGCTGAAGTATTGTTGCAGGATATGCTGGACCATCAGTTCTGGCCCGGCTGGAAGGATAGCCTGCTGGCTTTGCTGTCCGTCTACGAAATGGAGAAAGAGTGGGAGCTGGCAGCGGTGACTGTCAGCCGTTTCAGGGTCAAACCGGGCGACTCCAGCTGCCGGTTGTCGCACTATTATTGCGAACTGGCTGAAACTACCATGCAGCGCTCCGACAGCATTCAGGCACGCTCTCTGCTACGCAAAGCGGGACTGTCTTTTCCCAGCGTGCGCGTTTCCTTGCTACTGGGGCGCCTGGAGTATTCTTCCGGTCGTTACAAAGCAGCCATCCGGGTGCTGGAAAAAATACTCCATCAAGACCCTGACTTTATTCAGGAAAGCCTTCCCGTTCTTGAACAGTGTTACGCCGCCCTGGGGACGGTGCGAGGGCTGGCGGCCTACTTGCACCGCTGTCTCGAAAAGCAGCCATCTGTACCCCTGGCTTTGGCCTATGCGCGCCTGTTGACGGCACAGCATGGCCGTCGGGAGGCGGATCGCTTCATTACCGCAAAAGTCACCAGTATGCCCTCCCTGCAAGGACTTGGAGCTCTGCTGGATCTGTACCTGCAGGAAATAGAGAGCGGATCTCTTCCTGACCGGCTGGTGGTGCTGCAAAGCCTTGTCAGACGCATGGAGGATGCGCAAGCTCTCTATTGCTGCCGAGTATGCGGTTTTAGCGGGCGCACTTTTCTCTGGCACTGTCCCCAGTGTCAGACTTGGGAAAATATTCGCCCTGTCAGCTCGGTCGGCAAACGTGATTGATTGACATCCTCCCCGCCCTGAAGGACGGGGATTCCTGCTGCTGACGGTATTGCCTCACCACTCACTTTACAGGCGAGCCGGGCGTGTCCCGCCCTTGAGCCATGGAACCATAGAACCATGGAACATACGTTGGGTCTGCGAATAATGCCGGCGAAATTAGACGCGCTATCCTTCCCCGCCCTGAAGGACGGGGCTTGCCGCGCACCAGCTCAGCTGGCACATCTGACAGCTTGTGCTCAGGACAAGGGGGACCCGTTGTCAAGCCATCCCCAACTTGCGCTTGCGCCGCCGATAGTCCGATAGCCTGCCCCGGCTCCTTTACACTGATGCATGAATTCTGTAGCCTCTTCGGGCTGTTGAGCAACCCTTCAATGAGGCGCCTTTTTCATGCCTTCCTCGAGTCCGCTGATTGTTGCCCTGGACTGCCCCTGTGAAAAAAGTGGGCTGACGATGGCTGATCAACTTGATCCCGGGCTGTGTCGTGTCAAGGTCGGCAGCGAACTGTTTTCCGCCGCAGGCCCCGGTGTTATTGACAAACTTCATAGCCGTGGATTTCAGGTTTTTCTTGATCTTAAATTCCACGACATACCTGCCACGGTAGCCAAAGCTGTAGCTGCTGCCGCCCGCATGAATGTATGGATGCTGAGCTTGCATGCTCAGGGCGGGCATTCCATGCTGGCCGCTGCCCGGCGTACTCTGGAGGAGGTCGCAGGTCCTGTTCCTCTGCTGGTGGCGGTAACGCTTCTGACCAGCCTCTCGCCTGGTGACATGAAGGAATTGGGCTTGCCGCCACTCAGGGAGCAGGTGCTGCGCCTGGCCAGTCTGGCTCACAGATCCGGCATGGATGGTGTTGTCTGCTCAGCGGGAGATGCGACGGCCATTCGTTCGCAGCTTGGCCCCGATTGCCTGCTGGTAACGCCCGGTGTTCGTTCGCCCGGCAACAATTTGCACGACCAAAGACGCATAGCTTCACCACAGGAGGCCGTGCAACTGGGAAGCGACTATCTGGTGGTTGGTCGTCCTGTTACCCTGGCAAAGCGACCTGGGCGGGCACTGGAGGACATGGTGGCCAGTCTGGATGTTGCCGGAGTCTGAGCTATGGATCTTTGGTATGTCGTGCGCACCAAAGCCCGACAAGAATCACGGGCCGCAGACAATCTGGAACGTCAGGGTTTTTGTACCTATTCCCCCATGCTACGGCCTTTTGGCAGGCGTAAGCGCATAGAGCCTTTGTTTCCCGGCTATATGTTTCTTCTCGAAAGCCCGGCACATAAAGATGCCGGGCTTCCCTGGCAGAGTGTTCGTTCCACGCGAGGTGTTCTCGGCTTTGTCCGTTTTGGGCCTGAACCCTGCAAACTGGACGGCGAGCTGGTGGAGGCCATACGCACGCGTGAAAAGCTGATGGAGCAGCAACCCATCGGCTTCAAAAAAGGTCAGATTGTTTCCCTTGTCAATGAAGGCAGCCTCAGCGGCCTGCAGGGGGTGTACCTGTGCGACAAGGGGGAAGAGCGCTGCCTGATTCTGTTGCGTTTTCTCAACAAGACCACGAAAGTTTTGGTCAACCAGGCTAGCCTGTGCTGACCGTATTCTTTTTGCCCTTCTGTGCTTTTCTGAGCTGTTCCCTGTAGTAACGTATCTGGTCGCGTGTCTCGGCGGCCTCCTCGAACAGCAGGTTGCGGGCCTGCTCTTCCATTGTTTTTTCCAGTTCCCGGATACTGGACTCCAGACTTTGCACTGACTGGCCGGAACCTTTCTCCTGGCGCTGCTTGCCGCTCCCGGCCGCCGGGTCGGGGCGGGCCCCTTCCATGACGTCGATGATGGCCCGGCTGACGCCCCGGGGTGTGATCCCATGCTTCAGGTTGAAGGCCAGCTGGCGCTGGCGTCTATAGTCTGTGGCTTCCATGGCACGTTGCATGGAGCCTGTGATCTGGTCGGCGTAGAGTATGGCCCGGCCCCGCACGTTGCGAGCCGCTCTTCCTATAGTCTGTATCAATGATCTGTCACTACGAAGGAAGCCCTCCTTGTCCGCGTCAAGAATGGCGACCAGGGCCACCTCCGGAATATCGAGACCTTCACGCAGGAGATTGATTCCCACCAGAACGTCAAAGGCCCCCAGACGTAAATCCCGGATAATCTCGACACGTTCTACGGTGTCTACATCGGCGTGCAACCAGCGGACTTTTACGCCATGTTCTCCAAGAAAGTCTGTCAGGTCTTCGGCCATACGCTTGGTCAGGGAAGTGACCAGCACGCGCTCACCCTGTTCCACGCATCCTCTGATCTGTTCCAGCAGATCATCCACCTGGGTGGTGGCAGGGCGCACCTCAACTTCCGGATCCACAAGTCCGGTGGGGCGAATAATTTGCTCGACACGCTGTCCCTCATGCTCCTTTTCATAGGCTCCTGGCGTGGCTGAAATGAACAGTGTCTGGGGGCGACGCACTTCCCACTCCTCAAAGGTCATGGGGCGATTATCCAGGGCGGAGGGCAGGCGGAAACCATAGTCAACCAGAGTTTCCTTGCGGGAGCGATCACCTTTGTACATGGCGCCGATCTGGGGCACTGTAACGTGGGACTCATCCAGCACCAGCAGGGCATTATCCGGCAGGTAGTCGAACAGTGTAGGGGGGGGCTCGCCTGGAGCGCGACCCGACAAGTAGCGGGAATAATTTTCGATCCCGTTGCAATAGCTGGTCTCCCTCATCATTTCTGTATCGAAACGGGTGCGTTGCTCCAGTCTCTGGGCTTCCAGCAGTCGATTGGCAGACCGGAGAGTCTGCAAACGTTCTGCCAGCTCCTCCTCTATAGCTTCAGCCGCCTTGAGCAAGGTGTCTCGTTCGGCAACGTAGTGAGAGCGGGGATAAATGGTCGTCCTCGGCACCGTCCGCAGGCGTGTGCCTGTCAAAGGATCAAACCAGCTTATGGACTCGAGGGTATTGTCAAAAAACTCCAGCCGCACCGCATCCTTGCCAGACTCGGCCGGAAAAATATCAACCACGTCGCCCCGAACCCTGTAGCAGGCGCGCTTGAAATCTGCGTCATTGCGGGTGTACTGGAGAGACGCCAGGCGACGCAACAGTGTGCGCTGATCCAGACGATCCCCCCGGTCCAGATGCAGCATCATCTGCAGCCATGAGTGGGGGTCTCCCAGGCCGTAAATCGCCGATACAGTCGCCACTACTATCGCATCCGGGCGCTCCAGCAGAGCTTTGGTCGCCGACAGGCGCATCTGCTCTATGTGCTCATTGACTGCCGAGTCCTTTTCAATGAAAGTATCCGAAGCCGGAACATAAGCTTCAGGCTGATAGTAGTCGTAGTAGGAAACAAAGTATTCCACTGCATTTTTTGGAAAAAACTCCCGGAATTCTCCGTACAGCTGGGCAGCGAGTGTTTTGTTGGGAGCCATGACCATAACCGGGCGTTGCAGTGCAGCAATGACCTGGGCTGTCGTGAAGGTTTTTCCCGAACCTGTTACCCCCAGCAACGTCTGGCTGGCCAGCCCCTCGCGGAACCCTGCCACCAGTGCCTCTATGGCCTGTGGTTGGTCGCCGGCAGGAGCATAAGAAGAAACAAGCTCCAGGGGAGAGTTTTTTTCAGTCATCGGGTTTCGGCTCCAATACAGGTTGTTTTATCATGATGCCGGCGCGCATGGTGACCCGCCCAGAACGAGGATAAAAAGGATGCAGCACACTGCCAGCAGGATTCAGGCAATACGACCTTCGGCCACCCTGGAAGTCACGGCGCGCGCCGCCGAATTGAAGGCGGCGGGTTGTGATGTCATTGGCCTGGGGGCAGGAGAGCCTGATTTTGACACGCCCCAGCACATACGGGAAGCCGCCGTCGCCGCTATAGAACAAGGGCAAACCCGCTACACCCATGTCACCGGCACTCCCGCTCTCAAGCAAGCCATCAGCGACAAATTTGAGCGTGACAACAAGCTGTCGTACAGCCCCGGGCAGGTTCTGGTCTCTTGTGGCGCAAAACAGAGTTTGTTCAATATGGTCATGGCTCTTCTCGATCCGGGTGACGAGGTGATCATTCCGGCGCCCTATTGGGTTTCCTATCCAGAGATGGTCCGCATCACCGGGGCCTGCCCGGTCATACTCAAAACCGGGATGAAACAAAATTTCAAAATCACACCGGCCCAATTACGTGGCTCCCTGTCGAGCAAAACCCGGCTAGTGATTCTCAACAGTCCCTCCAATCCATCGGGCATGGCTTACTCTGCACAAGAGTTGCAGGCTCTCGGCGAAGTGCTGGCAGACTGGCCCCGGGTCATGATCGCCACAGATGATATATACGAGCATATCCTCTGGAAAGAGGGTGGCTTTGCCAATATTGCCACGGCCTGCCCTGATCTCCACAAGCGCGTACTGGTTGTCAACGGGGTGTCCAAAGCCTATGCCATGACAGGCTGGCGCATCGGCTATGCAGCAGGCCCCGAGTGGCTGATACGTGCAATGACCAAGGTTCAGTCACAGAGCACGTCAAATCCTTGTTCTGTGTCCCAGGCCGCCGCTGTTGCAGCCCTCACCGGATCCCAGGAGCCGGTGCAACGCATGCTGAAATCCTTTCACCAGCGCCATGATCTGGTTCTGTCACGCCTGAAGTCCATTGCTGGATTTGAAGTGCATCCGGTGGATGGCACTTTCTACATACTTCCCAACATACGTCAGGCCATGAAGGGATTGGGGTATGGCACTGACGTGGAATTCTGCAATGCGCTCCTGGCCGCCGGTGTGGCCGTTGTGCCCGGCTCGGCTTTTGGTGCTCCGGGGCATATTCGTATTTCTTTCGCCGCAAGCAAGGAGTCGCTGGAGCAGGCGCTGGAGCGTATCGCCAAGTTTGTCGGTCGTTCTGCTGAAAGCACCGACGGGAACACGGCACACTCCTGATATCGAATGGATCAAGAGCTTCCTGGTGCTCATGGCTGTCCTGGCTGCGTTGTCCGGCTCCAGGGGCCTGAGGCCATCCTGACCCAATGACGTCTCTGCTGACTGAACAGAGACGTCCACCAGCACGAGCGGGCGTTTTGATGCGCGCGAGCCTGCCTGGCACGCCAGGGTCCTGGTTTCGATAGCAGAGCCAGGGCGCCAGGGCCAGGTGGCCTGCGTGTCAGACCTTGCGCGCCAGTTTTGCGGCCTCGCCTGTGTATCCGGCGGGCGTCAAATCTTTCAGGGCTTGCCGGGCACTCTCGGGAATGTCGAGACCATCAATAAAACTGAGAATATCCTCCCGTCCGATCTGGCGCCCACGCGTCAGTGTCTTCATTTTCTCGTAGGGCTCTTCCACACCATAACGGCGCATCATAGTCTGCACGGGCTCTGCCAGAATCTCCCATGAACTGGCAAGGTCCTCAGACAGTCGCCTTTCGTTGGCCTCCAGCTTACCTATGCCTTTGAGGGCAGAGCGGTAAGCGACCAGGCTGTAAGCCATTCCCAGTCCCATGTTGCGCAGGACTGTTGAGTCGGTCAGGTCACGCTGCCAGCGTGACAAGGGCAGTTTGGCGGTCATGTGACTCATGATGGCATTGGCCAGGCCCAGGTTGCCTTCGGAGTTTTCAAAATCAATGGGATTCACCTTGTGTGGCATGGTGGATGACCCCACTTCCCCGGCGCGGGTCTTCTGGCTGAAATACCCCAGCGAAATGTAGGACCATATGTCCCGGTCAAAATCCGTCAGGACAGTATTGAAACGGCACAGTGCGTCGAACAGTTCGGCGATGCAATCATGGGGCTCTATCTGGGTGGTAAAGGGATTGAATTCCAGGCCCAGTCCGGTCACAAAATCCTGGGCTACCGCCTCCCAGTTCACATCAGGCCATGCCACTTTGTGTGCATTGTAGTTGCCGACAGCGCCGTTGATTTTTCCTTGAAGGGATACAGCGAGAAACTGCTTTGTCTGACGCTGCATGCGCCAGACAACGTTGGCCATTTCTTTGCCGACAGTAGTGGGTGAGGCACTTTGACCATGGGTGCGGCTCAGCATGGCAAGATCAGCATGATCATGAGCCAGATTCCTGATGGCGTCTGTCAGCCTGTTCATGATGTCTGCCAGACAGGTGCGCCCGCGCGACAGCATCAGGCCGTGCGACAGGTTGTTGATATCTTCAGAGGTGCATCCAAAGTGGACAAACTCCTGCAATGGTGCCAGCTGATCTTGCTGGCTGAGCTTGTCTTTCAGAAAATACTCAACAGCCTTGACGTCGTGGTTCGTTGTCGCCTCAATGTCTTTGATGGCAGCAGCGTCTGTGAGAGAAAAGTCACTCACCAGAGCATCCAGCCAGGCGTGGCTCTGCGCACTCAAAGGCGGCAATTCCTGAAGCTGTTCCTGTCGACTCAGATGCTGCAGCCAGCGCACCTCAACTTCAACCCTTGCCCGTATCAGGCCGTATTCACTGAATATTTCGCGCAGAAGATGGGTTTTGTCGCTGTAGCGACCATCAACGGGCGACAGTGCTGTCAGTGGTGAAAGCTCCATATAACTACCCTGAGTCCTCGTATTGTCAGGCATCCATGTCTGGATAGGTGTCAAAAGAACAGGAAGGGCAGGGTGCCGTGCCGCAACAGATACTCGCCCCCGCCGTCAATAAAGAGATGTCTGGCCTTGTGATGCCTGGCGCATGGGGCCCGGCGTGGATACGGGCCTCATGCTTGCTCATGCTTCTCCTGCCACCTCGGGTTCGATCTCTGCCAATAGCCGGGAGGAGGTTGCCAGCAGTTTGCGACGAGAAAAAGCAAGATGCCAGCGGCGCCCCCCAACCTGGCGCCAGAGCACGGCAGAGCGCAGACCGGCCAGCAGGCAGGCTCTTATGCGGTTGGTGCAGGGCGCATTGTTGTGTAACCACTGGGGGCGGCCTTTTACCTGAATGCGCGGTCTGAAAGTGCTGATGGTCGCCAGGTACAGGTCCGCCAGGCTGGCCATAACGTTGTCGTGCAAGCAATGGAAATACGTCAACTGGGTGTGGGCACGCTCAATACCTCGCGCCAGGGTTTTGAGCATCTCGTCGTTCTTGCGCAGACCCGCCTCCATATGCATCAGGGCGAAAGCATAGCGAACTGTATCAGAGTGCAAGACACGCCGGTCGCGACAGAGCAGGGCCTGGAGACAGCGCAGCCCATGTTCCAGCTTTTTCTCGCTGCCATAGACATCGGCAACTTGATCGGGGTCGGTAATGAACAGGCTCTCAATAGCTGTTTCCATGAGTTGTGACGCCCCCGTCCCGGTGGTGGCTATTTTCTCCACGAGGGAGCAGGCCTGTAACACCGCAGCCAGAGACATCACCTGATCCTGCTCACAGCAGGCAGAGCTGCGCATCAGCTATCCTCCAGGGCAGCGGCCGGCTGCAGGCTCATGTCGGGGTGGCAGAGTTGGCGCGCTTCTATGACGCCACCGCCAAGACAGACATCGCCGGAATAAAAGACAACAGACTGCCCGGGAGTCACAGCACGCTGGGGCTCATCGAATACCACCTGCCAGCTGCCGTCCGGCTCCTGATGCAGCTGGCAGGGCTGATCAGTCTGACGGTAGCGTATCTTTGCCATCAGGCGAGCAGGAAGGGCGGCGGGGGGCTGTATCCAGTGCATCTGTGTTGTCGACAGCTGGCGGGAAAAGAGCCGGGGGTGCTGATTGCCCTGGCCGACGATCAGCACATTGCGTTCAAGGTCTTTGTCCAGAACGTACCAGGGCTGTTCTGCAACTCCCGCCAGCCCGCCGATGCCCAGCCCCTGACGCTGCCCGATGGTGTGATACATCAACCCCTGATGTGTGCCTATGGTCTGGCCAAAGTCTGTCTCTATAGGGCCGGGGCAGGCGGGTATGTAGGTTTCAAGAAAATTGCGGAAACGACGCTCACCGATAAAACAGATGCCGGTGCTGTCTTTTTTGGCGTGGGTAACAAGGCCCCGTGATCGCGCTCTGGCGCGCACCGCACTCTTTTCCATGGCTCCCAGCGGAAACAGCGTTTTCTCCAGCCGGCAGCCCGGCACAGCGTGCAGAAAGTAGCTTTGATCCTTGCTGGAATCAGATCCCTTGAGGAGCTGTGGTCGTCCGCTGGAGTCATCCAGGCGGGCATAATGACCGGTGGCGATGCGGTCGGCTCCCAGCGTCATGGCGTAGTCCAGAAAAGCTTTGAACTTGATTTCCCGGTTGCAGAGTATATCGGGGTTGGGGGTGCGTCCGGCACGGTATTCCGCCAGAAAGTATTCGAACACATTATCCCAGTATTCTGCCGCGAAATTGGCCTGGTGCAGCGGGATTTCGAGCTGTTCGCACACAGCACGGGCGTCTGCCAGATCGGCACGCGCTGAGCAATACTCTGTGCCGTCGTCCTCCTCCCAGTTTTTCATGAAGAGGCCTTCAACCTCGTACCCCTGCTCTTTGAGCACAAGGGCCGCAACCGAAGAGTCGACGCCGCCGGACAGGCCGACAATCACACGCAGGCGGGAATTCTCATTCATAAGCAGTCACAGACAGACTCCGAACAGAAGATGCGATCTTTTACCATATCCCGATGCATCATGGCCATCCATTCACACAGGGGCGACATCAGAATCTGTATGGAACCCTGCGTATGTGTCGTCAGGCTGGCAGCTTGTGTCCGATGGGACCTCTGTTGGCGTCAATAGGCTTTCCTGTTGTTTTTTTTCTCTTGTCTTTGCGTTATCTTCCCCATCCTCCCGACTGTTGCCGATGCTGCCTTGCCTCCTGAAAAGTCATGGGGCTGATCACATCTTCAGAACGGCCGGCCGTATGTCACTATATTTCTGATTTGACGGGGTGCACCTATGGGGTATCAGAAGATCAAGGTTCCCACCAGCGGAGAGGCTGTTACTGTCAATCCTGACGGCTCACTGAAGGTACCGGATAACCCGATTGTTCCTTACATAGAGGGTGACGGCATAGGCGTGGATGTTACTCCTGCCATGTTGCAGGTCGTCAATGCCGCCGTTGAGGCGGCTTACGGTTCTGAACGCTCTCTGGCATGGATGGAGATTTATGCAGGCGAAAAAGCAACGCAAGTGTACGGCTCCGATACCTGGTTGCCCGATGAGACGCTGCAAGCCCTTGAAGAGTATCACCTGGGCATCAAGGGGCCGCTGACTACCCCGGTCGGAGGCGGTATACGTTCGCTCAATGTCGCGCTGCGTCAGAAACTGGATCTTTACGCCTGTGTCCGCCCTGTGCGCTGGTTTCCTGGTGTTCCCAGCCCAGTCAAGGAGCCGGGCAAAACAAATATGGTGATATTCCGGGAAAATGCCGAAGACATCTATGCGGGTATCGAATGGGCTGGTGACAGTCCAGAGGCCAACAAGGTGGTGCAGTTTCTGAAACAGGAAATGGGCGTCAGCCAGATTCGGTTTGAATCCCATTGTGGCATAGGCGTGAAGCCTGTCTCCCGGGAGGGAACCCGGCGACTGGTGTCCAGGGCCATACAGCACGCCATTGACCATGACCTGCCTTCAGTCACTCTGGTGCACAAGGGGAACATCATGAAGTTCACCGAGGGGGCATTCAAGGAGTGGGGCTATGAACTGGCTCGGGATTCCTTTGGTGCGGAGCCGCTGGACGGTGGTCCCTGGCATCAACTGAAAAATCCCGACACTGGTCAAACGATAGTCATCAAGGACGTTATTGCTGATGCTTTCTTGCAGCAAATTCTGCTCCGCCCGGACGAGTATTCCGTTATAGCTACTTTGAACCTGAATGGTGACTATATTTCTGATGCCCTCGCGGCTCAGGTAGGTGGTATTGGCATAGCTCCCGGAGCCAATATAGGCACAAAGGTCGCAGTATTTGAGGCCACTCATGGAACAGCGCCGAAATACGCAGGGAAGGACAAGGTGAACCCCGGCTCGCTGATTCTTTCTGCGGAAATGATGTTGCGGCACATGGGATGGAGTGAGGCGGCTGATCGTATTCTGCGTGGCATGGAAGGGGCCATTGCAGCCAAAACGGTGACCTATGATTTCGAACGCTTGATGACAGGGGCACGCTTGCTGAAGTGCTCTGAGTTTGCGAAGGCCGTCATCGAAAACATGTCATGACGGAGGCAAGGTCAGGAGCCTGCTTCCGGGCGGACTCCTGGCCTTACTGCACGGGTGTGCCCCGGATGCAGGCGATGTGTGCGAGGGCTCCAGTCGCAGGCCTGCGCTCCTTGCAAGCTCTACCGGAGTATTCCCTCTACCGGGATAGAGGGGGCGGCTCCCATTCCCCAATGTCAAGAAAATAGGTTTCCAAAGCTGAGTGCTCACGGGCAGGAGCAGGCTGTGGGACTTGCGTTGTGCTCTCTTCTTCCGATTCCTCTTGGACAGTCATCATACGTCTCTGCTGCGGATCTTCTGCCCCTCCATGCTCGGTCTCTGCCACCTGCTGTCGTTTGTCGTGAACGGCTGACTGCAACCCGCTTATTGTTTTGACCGCCTTCTCCAGATCTTGCCGGGTTTGAGCCTTCTTCAGGAATTCTGTTGTGGTTTGAGACAATTCCAGCATGTTTTCTATAGCCTTTATAGCCTTGGCCAGCAATTTCGCCTCCGCTATCCCCTGTGAGAACAGCACGGAGTGCGCATCTGTGTGAAGCTCCTGCAGTTGTTTTGTCACCTCTGTCACGGTTGACAGCAAGTCCTTTTTGATCTCGGTCAGCGGGGATACAGGTCTTGCCAATCTGTTGTCTGCAAACGCTTGCATCTGGGCTTTTGGCATATCAGGCCTGCTTGCGACTTGAGACACGTCCTTGCGCACTACTGATTTCTTGCCTTGGGCAGCCTTCTGCTCGTTTGTTTGCGAAAAAGCTTTTGATCGAGTAAGCCAGGTTTCTTCGTGATCAGAAGTGTCTATATCACTAAACTCGAAGACTTCTATGGGCAGAGTGTCTTTGTCCTCAAGCATGTCTTTCAAAAATTCCTTGCGTTGAGCTACGATCCTGGAGCCTGCTCCAGGAGCCGCCTTTGAAAACACCACAGATGCGTCACCAGAGTCAGAAGGTGAAACCAATCGGCTCGAGCTGCCGTGTTTTCCTGCTGGAGGCGCTTCGTGCCTGGATTGGTTTTTTTGTTCGCGATTATTTTTTCCTTCTTCGTTATTACCCGCTTCTTTCAGGTTTGGCAGTTTCATACCAACATGTAGAGAGAGTGATGAAGCTACCGGCGGCCGGTCCAGGCTGTGCGTCTTCCCGTTGTTCGCTGCTCTGATATTCGCCTTGTTGTTTCTTTCGTCCCCTCTGTACAGAGACTTCATGGATTGGGTGTCGTTACCAGAGTCGACAAAGGCGTCAGTCAGCACTTCGTCTTTCACGTCTTCTTCGCTTTCCTCGAAGATTGTCGCGAGAGTGTTTCTTTCAGTGTCTGCCTTCAGAGACTGTGAGAATGCACGGTCTGCAAAGGAGCTCGACTGGTTGCTGCCTGCCGGGTTCTGTGATCGGGGAACATTGTGCGCATCCAACCTGGTGAAGTGGTTTTCTACTGGCTGATGAGTCCTTGCAGTTGCGTAGCTGTCGATGTCGCTGTCGATGTCGATGTCGCTGTCGCTGTCGATGTCGATGTCGCTGTCGCTGTCGCTGTCGCTGTCGATGTAGCTGTAGCTGTAGCTGTAGCTGTCGCTGTCGCTGTCGCTGTCGCTGTCGATGTCGCTGTCGCTGTCGATGTCAAGCTCGCTATCAGAATGCGAGGAGTCGTCAGAATCTCCTTCTGGCTCGTCTACAAAAACCTGGGCGTACGTGGGGTTGGGTGGCGTCGATTCGGAAGCGTCTTTTTCGGGAGCAGGTGTCGAAGGCGTCGGGGATTTTCTGGTAAAAAGTGGATCTGTCAGGTTCAATTCGTCGGAGTTGAGCAGATGCTCGCCCCTGACCTGGAGGATCCAATCTACCAGGGACAAGTGACTGGAGTTTTGAGATGACACCATTGAGGGAGCCGATCTTTCCAATCCGTCCTGAACATTCAGATTCTCTTTGGCTTCTCTTTGCTCGATCAAGTCAGGTAGAGATGATGCAGGCAGCTGCAGATCTTCGTTTTGCGTACTCTCGTCTTTTCTTGTGACTTTGCCTGGCACACTCTCTCCATTCTCTCCCGTCTCTCTGGCGCGTCCAGGGTTTGGAGTGCGACTCTGCTGAGGTGCAATAATGTGCTGCGATGATGCATGGGGAGACCCGACTGTCGCGTTGGACGTCTCGCTACAGGAAAAGAAGGAGACCTTCCTGGAAAGCTTTGGTTTTTCCTTCTCGGGTTCGGAACAGGTTTCGGTATTTGATGCAGAAGCCGATCCCTTTTTGCAGCTAAGGACATCTTCCTTGGGGGGGAGGGGCACCATAGTAGAGCGCTTCCCGCCCAGTGTTTTCAGATTTGTCGCGCCGATCTCACAATCTTTGGCGGCCTGCGCAATGAGCACCTTGAGTGTGTTGCGCTTGCCGCTCTGAATATCAATTGCCCTTCTGTTAAAGATCCAGAGCAGCTCGTTATCGGCAGACTGCCGCATGGTTGTCTTCTTGTTCCTGACGCTGCTGACAGGTTGTGCCAAAGGGGTCACTCTTTCTGGTGCTCTTTCCCGTTGTGTAGGGATACTGGAAAAAGTATTGTGCAATTGCTGTGGATTCATAACTATCCGATCACGTTTTGTGGAGGCTCAATCAGCCACCAACCAGCCGTCAACCAACGACAGTGGTAGCGTATAGTGGGGGTTAGTCGTCTCCGGGTCAAGCTTTTGCCTGTCTGGAATATGCAGGCCTTTGCCGTTTCATTTCCCAAGCGGGAGCCTGACCAGGCTCGCGCACTCGGGCTTTCTGAAGACCCCTGTGTGTAGTGGACTACTGTCGTTGCCTGCACCTGGAGGCACGGGCTGGACGGCGCATCAAAGACAAAGTGATGACGGCAGATCCCGGGCGGGGTACAATTCGCCAGCTTGTCCGGACTGCCAGCCTTCAGGCTCCCCGTTTCCCGGATAGCCCGTTTTTTCACTGTATCTGCCACAGGGAGTCGGCTCCATGTCCGAAACCTTCCCTTCCGACGTTCTGGAAGATACGGCAGGCCTGCTCAGCATCGGAGACTGGCTGCGTTGGACCTGGAGCCGTTTCAATGAACATGAGCTTTTCTTCGGTCACGGTAGCGATAATAGTCGCGATGAAGCTTGTCATCTGGTTTTGCAAGCACTGGAGCTGCCCTGGAACCTCGACCCTGTTTTTTACTCAAGCCGGGTGACATCTGTTGAAGCCAGGCGTCTTGCCACGCTGGTACGGCGGCGTATAGAGCACCGTGTTCCCGTCTCTTATCTGTTGAACAAAGCCTGGTTCTGTGGTTTTTGCTTCTACGTTGATGAGAGAGTTCTGATTCCGCGCTCTCCCATTGCTGAGTTGATAGACGACCAGTTTTACCCTTGGCTGGAACAAACCCCCGCACGCGTCCTTGATCTTTGTGCAGGGTCGGGTTGTATTGGCCTCGCTTGCGCCATGACCTGGCCGCAGGCACAGGTCGACCTGCTGGACATATCACCCAGCGCGCTGGATGTGGCACGCATCAATATGGATCGTATGATGCTCTGGGATCGCGTACGGGCATTGCAGTCGGATTTGTTGGCCGCCTTGTATGAAGAAGAGGAGCGGCCCCGCTATCAACTTCTGGTCAGCAACCCTCCCTATGTTGACGCAGAAGATATGGACGATTTGCCTGAGGAGTATCAGAAGGAGCCGCAACTGGGACTCGCTGGAGGAAGTGATGGTCTTGATATGGTACGTCCCATCCTTTCCCAGGCGCGGGATTTCCTTACTGATGACGGCATTCTGGTACTGGAAGTGGGCAATAGCCGTTTTGCCCTTGAAGAAGCATTTCCGGATGTGCCTTTCGTCTGGCCGGAGTTCAAGCGCGGTGGACAGGGCGTCTGCGTGTTGTCCGCTCGCGTGCTGGATGAGTACCGGCTCAGTTTTTCCAGGACCTCCGACAGAGCTGGGTGAGTTTTTTCGTTATCCGTTTTCTCCGCCTGAACAGGCAGGTCCAGCCGGATTGGTCAAGTGACCGCTGTTCAGGCACTGCCCCTTGGCTGCACAAGAGAGTCCTCATGTCAGGAAATACAATAGGCACACTGTTTACTGTGACCAGCTACGGGGAAAGTCATGGCCCTGCTCTGGGCTGCGTAGTCGATGGGTGTCCGCCGGGTATGGCGTTGTCCGAGGCGGACTTGCAGCAGGAACTTGATCGGCGAAAACCGGGGACTTCCTCTTTTACCAGCCAGCGTCGCGAGCCTGACAGTGTACGCATTCTGTCTGGTGTCTTTGAAGGAAAAACAACAGGAACGCCTATAGGGCTGTTGATCGAGAACCAGGATCAGCGTAGCCGTGATTATGCCGCCATCAAGGATGTTTACCGTCCGGGGCATGCTGACTACACCTACGATCACAAATACGGATTCCGTGACTACAGGGGAGGGGGGCGTTCTTCTGCCAGAGAGACCGCCATGCGGGTCGCGGCCGGTGCCATTGCCAAAAAATACTTGAGTTTGTCAGGAGTGAAGATCCGGGGGTATCTGGAGCAGATGGGGTCGATTGCCATGACCGACTTTGACTGGGATGAGGTGAGCCGCAATCCCTTTTTCTTTCCGGATGGCAACAAGGTGGCACTGCTTGAGAAGCTTATCAAGGAACTTCGTCGGGCCGGTGATTCTGTGGGCGCCCGGGTGACGGTGCAGGCCAGTGGTGTTCAGCCAGGGCTGGGCGAGCCGGTTTTTGATCGTCTGGACGCCGACCTCGCTCATGCCCTTATGGGCATAAATGCAGTCAAGGGAGTAGAAATAGGGGCCGGCTTTGCCAGCGTTTGTCAGCGAGGGTCAGAGCACCGGGATGAGATGACGGCCGCAGGATTTGTCTCCAACAAGGCCGGTGGCGTACTCGGCGGGATTTCGTCAGGGCAGGTGATCCGGGCCAGCATGGCCTTGAAGCCCACCTCCAGCTTGACCTTGCCTTGTCGTTCAATCAACGTCCATGGACAGCCTGCTGAAGTGGTAACAAAGGGACGTCACGATCCTTGTGTCGGCATAAGGGCAGTGCCTGTGGCGGAGGCTATGATGGCTATCACATTGATGGATCACTTGTTGCGCCATCGTGGCCAGAATGCGGAAGTTGTCAGCCAGGCTCCCGTGATAGCTCCAGAGGCCGGGGGCGACTGTGCGGCCCGCATGGCGTCTCCGTTGTCATAAAACTCATCAGCCTTCGGCAAGACCGGAACTTCAATACAGGTTTGATGCGGCACAAGGTCTGCAAAGTCTGGAAGACCGGTTCAGGTACTGCGCAGTCGAACTTGCAGTCCCACGCAATGCCTCGCTCACGGGGTTCGGGCTCCGGAGGGCAGTACCGGCTCCCGGAGGAAGGTGCTGATGTCTGGTGTGCGGGCTTCAGATTCAAGGGCCTCCTTGCTTGCCTGGCGCAGTTTGTCTTTCCCCGTATACCTTGAGGCCTGTTGGCAAGTCACAGTTTTCTTCTTTGATCTGCTGCTATTTTATGCCGGGTTCTTGCGTGTTTTCAGAAAGATACCCCTTCTTTTCTGTCGTGCCCCGGTTCCAGGTAGCTTGGGTGTTTGTACGAGTTTTTTTTGCACATCACATGAGAGACGCTCAGGATGGTGCTACTATTCCGCCTCTCAGTAATCACACTTTTCCCTTGTAATGCCTATATCACCGGTCTCTTTATTCCTTGCTTTCCTTGCTTTCCTTGTTTTCCTCACAACGTCCTGGCTGTGTTGGCGCACAGGAGCCAGCAGTGCTCGCAGTCGCCTGTTGGCAGAAGAACAAAAGAAACAGCACGCTCTGGATCTGGAAGTGAGTCAGCTGCGCCAGCAGGCAGATCACCTTCACGAGGAGAAACAGCAACTCACCGCCAACTGTCGTACGCTGGAGTCCCGGCTGCAGGAAAGTATGCGAGCACTGGAGCAGAGTAACCTGGACTTGCTGTCGCTCCGCAAAGACCAGGAAGCTGCGGCTGAAAAGCTGGGACTACTCAAGCAGGCCGAGAGCCGACTGGGACAGCAGTTTGAAAACCTGGCCAACCGGATCTTTGATCACAAGGTCAGCAGGCTATCCGAGCAGACGCGAGAATCCATGACCGGCGTGTTGGGGCCCTTGCGCCAGCAGCTGGATGACTTTCGCAAGCAGGTGGCCTCCTCTTATGACAATGAGGCACAACAACGCCATTCCCTGAAAGATGAAATCACCAGTCTCAGACAGCTGAATCAACGCATGAGTGAAGAAGCTCTGAATCTGACGCGAGCACTCAAAGGTGACAAAAAGTTACAAGGAAACTGGGGAGAGCTGGTTCTTGACAGGGTGCTGGAGACATCAGGACTGCGGGAAGGTCATGAGTACGTTCGCCAGGTCTCTTTTCAGGATGATGCTGGTCAGCGTCAGCAGCCGGACGTCATAGTTCATCTTCCCGATGGCAGGGATGTCATACTCGACTCCAAAGTATCTCTGGTTGATCACAGTCTCTATGTGGCTGCTGAGACGGAGTCTGAGAAAAACAAGGCACTGGCCCGTCATGTCCAGTGCTTGCGCAACCACATCCGCAGTTTGAGCGACAAGAGCTACCAGGATGTGAAAGATCTGCGCACGCTGGACTATGTTCTTATGTTCATTCCTGTTGAGGCAGCTTTTTATTCTGCCATAGAACACCGGCCCGAGCTTTTTCAGGAAGCGCTGGACAGCAATATCATGATTGTCAGCCCCACCAATCTTCTGGTTACGCTCCGCACCATAGAAAACATATGGCGCTACGAGCAACAGAATCGTAACGCCCAGCTGATTGCTGACAAGGCTGCTGCCCTCTACGACAAGCTTCGCGGTTTTACCGAAGACATGCAGAAGCTGGGCAATCAGTTGACAACAGCGCAAAAAACCTGGACCGGAGCCATGAACAAGTTTTCCAGTGGTCGAGGCAATGTTGTGCGTCAGGCGCAACAATTTATAGAGCTGGGTGTGAAGGTCAAAAAGACGCTCCCCCCTGAGCTTGTCGACCGGGCTGCTGCGGAAACACCGCTGGTGGAAGCCGACGAAGAGTCACAGCCTGCGTTGTCCTGACGTGCACTTTCAGCCAGACTGTCTGGAGCCTGGATCGGGTCTGGCTCGGGCCTGGCTCGGGTCTGGCTCGGGTCTGGCTCGGGTCTGGATCGGGTCTGGATCTGGGTTGGTGTCTGTTTGCCAAGCGGGTTCTCTGCAGCCCGTACGGAGGTGTTCAAATGCCTTCAGGTCGCTTCCGGCTTCTGAAAGTGACTGCATCCACAGGCTGTCCGCTTTGAACTGGTTGTAAATGCGCTTTTTTATCGGCACAAACCTGTGCCCTGCTATCTATCCGCCTTCTGCCAGAGAAAGACGAGTGACTCAAAGAGCCTTGGCCAGCTTTATGACTTTTCCATAGGATCAAAATGAGAGGGCAGCCTTGTCAGGCTGTTTCGTACGCGAAAGTTACGGCCATATCGCGCACGCAAACAACAAGGCAACGGGGTGTGGAAACGAGTTTTATCAGGCGTTATCCAAATCAGATGACCCAGAAGGTGCGCCAAGGGCTGAGATCAGGCAAGCACGCAACAAACCAGTCGACATCATTGCCAGAGATCTTGAGCACCACTTCCTCAACGAGTTGGCCAGAAAAAAAAGTGGCCCTGAGGTTTGCAAGGAGGAGCTGACAAGACTGGCCAACCGCCCGGAAGCACTGCGAGCAGGGATGATGTCGGCACTGAGCGATAATATGACTTGGGTTCGTGAGATGCGAACCTGGTGGGGGCTGCCAGAAACAAGCGGCCGAGAAATGCAGAAAGAATAAGAACATAAAGAGGGGCAATACGCGGCAAAGCAATTTCCAGACAAAATGCAGAAGCAGTTGGCTGAAGCTGCGAGGAAGCTGAGGAAATTTACGCCAGCTTTTATCCACCCCAGAAGAACAGTCAGGATGTTCCTCAAGAGGCGAACCGTCCGTGAGAGACGGAGCCTCTTGTTGGCTCGGCGTTGACTTTGGAGGCAATCATGGTTTCTTGCTGATTTCCTGAAAAAAACTGCACAGAACTCAAAGTCGTCTATAACAGAGTGCACTGTCTAGCGATGTGTGAGCTTATAAGAGGAAGGCTGCCATGAAGACGATCGATAAATTTTCGGCTTTTTTGTGGTGCGGAATCTCTGTTTTCATTGTGATTCCAACCGCAGATGCCTTTTGTCCAAAAGGAAAGGATACCTACCTTAGGGTGCACTATATCAACCAGTCCAGTAAAGATGTGGTGATCCTTCCCCACTACCACACTAGCTCCAGGGATTCTCTGCGTCGTAAATATGGGCTTGATGCTGATGGGACAGACCAGAGTTCTCAGAAGACAGGCAATATTTCGCTGCGTTCTGCGTATGAAAATTTCTGTGCTGGCATTGAGTTAGCCTCTGGTGACAAAAAAATGCGTCAGGTGCTGCCGTTCCTGGATGGAATCGACGCGTACGAGCAGCAAAGCTCATCCTCGTCAGGCTCCAATGATGCCGGCTCGAGTGCCAACACTGATGTAGCACAGCAGGAAACGGGTGGAGCAAGGCCAAAGGTAGTGAAGCATGATACCAACTCCCCCCATTTGCTCTACGTGTGGGTTTCTAATAGTGACCTCCATCTGAAAGTGTACGAATATAGCAAGGATGTTACTGTCAAGGCGGAGCTGAAGGAACGCATTTCTGGGGATGCAACCTTGGAGCCTGAGCAGTCAGATGTTTCTCGCGACCGGATGAGTGCTACTGGAGCCCAGTCTGGTCCGTTATCTGCTTCGCTGACATTTTTCGATCAGAAAGCGGGCGGATGCCTTGGTTGTGCCTTCTGCAACTGTATTGATCTATTTGACCTATGTCGCTTGCAGGCGTATCGCGGGGGGCAGAGTGTAGCCGAACGTCAATCAGTCACTCAGCCGGTCACACCAAGCAGCTTCGGTGCTTCTTCCCGTGCGGGTTCGCCGGGGATTGATCAGGAGGCAGGCCAGGCAGGAGAGCCCCTGTGCTCTGCTTCCAGGAGGAAGACAACAGACACATGCGATTGGGCAAAGGAACCACTCAAGGAGTATTGCGAATCATCCAACGGAGATGGGACTCAAGGCTGTAGAGAGCGTTGTTCCCTGGACCTGTATATCACTTTTGAGAATGTCAGTGCCGAAGATGCCTCCTGAAGTTGACACGATGTAAGCGGGCGTTCTCTGTGTTGGTTCTGATGTGCTGGATGGAACAGGCGGGTTCGCCTGCCTGTTGCTGCCAGCGTGCTTGGAGAGTGCATATACTGCCATGGTTCTCCTAGCCGAAATGCAAGCCCAGCTGCAATGCAGGGCGGGTGCTGGCACCTCGGAATTGTTTTTTGACAGGTTGCGCTCAGAATGAAATTTGTCCTTACACCATCCGCTGTGTCAGGAGACAGCCGTTTTTGCGGGGAGTTTGTCTTTTTGATGTGTACGGATTGCAACGCCCGAAAGTGCAGGGCAATTATCGCCGGCGCAGTGTTCGCCGCTTTCGTCAATCCAACCCTCTCTACAAGGGGCTGCTGTTAGCTTTTGTTCCACGCTCCTCATGACCACTGATGTTGGATGGAGGGCTGTAATATTTTCAAGCAGTTTGGAGGCCTTCTGTTGGTGCGGCTCTGTTCACAACAAATATTGGTTGTATGAGCCACTGCCACACACATTTATCTCGCTATCCTGGTTGGAAGCATTATTTGAAGGCTTGTATTTTCTCAGAAAAGTTTATTGGATCAGAGGGCGTCGCATTGGCTAAACCCATACTTTTAGTGTGAACAGAGCCGTTGGTACTGTGTCGGCACTCGACACCGTTCCGGCGGCTGTAGAGCCGTCCTTTAGCGCAACCCTCAGTCAGTCAAGAGTTATGATGCCAGTCACCCAACCCTGTGCTTTACAAGCATGGATCCAGAAAGGGTCGGTGGTTCTACCTTACACTCACCCCCTGGATTTCGGGGAGTTGAACAGAGACTGCAGATGCCATCACTATGGGCTCGACCCGGGCGGGAAGGTTAGCAAGATTGGTGTGCCTGGTTCGGGCTCGGGAGTTATGGCGTGGCGTGTGACGGTTACCCGGTTTCTTTTTCCAGCGCAAAACAAGGCAGAATTGTGAGAGAGTGACATTTTTATATGCGGTGGAGTTCCCTTGGCGCCATCAGGGCTTCTCTGTTCAATAAAATCGCTGCCTGCCTCTGTGCAGTCTGTGCATAAAGAGAGGGAACACGGGTTACCAGTCTGCCCCTGATAGATCAGTTTTTCCAGAAAGCAGGGGTCAACAATACCAGAACTGTAATAATTTCCAGTCGCCCCATCAGCATTCCCATACTCAACAGCCATTTTCCTACGTCCGGAAAGGATGAGAAGTTACCAGCCGGGCCGACAATATCCCCCAGGCCGGGACCTATGTTGCTGACAGCTGTCAGTGCTGCGGTCAAGCTGGTCACCGTGTCCAATCCCATACCTGATAGAAGAACAGCTATCAGTGCAACCAGAAGGCTGTAGAAAAAACAGAAGGCGATCAGGGAGCGTAGTATATCGGCCGTCACTTCCTCACCGTTGTATCGATGCACAATAAAGGCCCGGGGATGGCAGGCTTGTTTGAGTTGGCGAGAGAGAAGCTGCATCGCTATCTGAAGCCGGAATATTTTGATGCCTCCCGCTGTCGATCCCGAACAACCGCCGACCAGCATCAAAAAGAAAAATACCATGGCAGGCATGGGGCCCCAGCGGCTGTAGTCACCCAGAGCATAACCTGTCGTGGTGACAACGGAGGTTGTATTGAAGGCAACCTCCGTGAAGGTCGAAAAAAAGTCCTTGTTCTCTGTAAAGGTTAGCCAGAGTGTCATGCCAATCCACAACACCCCCATCAAGCCCAGAAACGCTTGCACCTGGGAGTCGCGGAGTAAGTGGCTCACACGATTGCCCGCACGCACAAACAAGATGAAAGGCAGGCTGCCCAACAACATAAAAGCGGTCCCATTCCAGTAAATCCAGGAATTGGAAAATCCCGCCATGGATGCATCACCTGTTGAGTAACCGCCTGTCGACAGCGTTGTCATAGCGTGGTTCACCGCATCAAAAACTGACATGCCGGCCAGAAAATAGCCAAGAGCACACAGCACGCTCAGCAACAGGTAAACGAGCACTGTAGCCTTGGCAATGGATCCAGAACGGGGCAGGCATTTGTTGTCAGACCAGTGTGAGGACTCGCTCTGAAAAAGGCGCATGCCTCCCACCCTGATGAGCGGCAATATAGCGACGGCTATCACAATAAAACCGATTCCTCCTATCCATTGCAGCATGGAGCGCCACAACAACAATCCGCTGTCAACATCCTGCAAGTCAGACATCACGGTGGAACCGGTTGTGGTGATACCCGACATGGTCTCAAAGAAGGCATCACTGAATGTCATGTGCCCCACCGAGGTAAAGGGGAGGGCGGCAAACACAGCGAGAGTCATCCATGCCAGATTGGCCAGCACCAATATCTGGCGCGGGTCCAGGCGAAAGGCACCGGGACGGGTCAAAAGAGCGCAGGTGCCGCCTGCCAGGACCGTGCTACAGGCATCACGAAAGAAGAGCAGAGCTTCTTGTCTGCTCAGGAGAAGGTCGCAGGCTGCTGGAATCAGCATCAGACCACCACTCAGGGCAACCAGTAGTCCTACAACAAACGCAATGGGTTTCAGGTACACAAAAATTCAACCGGAGTAGTGGAACGGAGTGATCATAGTATGATCCTTTGCGGGAAGGAATCGGTTTTGCCGAGCAAGGCGGTGTTGACAGGAGATGGTCTGCTGCGAACCTTTGCGCCGACTGGAAATCAGGTTGGGTGATGCGCGGGGTGTTGTGGGTGTTCAAGCAAAACAGAATAGGCGTTCAAGTTCGCCAGAATACGCAGACGGAAAAGAAGACTGGGAGGGATCAGCTCAGGCTTGACCTGTCGCTTCAATCAGGAAGGAGTAAAAGCACCGGCCAATGCGGCCCGGTGCTTGTTGGGCAGTCTGTATGCAGGCCTGCTGGCCTTCGGCGAGAAAGTCGATAGACCTCCTCTTTAAAATCGATCACCGTCAGATGGGATCTGAAGGACTGGAGCTCAAACTCCGGGAGCTGAGCTGCCGGAGTTTTTGTTGTGCTTTGCCAAGAGGGCGGTTGCCATCTCGACAGCCATGGGATCTTTGTCTTCAGACGAGGCGATAACTTGCAGGCAGCGCTCGCTTTCGTTGTTTCGTCCCATCATCATCAATGCCATACCAATCAAAGCCTTGATGGAGTCATTGTCTGGCTCCATGGGCAGCGCTTTTTTCTCAAGAACATCGAGTGCATCTTGATGTTTTTTCATATTCATGCAATTGAGTGCTTTACCTATATGGGGCAGCACACTGTCAGGGCGAGCAAGTTCGATCGCCCGGAACAGCTCGGCCGCCTGAGGGGAGAGTCCGCCGCTGGTAGCCATGAAGCCAATGTCGGCGAGAAGTCGGAGTGTTTCTACACTAACCATAGAGGGCATTCCTGATACTTATCAGATGGGTTCTGCCAATCAGCTGATCTTCTGGATGATGCTTTGGCCGGTGTCCTTGATGGACTTTATGATGCCACTTTCCAGACTGTACAACATGGTCAGCTTGTTGATTTCCTGCTGAAACTGAATAAGGTCAGCCATGTTACTGGGATCGATTTCTGCAGTACGGTCCCGGACTGCCTTTTCATAGTCCGATACTTGTTGGCTCAGCTGCTGCGTTGTCTGGTTGAAGCTGAGACTTGCTTCTTGTGCCATATTTTTTGATCTCCTTGTTGTACCTGCGACCGGGTGGCTGGAGTCAGACCTGAGCTGCTGGGCCTGTGTCCGCCTGGTGGTGCTTGTGCCAAGTCAGCTCAACCACCTTGGCAGCCTCTTCCATAGCCTTTACCAGGGCATCAGCGCAGCTGAAGCTGCTGGGAGAGAGTCCGCTGTTACGGTGTGCCTTCAGATCCCTGGTCTCAGCAGCAAGCTTTTCGAGCAGCTGGCATCGGTATTCTCCGTTGGCATCTGCCATCAGGCGGTCTTCCGTCACCGAGAGGGAAATCTGTTTAGCGTCGTCCATGGCTGCCTCCAATGAAATACTTTATTCTTTCGTCGCCCAACCTGAGTGTAAGGTACTCAAGGTTGATGTTTTCAAGTATATACCCGTTTGCGAGCTTCGCGCCGCGCAGATATTTTTCTCCGTTCTGAAGGATGACATAGGGGACTTGGCCCAGGCTGATACTTCTGATGGCCAGCAGGGGTTGCATGCTTCCCATGTCTGTAGACGGCAGGCTGGCATCGATATGCAACTCGGGCCTGTTTTTGTATTTCTTCCTGAAACTCTGAACGACTTCCTTGAGCTTGTAACCTTGCGTCACATTGTTGAGCTTGCCGCGCAGGATGACCTTGTCCGGCGTTTCAAGAAGCTGAACCGTTTGTGCCAGTCCATTCTCCTTGAGCAAGGTGCGTAGTGTTTTGATGCGCGTCGCCTGATATTCCACCTGGTCTGCCAGGAAACGAAGCCCATGCACTTCTTCCATCAGGGTATTGCGCACCCGCTCAGCTTCCTCTGTGTCGGCTGCATAGCCACTGAGTACCAAAGAGCCTGGTGTTGTATCAAGCGCAACGGACATATGTCCAAAGCCATGCTGCTCCAACACAGCCGCTGCCGTAGCGCGCATATCGCTCATGACAACAGCGCGAAAACTGTAAGGCACCTGAGCTGTATCCAGTGCACCCAGGAGTTTTTCCCTGACTGTGTTGTCTGTGATGTATCCACTGACAAGGACAGACTCGTCTGGCAGGCTTGCCAGCTTTATGTCCGGGAGATTCATGTCACCAATAATGACTTCGGCTTGCTGGGCAGGCGTGATGTTTTCACGAGCTATGACTTCTGGATCTGTCAAAGTCCACAACCAGATAAAGCTTGCCACCAATAGAGCCAATAGCGTGGCCAGCCCTGAACCACCCAGCAGCAGCGCATTCTCGCGGCACCAGCGCATTGCCTTGGCTATTGCCTCTGCTGCCACGGCTTGCAGTTGCGCAACAAGGTCTGGTTTTTCAGGAGAGGCGGGCGAGGTGGGTTGAGTGTTTGCCTGAGACATATCTGGTTCCGGGAATTCCGGAAATTCCGGGTCACCAACCTCTGGGTGAACTTCATCTTCCAATACAGGAATTGAGTCAGCACCGCCGTCCGAAAGCGTTTTATCCGGAGCCTTGACATCTGTTTTGCTTGCGGATGTGTCCTGCGGCTCTGAGGGGGGTGAAACTTGCGATTTTTGTCCGTTCCCGGGAGCCAGGAGAGGTCCCGAGACACTCAGCTCCGGCCAGGTCTGTCCGGCGTGGCCGATTGCAAGATACAGGCCGCCAACCAGCACTATCTCATAGGGAGAGAGAGTACAGTCAGTACCTTGGGATTCTCCTGACAGGTAGATGTTGTTGCCGGATTGCAAGCTCTTGAGTTTGACAGACTCTTTGTCTACTTTCAGCTCAATATGGCGTTCTGACAGTGCGTCATCAGCCAGTACGAGATCACATTCCGGATGCCGCCCAAGTATCCACGTCCCTGGATCCAGGGTTATCTCTGCGCCTATGTGGGGGCCAGAAAAAAGTTTGAGTGTCCAGGATTCAGCCATCTGCGTTATCCATAACCTTGCGAAGTGACGAGAGGTCCTTCTTCGTCAGCCGTATCCACCACTTGGGGAGAAAATGTCGCGCCTTCCCCCTTCTCTAAGGAAAGCGTATGTGAGCACGGTCAGGATTTCCACTGATGGATGCAGAACATCTGGTTTTTTGGGGAGGGTATTGCAAAAAAAACAGTCGTCAGGCGGCGCTCGCTCTCCTCCTGCCCTGTGCTTTGCTCTGAATATCGGCTGCGATCACCTCCAGTCTGTCTTTTTCCGCTTCTACGCCGATGTGTGTCGCCCGCTGTGAGCCTACAGACAAACGGGACGCACGCTTCGCATGTATGATCACGAAAACAGCCAATCCCAAGCTGATTCCAATGGCTTCGAGAGTGGCTGGACAGGCGGCTTGCCCGAGCCCCATAGTGTTGGAGATCAGCAGGAAGGACAAAACAACTGTTGTCATAAAGAAGGCCGGGACAGTCGTTATCCAGTGGCCATGTCCCCCCCGTTGCAGCAAGCAGGATGAGGCTGTCCACAACATAACGGCTGCGGTTGCCTGGTTGGCTACGCCGAAGTAGCGCCAGACAATGCCGAAATCCACTTGGCACAGAACGGCTCCTGTCAAAAAGAGGGGAAGAGCCAGCAAGAGTCGGCGAGACAAGGTAACTTGTGGCCAGCCAAAGAATTCCGCCACAATCAGGCGAGCCGAACGAAAAGCTGTATCGCCGGAAGTGATCGGCAAGACCACTACGCCCAATATAGCTATAGTGCCCCCCAGACCACCCAATAACTCTCGTGCGGCCGTATATACAACGTTGGCTGGGCTTCCCTGCATAACCTGGCGCAGCCCGTGCATACCATCAAAACAGGAAAGAGCCACCATGCACCACACCAGAGCGATAAGCCCTTCTCCTATCATGGCTCCATAAAACACGAATCGTCCCTGTTTTTCATTTTCGAGGCAGCGCGCCATCAAGGGTGATTGAGTCGCATGAAATCCAGAAATGGCTCCACAGGCAATGGTGATAAACAAAGCTGGCCACAGAGGCATGGTGTCAGCACTGAAGTCTCTAAAGAAATCAGAGGGTGCCACATTGGGGAGAATGCGGTGATTTGAAGAAAAGCACAGGGCAAGGATCATCCCCAGCGACATGATTAAAAGGAGCAGGCCGAACAGGGGGTACAAGCGACCGAGGATTTTGTCTACCGGCACTATGGTCGCAAAAAAGCAGTACGCGAAAATCAGGAACACAAAAATTGTGGAGTTGTAGCCCGTCAAGCGTTCCAGCAGATTGGCGGGGGCCAGGATGAAAACCACCCCTACCAGAAGCAAGAGAATCAGCGCAAAGGCATCCACCAAATGTTTTGCCCATGTCCCGAGGTAGACTCCGGCCAGAGCCGGAACCGAGTGCCCCTTGTGACGAACGGACAGCATTCCCGAGAAATAATCATGTACCCCGCCGGCGAATATGCAGCCAACGACTATCCAAAGCATGGCAGCAGGCCCGTACAGCGCTCCCATTATAGGCCCAAAAACAGGGCCTATGCCTGCAATATTCAAGAGCTGGACAAGGAAAACCCGGGAGCGAGACATAGGCACATAGTCAACACCATCCCGCTCGGACCAGGCGGGCGTTGGCCTTTTCTCGCGAACAGAAAAAACACGTTCTACCAAGGTTCCGTAAATGAAGTAACCAGCGAGAAGACAAAGAACCGAAACGATAAACCAGAGCATTTTCTCACCCTTCCACGGTTCTCTTCATCCCGGACGGAATGCTACCAAAATCAGTATTCACATAGCCCCCAGTCACGCTGACAAAGGGATAAATTCGAAATATGGCGCAATCAGTGCGGGATTAAACCGTTAACATTTAAAAAGGCCGAGTATAAATAGATCATGACTGAGCATAAGTCCAGTCCTGCGGTGCCGTTTTTACAGAACGAACCAATAACTTTCTAACTTTTTGTAAAAGGCGCTTTGATTCAAGAACGAAAATCACAAATTTCCCATAAACCATCTTCGGTGCAATCGCCTCAAAAAAAACAGAACTCAATTGCAGCGGTGTGACGAATCAGGTGCCGCACCTGTTTTCGGCCACGCGTTTTGTCGCTGGATTTTCGAAAAGCGAATGCGGGGTGGCAACCCTCGCACCCTATGTCGTCGATACGCAGGTGTGGAGATTTATCATTGTAATGACAAGGCGAAAATCAGTTGTGTTCTGGATACATCAACGAAACTTTTCTCGCGATCTGGGCTGGAGCTTCATTCATTGGAAGGCGCAATGGCATACTGGTAAAGGATGATCAACGGAATGCTCAGTGTCAGCATGTGTTCTCTGTTTTTCCCGGCTTCTTCTTTAAACAACGCAGGGGCAAGTGCTGAAGATGAGGCAACCCCTTTATTAACTTTGGATAAGTGATTGGCAATGGCAACCAGAGGTCCATGCGGCAAAAGATTTGTACAATGCCGATCGAGATATAGTCAAATCTGGTGCTTGAGACCATGATCAGGCGACATCCTTATCAACGTCACCCACTACTCGAGCACCGTCTCGAAGATTGATGCCTTGCACGACATCGGACAACAGCTTGAATTCGCTTGCCTGCGCCACTTTTTCTGAGCACTCAGACTCAGTTTGAAGAGCGTAGCCAGTATGCCGTCACGAATCACGCAACCTCTTGTCTTCGCAGTTCTCAGCCGCGCTGTGGAAAGCTGGACTCGATGGGGGCGTTGTCCTGATATGCTGCCAGTGGTCAGCAGGAAAGTTGTAGAAAGCGAGCATCTTCTCTTTGTTCTTCGCAGGCATTCCATCGCCTTCGGATGCGTGGCTTTAAAGCGCTTCCCGTGCTGTCGAGAGAAGCATAAGCTTGTTCACGTGCTTCAGCTTGCCAGATATCATGCAGGGTGCTCTTTACCTTTGGCTGTATGGACTTCGGTAACTTATTCAATACAGTTGCGGTCTTGTGAACCCAGCAAGGTTGGTGCCGGGTCTCTGCCAAACTTTTTTGACAGCCTTCCAGAACCCTGGTGCACCATCACCAATGGCCAGTGCAGGAGCGTTTACCAGTCCTTGCTTCTCAACACCGCCCAGCAGTTCCTCCCAACTTTGGGTGGACTCCCGATACCTGTTTTTAATGGCAATCAACTCTTTTTTGCCATGGTCAGCCACTCGGATCAGCACCAGCGTGCATTGGCGACTTTCGGCACCTCGGATGTTGAAGTGAACTCCATCAGCCCAGATGTAAACATAGTGCTTGTTTTTCAGATCACGCTTGCGCCATTGCTGATACTCTTCAATCCAGCGAGCTTTTAAACGACTGATGACTGCTGGAGGAAAACTCCCTGCCTGGCGGCCCAAAAACTTTGCACTGCCTCCTGAAAATACTTGTGGAAAACCCTTTGCAGGTAGAGCCATGGCAACAGCTCATCAATACTGCTTTTTCGTTTCAGACAGGGGGGAACCAGCATCGAGTTGAACTTGTTCCCGCTACCTGAGCGATCTCACACTTTGGGCATCTTCACTGATACTGAGCCGACACCTGTTTGCACATCACGTTCTGGCAGGTAGCCGTTGCGCAAAATGCAACTCTGCCCTTAGGTCTGAGATCATTATGTTCGATAGCCTGTATTCTGATCAGCCGACCGTCCGTCTGATCAAAGACTATGGCTGGCGTTACATCATCGTTACCAAAGATAACAATCACAGCTCCCTCATCGAATCGGTGAACGAGCTGGACCGGCAAGGCAAGGTAGCGCGCGAGCACAAAACGAAAAAAGATTCAGGCTATAGGCATTGGTATAGATTTGTGAACGATATCCTCCTCAACAAGTCCAAACCGATTGAAAGAGTCAACGTGTTTCATTTCACTGGAACCAACAAAAGGGATAAGCGCAGCAGCTGGAGCTGGACCACTGACATTCATCTGACGAACAGGACTGTCGAACACAACATGAGAGGAGTTCGCTACCGATGGACATTGAAAACCAGACGCTCAACACCCTGAAGAAACAGAGCTACCATCTTGAGCATAACTTTGGGCACGGAGGGAAACACTTCGCCACGAACTTGGTCTATCTGAGCGTATTGGCTTTCCTGGTTGCCCAGCTGCAACAGCTGGGCAACCCAAAGTTCAAGAAGGCCCTGAAGGAACGAGCGAGAGGAGTGGGAACGTACCTCTGGACGCTGATGAAAGGCCACTTTCAGAACTGGCTGGTCACGACATGGGAAGGATTGTTTGATGCCGTAGCCAATAAGGCGAGTGTTGGATTTGTCCCTCTAGCTCATAGCGAATAAGGGTGGCCGCCTTTCTCAGGATAAAACTTTTGAGCTTCGATGGCCGTTGGATGCGGCGCAGACAGCATTTCCGCTTCTAAAAAGCGCCCCTGAATTATCTTTGAAGAGGTCGACGAAACATCAAAGAGCGGGAGCAGCTGGCTCAGATCAGGGCCAGCCAGCCCGGTTGTGCATAACTCTCAGCACAGAAACTGCTACTTTTAAGGGGCAGGACTCAGAGCGACTTGCACCTGTTTTTGCGCGCGCTATTTACCGAGTGGGTCTCGACTTTCAATTTATGCTGTTTCCGTCACACTGTGCCGCAAACAGTACGCATAGAGTGCAGGAGGGCATATGTTGCGCAAGCTGGCGGTGGCCGTGGCCATTACCGGAGGACTGGGTGGAGGGGGTGGATTGGCGTGGGGGCTGGACTTGGGGCCTGTCAGGGTGATGTCGGTCATGGACGAGCCCTTGAACGCGAGGATAGAGCTGCTGGATCAGGGAAATCTTTTAGCCCGGGAGATCAAGGCGAGCCTGGCCTCCCGGGCTGAGTTTCGCGAAGCAGGAGTACCATGGTCAAAATCTTACGAAAGCTTGCGCTTCAAGGTGATGGTTCAACAGGATGGCCGGTCGTGGATCAAGGTAAGCAGCACCGGTCCGGTACGTGAGCCATTCCTCAACTTTTTGGTGGAGGTCAGGGCCGCAGGAAAGCGCTCGGCGCGTGAATACACCCTCCTTTTCGATCCCGGTGGGTATGAACCCCCCCGCCCTGTGACCGCCAGCCCGACTGTCGAACCTGCCGCTTCTCCGTTAGCTCCTCCGGCTCCTCCGGCTCCTCCGGCTCCTCCGGCTCCCCCGGCTCCTCCGGCATTACCGCAAAAGCCTCCTCGTCAAAAAGCGCCTGCTGCTGTCGGCCAATCTTCGACCTACAGAGTGAAAAGAGATGATACTTTGTGGGAACTGGCACTACGTTTGCGTCCAGGTGACGATGTGAGTCCCATAGAGATGATGCACGCCGTTCAGAAGGCCAATCCGGAGGCGTTCATCAATGGAAATGTAAACCTTCTGAAGCAGGGTGCTGTGCTGAAGATTCCTGACCGTGTCGCACTGGATGCTGTTAACACAGTCGCTGCCAACCGCAATATCACAGTACAAAATATCAGATGGCAAAAGCTGCGCACACAGGTGGGGCGCGTCCACCTGGATGCCGCTCACAGAGACACACCCGCAAGTGCATTGGCACGGGGCACTCAAGCGGATCGCTTGAACATCGTTTCCCAGACGTCGGATGCCGGGACAGGGGGTGCCGAGCAGGGATCCGGAGAAGGCGCTACGGGGGATATTCACGCGTTACGAGATTTTGCTGCCAGCCAAAAAGAAAGTCTTGACAGCCTCCATCGTGAAAACGCAGAGCTACGGCAGCGGATGGCACAACTTCAGGAGCAAATCACGGCACTGGAGAAGCTGGTAGAGGTAAAAAACAGCCGCTTGACCGCAGCGGTGCAAGCTTTAGGACAAGATAAGGTCCAGCCTCCTGTCGAAAATGGAAAAGGCGTCCAGGATCCCCTGCCATCAGACGAGGGCCATGAAGGCAACGAGGGCAACGAGGGCAACGAGGGCAACGAGGCCAATGTACCTGAAGAACTGACAGAAAATGCTTCGGTTCCTACCTTCTGGCGGACACTTTATTTGGCATTGTTCGGAGCTGCGAGTGGATTGGGGCTCCTGCTTTTGGGGAGGTGGCTTTATTCGCGCAAGCGCAAAGAGCACAACAAGGAATTACTGACCATGGGTTTGACGGAAAGGGCACCTACTCCTATCCGTTCTACCGACACTGAGTCGGTACAAAAGTCTGCTCAGGCGGCTGGCGAAGTGGCTGACGCCAACAATCAATACCTGGACAAGGAGTCAGCACTGTTCGCACGTCAGGAAGAGGCCGGCCAGGTTTCCGGAACAGTCGGCGACGAGTGGGCGGCAGAGCCATTTGCACACCAGGAAGAACTTCTCGATGCTGGCGATCATGACAAATTGATGTCAGAGCAAGAGTCAACAAAAAATGACGCTTTTGATAATGCCCTCCCGGAAGAAGCCAGGAGTGAAGATCCGGAGGGGGTGCAAGAAACTCCTCCCGAGACGGCACTTGATGAAGAGATGATAGCGGCATTTGATCGTGAGTTTGATCAAATGGAGGCTGAACTTGAAGAACAGAAGAGCCTATCCCAGGGAGAGTCGAGTAATGATGCACCAGAGGCAGCGTTAGCCCAAATTCCCCAAACCTTTAACCCCGATACCTTTGTTCAGGCGCTGTCCGAGGATGGACGCATGATTCAGGACGCTGTTGCGGATACGTCTGAGCCAGCTGCTGCAGTGGAAAAAAAGATTGAGGAAGAGACAGCATCTTTTGAGGAAGATTGGGGCAGGACAGAAGAGGGCTTATCCGCTGATGGGCTGTCAGAATCTGACCCAGTCATCCTGATGGACGAGGACGACGATGCTGGAATGACGGAAGCTTGGGGTACGGCTGAGGACCTGGGGGAGAAGGACTCAGTTACTGACGAGCTGTCAGAGCCCGTATCAGATGCCCTGGAGACAGGAGGAACCGATATTGGAAAGGCGGATTCTTTCGACGATGCACAGGAATGGGAGGAGGACGTCCCGACTGCTGATGCGCTGTCAGAGCCTGAGCCAACCGCCCGGGCTTCAGAAAGAAGCGATACTGGAGAAACGGAGATAGCGGCAGGCGAGGCTGAGATGCTTGAAGATCCCGTGCTGTGGGAAGAGGACGTCCCTGCTACTGAAACACCGTCAGAGCCTGAGCCAGCCGCCTTGGCTTCAGCTTCAGAAGGAAGCGATGCTGGAGAAATGGAGGTAACCGCAGGCGAGGCTGAGATGTTTGAGGATACCGTGCTGTGGGAAGAGGACGCCCCTGCTGCTGAAACACCGTCAGAGCCTGAGCCAGCCGCCTTGGCTTCAGCTTCAGAAGG
>MPMQ01000123.1 GCA_002238585.1 Kistimonas sp. bin40 | reverse complement strand
ACCTGGAACAATTGTTAGCCCAGGATCAGGCCGGCAGGGAGGGCTCAGCCGCTCGCGGAGCAGATGCTGACGGCGGGCGTTGGGAAGAGCCTCACTGGAACGAGCATCTAACAACGCGTGAAGCCAGGGAGATTTTCAAACAAAGCTCAAGAGGCTACGACGCCGTAACACAAACGCGCGCAGAGACAATCAGCGCACGCGATACCGGGCCAGCTGCACCTGAAGATCCCCGCACTTCCATTGCCCCAGACACCATGGAAGCTAATGAGAGCCCGGAGCTCCCGGCGCAAGCCCCTCCCCCTCCCCCTCCCGTGACACCAGAGCCAGCACCACCACACCAGCCGGAAACACAAAGGGGCGAGATCGACCCGTACACAGGGCTGCGGAAAACGGGAAACCTGGAACAATTGTTAGCCCAGGATCAGGCCGGCAGGGAGGGCTCAGCCGCTCGGGGAACAGATGATGACAGCGGGCGTTGAGAAGAGCCTCACAGGAGCGAGCAGATAACAGTGGCTGAAGCCGAGGGTTTTTTTAAAAAAAACTCGGGAAGCTACGATGCCGTGACAAAAGAGCGCGACGCGATAATCACTGCAAGAGCCGCTGCGCCTGAAGACACCGCACCACCGAACCGGGAGCAAGAAAACTGACGCCGGCCTCTCCCTGACCTGAAGACTGAGGGAGACTGGTACGGCAGTCACCGAGGGCGACTGTATCCGCCGTTGGTGGTCTGTCCGGGCGCCGCTTGCCTGGGCGCCGCTTGCTTGACTGTACGATTTTCCGCTGGAATCAAACGAGGGCCTATGGGTTTTCAGTCCCGTCCGGACCGGCCTTGAGAAAACAACAGGACAGGAACCAAAGTTGTTGGTTGCTTGCGTTCGCAGGCTGGATGCCGTCTTTAACGCGGGCAGGAGAGGTATTACGCATGACCATTCATTCCACGCCGATCAGCAACCCTGGAGCAGACCTCCTTGCTGAAGCAAAGCACAACACGAAACAACGTGCTCAAGCCCACAAAATGGCCCGTGAGCAAGCGAACGCGCTGACCGCCGAACAGAAACTGCAGCTCCTGGAAAACATGGGAAGCTCCACGACTTCGGTCACAAACAAGGAAGCGGAAGCAACCTGCTGGCAAGGACTGACGCAACTGAAGCAATTGGCGACAGGATTTGTAAAAAACTTGAAAAAGAGATTCCAGACGGACAGTCCGCCTGAGGCCTTTCCTCGCTTCAGGGCCAGAACACCTGGTATAAAAGGACCATCCCGATTCTCGAAACAGAAATCAGAAAAGTCCGGGTTGACTCCAAAAATAAGAATGCTGATCAGAGTTCTACAGGGATGCGGAGAGTCCGGCATCAAGGCCAAAGAGGTTTTGTCCGACGTCACATCAACCATCCAACTGGCATTGATCTGTCGTCACCTTGACGACAGGATGCTCGCGTCCGATGGCATGAAACAGGCTATTCTGGATCGCTTATGCCAGCTGCAAGCAGGAGAGTGCTACGCCCATTTGACCCACGGGAAACACGTCGAAGATCATCTTCCCAGCGCACTGGTGCAGCACAGGATTTCCTCCGAGACGTTCCGGGACAACCCTTATGTCAACGACCAGCCCAACTTGATCAAGAATCTTTTAATGCAGAAGGCTCCTTGCGCGGTGCTGATGCGTCTCCAGAAATGCGAGGACCATGACTTTGCCATAACACCGCAAGAATTCGAGGCCAGCGGTGTGACTGCCAGTGAGAACAAAGAGGTCAACCAATACGATGGTATGGCATTACAACAATTACACACCAGGCTGTCAGGACAGATTCAGAGCCATTTTGAGCAAGTGAATCCCGACAAAGCCAGAAGCCTGGCCTTCCTCACCCAGACGGTCATCAAAACAGGTGATCAGCTGGAAAAGCTGCTGATTGAAAACATGCAGCCTTGGCAATACGAGGCGTTCAGGGAGGAGGCAGTAGCCGGTCGCGTCCAGGCCTGTATTGACAAGCTGTTTCTCAATGCCGACTCGATCGAGGCGGTTGCCGCAACAGCCGACGCGATACAGGCGCGTCTGGATCAGGCCAGTGGCAATAGCCCTGCCAAGGCTATTGAGCAATTTTTCGGAGACCATGCTGCGGAGCAGGATGCCAGTACCCTGATGCGAATCAGGACAGGGGAAGAGTTCGCGCCCGGGAAAGAGCTGAGCGAGGTAAGCCAGGAGCTTCTGGATTTGGAGGCCCTTCGGCTGGGCGAGGGTATTGAGACAAAAGCGCAGCAGCTGGGCCATAACGAAAGCGAGGACCAGGCGGTGCATGATGGCGGAGGAGAAGCTGAACGAGACAAGCTGCTGGCACTGGCGGAACGCTTCTACAGTTTGGCCAACCAGTGGTAACGCCGCCTGAGTGACGCCACCCGTTTTTGTACATACTGACAAGCCTGTACTTTCTTTTCTTCGCACTGTCCTTTTCTTCGCACTGTCCTTTTCTTCGCACTGTCCTTTTCTTCGCACCGTCCCTGACACGCTGTTGAACCCATTCCAGAGCGCACAACCGCAACAAGCTTGTCCATCCTCAGTTGCATCGCGCACAAAAACCGGGTGGTCTCCTGCCGCTGAGCCGCTATGGTTCCCATGCTTACCTGCCTCTGAGCCTCCCGTTGATGAGCCCCCCAGGCTTGCCTGGTTGCTTCCCGATTGGCAGCGCCTGGTGTCCCGGTCTTCTCCCGGTTGGCGTGCACCACCGCTATCATGTCCCCACGGATGGCGTAAGGCTCCACATTCATGGCATTACTGACCCAGTGCGCGGCAAGCCCCGTCCTTCAGGGCGGGGAGGATGTCAAAAAGAAAAGTGCTTGAGGAGGCTGTGGATCAGTCTCATTTTTCAGAAAAAGTCTCACTGACATCAAGGGTTGCAGCTGCATGGATGGACTTGTTGACACCTTTGCAGACCTCCCTTTCCTGGTCTCTTTTTCGAGGCCTCCTTGTGCAATTGTGCATTTCCATTTGCGCAATCCCACTTTTTGTACAACACTCGCATTCTTTTTCCCAAGTTTGTTCGGCTCCTGTGGACTACAGTGCTGCGAACGGCCGAGCGGCTTTGAACAGCTGGAGACAACGCATTGTAGCAGTGGGTAGCAGAGGTACCCCTTGTTTCGAAGCAGGGGTGAGTTGGCGGTCGTTGTTTTTGACTGCTGCCAGACGGAGGAAAAACGCAATGGGCAATGAATCTGTCAATATGCCGGTAGCTCAGGCTGCTGTCGGTGCTGGTGGAGCTCAGGTCTCGACCCAGACACACACCGAGGACCCGCTGTTTTCCGGGTTGCGCAAAGATGTCACTGGGATAGCGAGTCAAACAGCGCAAAGGGTGCCGGATCAACTGATGCTGTTCCTTGCATCGCCGCTGATGACGCACATGAACGCCCAGCAACTTTCCGCCGGCTACAGTAATGTACCGCAGTTCCAGGCGATGATTCCCGTCACCAGCTTCCCCCCGCCCGGCGTGGGGCTGCATACAAAGCTCAGCGCGGCCGCGCCGACAGGCATGGGGGCAGGCACCTGGGTGGTGCCCTCCCCCTGGCAAGGCGCGCAGGTGTTTAACGCACCGCCTGCAGCATCCGCAGCGACAGTGACTGCCTCGCCGCCATCTGGTGCCTATAACCACCAGGCTGCCCAGGCCCATCTGGGCGGTTCGATTGCGTCGGTAAACTCTGTAGAGAGCCCGTATTCCCAAGTGATATCCCTTGCAAAACAGCTGTCAGAACTCTTGCTTCAATCCGACCTCCTGCAGCCAAAGACTCCAGAGAATTTCGCCAATGTGCCACGCTACGCAGTGAATGTTTCTGCGCAAAATAACGGAGCTGCGGCACCAACATCCGCGCCCCCTGCGCCTCCTCCTCGACATCCTGCGCCCAAGCTGACGCAACAGCAAAGCACAGAAAAAAGGGCCGACTCCTTGCCTGTGCAACCTCCGGGAACAGCAAAGAGACAAACAAAGAGGCAGGCGCCTCCTCCTCGACATCCTGCGCCCAAGCTGACGCAACAGCAAAGCACAGAAAAAAGGGCCAACTCCTTGCCTGTGCAACCGCAGAAAACACCAAAGAAACCAAAGAGGCAGGCGCCTCCTCCACCTTCTGCGGCCAAACTGCCGCAACAGCAAAGAACAGAACAACAAGCCGGATTCGACCCGCGCGCACAGCGCGCAAGGCTGAAAAAAACGGGAAACCTGGAAAAATTGTTAGCCAAAGACCAGGCCGGCCGGGAAGGCTCTGTCGTGCGCGCACCAGATGCTGACCGCGGGCGTTGGGAAGAGCCTCACTGGGACGAGCATCTGACAATGCGTGAAGCCGGGCAGCTTCTTGAACAAAGCTCAAGAGACTACGACTCCGTAACACAAAAGCGCGCAGAAATAATCGCCGCCAGGGGTGCCGGGCCAGCTGCACCTGGAGGCTCCAGCACTCCCATTGCCCCAGGCAACAGGGGAGCTATGGGAGCTGATGAGAACCCGGAACCCCCGCCGCAAACCACTCCCACTCCCGTGACACGAGAGGCAGCACAACAGCCGGAAACAGACGAACGGGCCGGGAACGACCCGCGCGCAGGGCTGAGAAAAACGGGAAATCTGGAAAAATTGTTAGCCAAAGATCAGGCCGGCCGGGAAGGCTCTGTCGTGCGCGCACCAGATGCTGACCGCGGGCGTTGGGAAGAGCCTCACTGGGACGAGCATCTGACAATGCGTGAAGCCGGGCAGCTTCTTGAACAAAGCTCAAGAG
>MPMQ01000122.1 GCA_002238585.1 Kistimonas sp. bin40 | reverse complement strand
GCTACTTCATGCCACCCTGGGTGAACAACTGCGTCAGGCCCCCAGGCTGCGACTGGAACCCTGCAAGGCCTTCGTACAACCTGCAGGAATCATGGTCAACACGGCGCCGGATCGCTACGAACTGGTCGCATTGCAGCCTTTCAAGCCAGGTACACGGGAATTTTTTTTGCCGGACTGTCGCACCTCTTTCGATAGCGATGAGCCCTATGAAAACGATGACGTGTGCTTGACACTGGATCAAAAACGTTTTGTTACCCTGCTTGAGAAGCGCGCACTGATCTACGAGGTTGCACCAGAAAACATCCTGCGCGAACCGGCTCAATGTGATTCCGGCCAGCCGATTCTCAGAGCCCTGTGGAGCCCCTGCGGCCAGTACCTGCATACGACGACAGACGTCAGCGACAGTGTTTGGGCCCGCTCCGACTCAGGCCGCTGGGAAGAAGTTATCAGAGAGCAGGAAGCTATCGGAAACAACGGTCGTACCGATTACCCCTTCAACTTCTCTCTGTTCAGCCCCGATTCGCGCAGCTTCATTCTGTTTGCGGCAGCAGGCCAGGTCGCAGCCGTCAGCTGGTGGTGTCAGCCAGATGGTAGCTGGACGCCTGAACCTGTGCCGCTGCTGTCGCGCCAGGATGCAACCGGGAGCTGGCCGTTGTTCGTAAAGGCCGTTTTCAGTCCGGACAGCAGCACCCTGGCACTGTTTCCCCGATCCGCCCACGAGGTGGAAATATGGCACCGGCTGGAGCAAGGAACATGGACGCGGGAGGCGAGTGTGTCTGTGGACTTTTACGACGGTGATCCACTCAGACCCAAAATAAAGTACGGACCCATCATAGCTGATGATTTTCAGGATATGGCGTTCAATAGCCACGGGCAGCTGGCTCTGGCGAGCATAGTGCAGCCAGTGCAGGATGCAGACCCGGAAAGTGCCTCCAGCGACTCAAGGGAGAGCAGCCTGAAGTACGACGACTGTGACAGCTACGCCGAGGGCCCCGGCTACGAGGAGTCGCAGAAATACCTCCGCAAGCAGAACCGGCATATAGGCGTTGCGATCTGGGGCCCTTCCCGTCACGGCTGGCAAAAGCAGGCGCAGATTGTCTTCCCGGGCAAGGAGTGCCCGGACCACCTTTCCTGGTACGGTCCTGTATTACAGCTGTTTTTCAGCACCGATGGGCGTGTTCTGGTGGCAGATGACAGCTGCAGACGGGTACAAGCCTGGTGCCTTCTGCCTGGGTACCAGCCGCCCACTGACAGCCTGACAGAGGTCGAAGAGTCTCGCCTCTAGCCCCGGACGGGCTCTCTTGCTGTATCTCCCGGCCCTCCAGTACGGACGCTGGGCTGGGCCACGCGCGTCCAGGATCGCGCACACCCCCGACAGCCAACCACATGAGGCAGCGGTGGAAACTGGGTGCGCGCTGCCAGGCCCACAGGCCCCGCAGGTTCGAGGTTTCCTGCCCCACTCCAGCGGCAAAACTGTACACAAGCCTGCAATGCACTCACCGTCATTACCCTTTCCGGAAACCGGCTTTCAGCCCTGACTCACGTAGCTTCATTCTCTTCGCGGGATTTGGCACCATCTCTGCACTCAGCTGCTGGTGTCGGCCGGACGGCGGCTGGACACAGCAACGGCACCGATACCGTTGCCCCAGGATGCAAACGCGTGCAGCCCGGATCTGGCAGGGGACACCGATTTCAGTCCGGACAGCCGCCCCTTGGCACTGTCCCTGACCCACAAAGTGCAGCTATAACGTCGGTTGGAACAGGGGGACATGGGCACAGGAGTTTTCTGTGCCAGTGGACTTTCCGGGCGCTGATCCGCGCCACCCCTCGACAACGTACGGACCTCGCCAACCTGATGATTTCCAGGCCGTAACATTCCATGCCTACGGACAGCTGGCTGTGGCCAGCATAGTCTCTCCCCGGGGCCATGGCAGTGCTTGCGATAACTTCAACCTGAACCCCGACAGTGATAACAGCTACGACAGCGATACCGCCTGGCGGAAATGCAGCGAACGGGATACTCAGCATACAGGCCTTGCGCTCTGGTCTCCTTCTCCTCATGGCTGGCACAAGCAGGCGCAGATTGTCACTACGGGTCCCCTCTGCTTTGACCACCAGCCCGTCACCATGCCTGTACTGCGACTCTTCTTGAGCCCGGATGGGTGCATCCTGGCAGCGGAAAACAACTGCAGACGCATACATGCGTGGTCCTGGCACCTGCCGCCCAGTGACAGCCTGGCAAACGTCGAAGAGCCTTGATTCCTGTCTGCTTGACCTGCTCTGTTACGCGCGTTCCCGGCCCTCCCGTGCGGCGGGACCAATCTTGCCCGCCCCGATAACACAGCCCCCGGCCACCAGATACCAAACTGCGACGGGGAACTTTACACAGGCTGCCTTGTCCAGGAAACCAGTCGCAAGGATCGGGGGTCCTGCCTCATTCCGGCGGCACAATCCTGCTCAAGTCTGTGATACACACCATCAATGAGGATTCTGTCATGCACACCACCGGTCTTCCCTGCGTACCTTCGCTGACAAGGCGGCAGTCTCAAGCCCCCGGCGAACCCACTTCCGCGTCCGCATCGGCGTCAGCTGTGGCTCATTCTCCCCGCCCGGCTGGACAGCACCTGGCCGCTGCACCGGAAGAACGCCGGAGCCAGCCTTCAGCTCCTCGGCCATCCCCCTGGGACAGTCGACCCTTTTCCCGGGACAGGTTCACCACCATCATAGCGCCCTGGATGAACCGCTTTGACAGCAGCAAGACGAAGGAGCTGCAAGGTTGCTCCGATCCTGACATTTTCCCCCAACTGCTCTATAAAACCCTGGGTGAGCAACTGCGTCAGACTTCCCGCCTCCGGCTGGAGCCATGCAAAGCGTTTTTACAACCTGCCGGGCTCCTGGTCAGCACAGCACCCAACCACTATGAGCGGCTTGAATTGCCTGCCGTTGCACCCGACGCCAGAAGCGGCTTCCCAGCGTTCTGTCAGCAGGGTCTCAAGTCAGATACCCTCTACATAGCGCCGGACCAGAAACGTTTTGTCGAACTCTGTGAGGAAAACGCGCTCATCTACGAGGCCCTGCCAGACGGTAGCTTCCATCAAACGGCCCGCTGTCATGCCGGCCAGCCTGTCAACTCTGCCCAGTGGAGTCCTTGCAGCCAGTATCTGCGCACACGGACGTACGACTACATCAGTCTGTGGTCCCGATCCGACTCCGGTGACTGGAAAGAAGTGATCAGAGAAACTTGTGAGTATCATGGCCGCCAAACTGTTTTCAGCCCTGACTCACGTAGCTTCATGCTGTTCACAGAGAGTATGTTCATGGGGGATACCAGCGTCCATGCAGTCAACTGGTGGTGTCAGCCGGACGGCAGCTGGACCCGGGAACCTGTACAGCTAAACCCACCCGAGGATGATGCAGGCGAGTACAGCTACGAGCTGCCTGGGATCGCGTTCAGCCCAGACAGCCGTACCATGGCATTGTCCCTGCAACCCGACTACGTACAGATATGGCGTCGCCTGGAGCAGGGCTCATGGACACAAGAATCTGTTGTGCCTCTGGATTTTCCGGGCGATGATCCGTGCAGTCCTCCCAGAACATACGGACCTGTCCGCTATTGCGCTGTTCAGGACATGAGCTTCAATGCCCACGGGCAGCTGGCTTTGGCAAGCCTTGTCGCACCCAGATACCATGACAGTAACGCCAGTCTGGAGTCCGACAGTGATGACAGCGACACCGGCGCGGCCGAACCGCAGCAACGCCATGAACAGCAGCCCCGGCTGAGAGGCTTTGCGATCTGGTCCCCTTCCTCGCATGGCTGGAAAAAGCAAGCCCAGATCGTCACTGAGGACGGCCCCTGCACCAGGCACCAAGCCTTCGTCGATCGTGTAATGCGAGTGTATTTCAGCCCCGATGGGCGCTGCCTGGCAGCGGAAAACGGCTGTGGAGCCATACAAGCCTGGTGCCTTGTGCCAGCAGACCCATCGACCGCGCCCAGTCGCAGCCTGGCAGATACACAGGACTTGCCCTTACCCTTGCCGTTGCCGTCCGATTGACACGCACCCTTGCCGCATTCCCTCGCATGACACGCCACCCTTGCCACATTCCCTCGCAGTCACAAGCGGGGGAGGCCCACAAGGGCGGGTTGCCTTGTGGGGCTGCTCTGACTTGGTCACACAGGTTTTGTACGCGCAGTCCGCAGCTCTCCACGCTGACGGTCACCCGACGGGATCAATGCCTCCAGACAGATCAATCTATAGATAACCAGCCTCCTCACGCTCAGCCTCATCCAGGGCATCCAAGGCTTTCAAGGCTTTCAAGGTCTCCTCATCCATGGCATTCAAGGCTTTCCAGGTGACGTCAAAGCCATCAGGAGAAACGGACGAAGAGGGGTTGCTTTCTTCCTCATCCTGTCCTGGTCCTTGCTGAAAACGCCAGCATCGGGGCCCAATCTGTCAGTTGGCGCGTCGCCGAACCCTGCAACGTAATACTCATGGCTTGCCATCGTGCTATCCCCGTACAGAGTGGATGCAGAGAAGACAGCCGCCAAGCCCGCAGCAGGACACAAGCAAACGACCAAACGAGCCGCATACCATTTCATTCCGATCACAACGCACCCCCAACAAGACGCTCCCCAAAGGTGCTCAGCAAGGCTAGTGCAAATTCGGGCGCCATCAAGGAATTAAAGAAAAAAATATTGGCACACTTTGGGGTCAGGCAGCCTGTCTCCAGACAACCCGTTTTCAGACAAGAACAAGCGGCACAAGACCGGCGCCAACACATTCGCCGTCTGTCGTGCAAC